>NZ_JBITSA010000004.1:377977-609053 GCF_044540385.1 Kitasatospora sp. NPDC086009
GGCCGTGTGGGTCCTGGCGCGGGGGCGGCCGGCCGCGGGTAGCGCGGTGGCCGCGCCCCCCCCCCCGCGGGGGCCGGGGGGGGGGGCGCCCCCGGGGGGGGGCCCCCCCGCCGCCGTGTGTCCGGACCAAGGTCCTCCCCGAAAGGGTGGTCGCCGCGGCAGGCGGCCGTGCTGGGACAGCTCACCGGGGAGGGGAACGCCGGCCCGCCGCACCGGTGCGGCTCGGGCGTCGCCCGAATGATCGCCTGGAGTGGCAGTCGGCGTAACGCGGGCCAGGCTTGAACCGGGCAGATCCGTTTGCTTCCTTCGCCGGCCCGGCCCGGCGCCGGCCCGTTCCCCCGATCCAGGAGACCTCGATGTCCCGCCCCCTGACCATAACCCTGCCTGTCTCGGGGTCGGGTTCCGTACCCGACACCGCAGCCCCCGACCTCACCCCCGTTCCCCTGCGGGTGAACCAGCCGTCCCCCGTCCCGCTCGGCGGCGACCTCGCGGCGGCGATGATGAGCGCCGCGGCCAGCCGCCCGGTGGAGGAAGTCGCCGATCTGCTCTGCCACCTGAACCCGGCCCACACACCGACCCTGGCCCCGGTCCTCCACGGAGCGGTCGCCGCCCGCCCGGTCGAGGACCTGGTCCGCCTCCTGATCCTCCTGAGACCCCGCGACAGCACCGGCGCCGACCAGATCCTGCGCGCCGCCGTCCTCACCAGACCCACGGGCGACGTCGCCCACCTCACCGCCCTGCTCGCGGCCGAAGCCGACAGCGGCATCCAGGCGGCCCTGCACGCGGCCGCGTCGCTGCGCCCGGTGGCCGATGTCGCCCACCTCGTCCAGCTGCTCCGGCCCGCCCCGGTCGCGGACCGGCCGGCCGGGCCCTCGACGAGCGGTGACGACACGGAACCCCTGGCGGCCGCCACGGAGCAGGCCGTGCCCGACGCCGCCGCTCTGCCGCCGGCGCGGGTGCTGTCGAGGGCACGGCCCCGCGAGGAGCGCCCGCCGCTCCGGTGGCCCGCCGCCGCGGCCCTGGTGATGACGGGTGCACTCCATGTGCCGCTGGTGGCCGCCCTCTGGGGCCAGAACCCGGACGTCTCGGTGGTCGCCGGCCTCAGCGCCCTGTGCCTGCTCCTCGCCGTCCCGCTCGGCGTGCGCGGCACGCCGTGGACGTGGATCGCCGGCGTCGTGCCGGCCGCGGCCGCGTTCGCCGGCTACCTGCTGTTCGACACCATGGTCCCCGTGCGGGTGGCGGTCGGCATCATCGAGTGGCAGGGCCGGTTCGGGCCGGCCGCGCTCGTCTGCGAGGCCGCCGTCCTCGTGCTGACGCTCACCCACGCGCTCACCCCCCGGCGTCGCCGTACGAGCGTCGGCGCCGGCCGCCGGGCCGTCCGTCGTACCTGACACCCGTGGCGGGCCGCGCGGGCGCGTGATCCGCTCGCTGTCGCGGCCCGGTGGCGCCGCCGCCCGGTGGGCGGCTCGTCCCGGGTCGGCGCCCGGCCGCGGTGACCGCGCCCCGGCCCACACCCCTGTCGGGGGCGTGGGCCGGGGCGGGTGTGTGGGTAGCGGCCTCAGGCCCGGGGACGCGGCCGCGCCGCCCTCCGGCCGGTGACGGCCGGTGATGGCCGGAGGGCGGCGCGAGGGGGCCGGTCCGTCAGGTGGCGATGGTGGCGACGGGCTCCAGGCCGTAGGTGCGGGCGTAGCCGTTCTCGGTGCCGACGAGAAGGTCGACGACCTCGAAGTAGCGGTCCCAGAACGGGGTTTCACGCAGTGCGTCGATGAGCAGCTGGTAGGCGTGGTGGCTGTCGGCCTCCCACACCCAGACGTCGGTGACGCGCGCGGAGTAGAACTCCGTGTCGTAGAAGCGCGACCGGACACCGGTGGTCCTGGCCTCGATCGCGGGCAGGACCTGGGTGGTGAAGGCCTCGACGCGTTGCGGGACGGTCAGCGCGAGCCACTCGGGGGTGGTCTTGACGAGCATGAACGCCGTGACCGGCGGTTCGGTGACTTCAGCGGACATCGGGGTGCCTCCAGAGCGGCAGGTGGTCTCGGTACGTCGCGCCACCGGGTGTCCCGGCGGCGGACGGTGGGGTCTCGGGAGAGGCCGGCGGGGCCTCAGGAGAGGACGGCGGGCTTGAGGGTCCGGGCGCACCACTGCTCGAAGCCGGTGGGGGAGGCGGTGTCCGGAGTACGGACGACACCGGCGTCCAGGCCCTGGTCCTTGGCCCGCTTCATGTCGACGATGCCCCGGACGAACGCCTCGTTGAGGCCGTAGTGGACGAGGGTGGTGTACAGGTCGTCGAAGGCCTGGCGCTCGTAGCGGACCGGGCGGCCGAACTGCTCGGTCATGATGCGGGCCAGGTCGTTGGGGGACAGGTCCTGCGGCCCGAGGACGGGCACGCTGCCGTTGCCGGTCCACGAGCGGTCCAGCAGCAGACCGGCGGCGACGGCCGCGATGTCGGCGGCGGCGACCAACGGGGCCTTGCGGTCGGCGTCGACGACGTCGGTGAAGACGCCGGTCTCGCGGATCGAGTCGGCCTCCTCCAGCAGGTTCTCGAAGAAGGACGGGTTGGCCAGGGCCCGGTAGGCGACACCGCTGTGGGCGATGAGGTCGTCCAGCGCGAGCGAGGCGGTGACCAGGCCGGCCCGGTCGGCGAGCGGGGTGCCGCGGCCGAGCGCCGAGACGCCCACCACATGGCCGACGCCGTGCTCGGCGAGCGCCCGCACGGCGGGTCCGCTGAAGCCGCTGTAGGCGTCGTACGGGGTCAGGGAGGCGTCCGGCGGGGCGAGCCAGAAGACGGCGTCCGCGCCCCGGAAGGCCCGGTCGACGACCTCGGCGTCCCCGTGCGAGCCGGCGATCACCTCCACGCGTCCGCGCGCCGCGTCCGGAAGCCGGGCGGGGTCGCGCACCACGACGCGCAGTTCCTCGCCCGCGGCGGGGGCGGACTCCAGGAGCCGGGCCAGCAGCGGACGGCCGATGTTGCCGGTGGGAGCGGTAATGACGATCATGAAAAACCTCGTGGTTCGTGCCGGTCGGTAGGCCCCCATCCTGCTGAGGACTCCAGTGCTGCCACAATGGGAACTTCGGCACGCAATCATTGACTGAAATGGAATGATGCTGGTGAGCAGCCCGGATCCGGTCCTCGACGCCAATCTCGCCGTCGCGTTGGACGCCCTGCTGGCCGAGCACAGCGTGACCCGCGCCGCCGCCCGGCTGCACACCTCGCCCGCCGCCATGAGCCGCACGCTGGCCCGTCTGCGCCGCACGCTGCAGGATCCGCTGCTGGTCCGGGCCGGCCAGACCATGGTCCCCACCCCGCGCGCCCAGGCCCTGCGCGAGGAGGCCGCGGCCGTGGTGCAGCGCCTCGGAGTCCTGCTCAGCCCCGGGACCGGCGTCGACCCCGCCACCCTGCGCACCACCTTCACCCTCCAGGCGGCCGACCTGGTCGGCGCGGCCCTGGCCCCCGGGCTGCTGCGCCTGGCCGAGCGGGAGGCGCCGGGAGTCTCGTTCCGGCTCCTGGCCGAGGAGTTGGAGGCCGGCCCGGCCCTTCGCGACGGCCGGATCGACCTGGAGGTGGGGTCCATCGACCATGTGGACCCCGAGACCAGGGTCGAGGAACTGGTGGGCCTGCGAATGGTCGCGGCCGTCCGGCCCGGCCATCCGCTGACCGAAGGACCCCTGACCGCGGCTCGGCTCGCCGCCGCCCCGCACGTCGCGGTCAGCCGCCGGGGCCGGTTCACCGGCCCCCTCGACACCGCCCTCGCCGAGCAGGACCTCCAGCGGCGGGTCGGCGTCGTCCTCCCCAGCCACCTGGCCGCCATGACCCTCGCCGCCCGCAGTGACGTCGTCTGCCTCGTACCGGCCGCACTCCCCGGTGCCGCGCCCTCGCCCCTCACCGACGACGCGCTCGCCCTCGGACTGCGCCTGCTGGACATCCCGCTGGCACTGCCGCCCGTGACGATCGGCATGGCGTGGCACCCGCGCCACGCGGCCGACCGGGCCCACCACTGGCTGCGCGACGCCGTCCGCCGGACCTTGGGCCCACCCGGGAACCCCACTGCCACCTGAGAGGCCGTCGGCCGTCCGCGTCGGCGATCGGTGGCCGGGGGGGCTGTGCCGCCCCGGCCACGCCCGGCGCATGTCAGCCGGGCAGGGCGGACCCAGGGCCGCCACCGGGGGGATGGCGACGGTCCTGGGAACCGCACGGGCGTCGCGCGCTGACCCCGACCGACCCGGGGGGATGGCCCGGTCGGGAGGCGCGACGCCCTGACGCTCTTCTGACCCCGATCACGTCGGGCAAACCCCGTCGGCCGACCGAGTTCGACACCGCCCCGCCACGATCCGGCCGGCGTCCTGCTCCCCGCGCCGGGGGCCGTCGTCGGCGCACGGTCCGCTTCGGCGCCCGGCGGCCCGGGGCGGATCCCGGCCCGCGACTCCGGCGGCATCGGCATCAACGGTGCTTAGCCGCACGCTGGACACGCCGGTCGGTCGCTCCGGGGCCGCAGCATTCCGGACCAGTACGATCGGCGCCGGTGAAGCGGTGCGGGGCGGAGCCACGGACGGCGCCCGCCGAGGACCCGCCTCCGTCGCCGGAGCCGCGCGCGAAACCAGTGCACGGCACGCCCGCCGGTCGAGCCGTTCCGCGCCGCTTCGGGGGCGTGACCTCGCCCTTCGCGCGGACTGCCCCAAGCCCCTGCCGTCCGCCCGTGCCCTGGGAAGGAATCCGCCATGACCTACGCCGTGGACTTCGGCACCGTATCGACCGTCGGTCTGGAGTCGTCGCCCGTCGCGGACGCACTCGCCGGCCTGCGGGCGAACGAGGCCCGCTACTTCAAGAACAAGTACGACCACGTCTTCACCGTGGAACCCGCGGACCAGGCCGCGGAGGTCGTCGACTGGGTGCACCGGATCCTGCGGGAGGAACGCGAGATCGTCATCGCGTCCAGGCCCCTGGAGGCCACGTCCTTCCAGGTCGAGGACATCCGGATGGCCTACGTCTTCTACGAGAGCGGACTGTCGGTCAACGTGATGTACACCGTCGACGACGCCAGGAAGCGAGCGGTCGGGTTCAAGCTCTCGGACGGGATGGACGTTCCGGAGGAGCTCGCCCAGCGGTTCAAGTTCGCCCGCCAGAAGTCGAAGCTCGCCGGGACGATCCGCGGATCGTACTTCGTCATCAAGAACGAGTACTGAGCCGCGCCCGAGCCGGAAAGGGATCTCGCGGAACCCGACACAGGGCCGGAGGCCTGCCGCTGTGGGCGCACCTCGTGAGCGGCGGTCGCCGGCCTGCCCGGCGGCCGTCGCCGGCGTCGCCGGCGGCCCCGGGGAGCTAGGCGGACCGCGAAGCGCTGTGCCGGGGGCACGCGCAGGGCGGCCAGGTGCTCTTGGCGAGCGGCACCGGGGCCACGGGCGCGTACTCCTCCCGCCGCTCGACGGCGTCCAGCGGTCGCCCGTCGGCGTCCACCCGGTACGTGCGGATCCACATCCGCCCCGTCGTCCGGCCGGACCTCGCCGTGGGCCTCCCGCCGCGGACCGGGCCGTCGCCGGTACTGCTGACCATGGAACCCTCCTCTGACCGCCTCGGCCTTGAGTTCAACAAGTGGACGAACAAACTGTTCGATTGGCCTCTGCTTCCTTGAAGGTACGCCAGAGCTCGCTGATTCCGAAGGATTCCGCAGCATCTTCTCAGTCGATCATTCGACTCATGAAGCAAGCCGCCGCCGAGGGTGATGGAGCGAATACGGCAGGTGAGAGCGCGGCCCGGCCGAGTCCCGCGGCCCGCCCGCCGCGCCGGGCGCGGACGGTCGGCTGGGCCGCGACCGGGCGCCGCAGCCCACCCGGCGGCTGTCAGGAGGTGCGGACGAGGGTGTCGTCCACGGTGAAGGTGGTCTGGAGCGAAGGGTCCTCGGTACCGGTGAACGTGATCGTCACGGTCCGACCGGCGAACGCGGACAGGTCGTAACCGCGCAGGGTGTAGCCGGGAGCGGCGTCGAGGTTGCTGAAGGCGGCCAGCGTGGTGCCGTCGGCCGACACCGTCAGCCTGTCGTACGCGGTCGCCCCGGACTCGGCGGTGCCGATGTGCAGGTAGAAGGCGAGGGTGGCACGGCAGCCGGCCGCGAGGGCGACCGACTGGGACAGCGTGTCGGTGTGGGACGAGCCGTAGCCGCCGAGCCAGGCCTTCCAGCCGCCGCTGTGGGCGGGCTCCCGACCGGCATTGTCGATGACGCCGGCGGTCGTGGTCCAGGGCGCGGTACTGCCGGTCTCGAAGCCGGGATTGCCGAGCAGCTGGATGCCGGTACAGCTGTCGCCGGTGCCGGTGGCCGTCCACCCGGAGGAGGGCGATCCGGACGCGTCGGAGGTGGCGGCCGCTGCGCCGGGTGGGGCGACGGCGAGCAGGCCGGTGGCCGCCACGGCGAGCGCGGACAGGACGGCGAGGAGTCCGCGCGGCCGCGACGGACGCGGGCTGCGGGGGGAGTGGTGGCGCAAAGGTCGACCCTCCGTGGGGCGAGGGCGCGGCCGGTGCCGGCGGGGGTGCGCGCCGGTACGGGCTCGGGCCCGTGCTGACGGTACTCGGCATGTGCGGGCCCGCCCCGGCGGTCGGCCGCGGGCCGGCTGGTGCGGCGCGCTGTACTGGGCCGGGGTGCCCTGAGTCTGAGGGAGCGCCTCTCACCGTCGGGGCCGTGACATGCGTGCGGGATGTCGGCGGACCCACCATCTGCTGAAGTGGCCATGACGTTACTGACGGGCCGTCGGATCCCTCAAGGAGCTGCGCACAGCCTTTACCGCGCCTTGCCCAACACTTGTCCGGCGGATGGGACGGGTTCGCCCGGCCGGAGTGGAGCCCGGCCGGTGTGCGCCCCGTCCCCGAATCGGCATCGCGGCAGCCGGGTTGGGGTTAGCCTGTCGATATGGTTGCAAACTACAAAGAAGAAGTGGCCATGTACGACGCGGAGTTCGTCAGCGCCCCCGCGCTGATCCTCCGGTCCCTCGCCCGCGACCCCGATCGGCCGGCCGTCACCACCGCCGACGGTGCCACGGTCACCGCGGGCGAACTGGTCGACGCCACCTACCGCCTGGCCCAGGAACTCCTCGCCCGGGGCGTCATCCGGGGCTCTACCGTCTCGCTGCTCACCGGCAACACACCCGAGGCGCTCAGCGCCCGTTACGCCGCCGGACTCGCCGGCGCCCGGCTGGTCAACCTGTACGACGGCATGAGCGCCCCGGTGCTCGCCGAGATCGTCACGAGCGTCGACACCGCCGTCCTCCTCGTGGATGCCGAACGGTACGCGACCGCACCTGAGTTGCTCGCCCTGGTCGACGTACCGACCGTGCTGACCCTGGGCCCCGGCCCGGGGGCGGTCGGGGGGGACGTGATCGGTGAGGACGTGATCGCCGCCGCCGCCCGCCGGCCCGCCGAGCCCCCGGCCGTGCGGGTCGGCCCGGACGACGACCTGGGCATCCGGCACACCGGTGGTACCACGGGCATCCCGAAGGGCATCCTCAGTCTGCACGGCCCCTACCGCAGGGTCTTCGACGTCCCGTTCGGCCCGCAGGGTGACAAGCGCCGCCTCCTGGCGGCCACCTCGCTGGCCCATCTCGCGGGCGTGCTGGCCGATCTGACGCTGTACCACGGCGGTTCGGTGTTCCTGCAGCGCTCCTTCGACCCCGGGGAGGTGCTGGCCGCCGTCGAGCGCGAACGCATCACCGATCTGTGGGTCCTGCCTCCGCTGCTCTACCGGCTGCTGGACCACCCGGCGATCACCGGCACCGACCTGTCCAGCCTGGAGCGGATCCTGTACGGCGGCTGCGTCGCCTCACCGACCCGGGTCCGCGAGGCGATCAAGGTGTTCGGGCCGATCCTGGCGAGCGGCTACGGGATGTCGGAGGCGCAGAACATCGCCGCCCTCGGCCCGCACGAGCACGACCGGGTCGGGCACGGCGGCCGGCTCTCCGTCGGCCGCCCCCTCCCGGGCGTCGAGGTGGCGATCCGCTCCGGCGACGGCACCGAGCTGCCGGCCGGTGAGCTGGGCGAGATCCACGTCCGCTCGCGCACCCTCATGGCGGGGTACTGGAAGCGGCCCGACCTCACCGCCGAGGTGCTGCGCGAGGGCTGGCTGAACACCGGCGACATCGGCCACCTCGACCAGGACGGCTTCCTCTACCTGGCCGACCGCCTCACCGACAAGATCATCGTGGTCGGCGGGCACGTCTACCCCTCCGAGCTGGAGGACCTGCTCCTCACCCACCCGGCCGTCGCCGAGTGCGTCGTCCTCGGCCTGCGCGACGCCCAGCAGGCCGAACACGTCCACGCCGTGGTCGTCCCCGCCCCGGGACACCGCCCGGAGCTGGACGAGATCCGGGCCTTCGTCACCGCCCGCCAGGGCCGCATCTACGCCCCGGAGGCCCTGCACCTGGTGCCCGAGATCCCGCTCACCCCCGTGGGCAAGCCGGACAGGAAGCGCCTGCGCGCCACCCTCCCGGGCTGACCGGGCCCGGGTGTGGCGCTCGCTCCGCACCGGAGGAGGGCGTCACACCCGGGGCGGTGCCCGCGGCCCTGGGTGTGACGAGAGCGCACGCATTTCCCTGGGGGGATGAAACGGCCGCCGGGGTTTACCATTTCGCCCAGGGGAGGTTCCAGCCGCCCAGTCCGTTGTCGGGCGCCACGGTCTTCTCCTTGGTGTTCACGACCGTGACCACGTCGCCGATCAGGGAGTTGTTGAAGAACGCCCCCGCGACGGAGGTGTCGCTGCCGCCCTCCACGTCCTTGAGCGAGACGCAGCCGTGGCTGGTGTTCGCCTTGCCGAACGGGTCGCCCTTGTACCAGTAGTTGCCGTGGAGGTAGGTGCCGCTGCTGGTGAGCCGCATCGCGTGCGGGGCGGCGGGGATGTCGTACTCGTCGCCGAGGCCGACCGTCCGGGAGTTCATGTGGGTGACCTTCTCCTTGGACATGATCACCATGGTGCCGCCCCACGAGGGGTGCTTGTCGTCGCCGAGCGTGGCGGGCACGGTGGTGCTCCTGCCGTCCCGGACGGTCGTCAATGTGTGGGCGGCCGAGTCGGCCGTGGAGACCTGGGAGCGGCCGACGGTGAACGGTTCGTCCTTGTCCACGTCGCCGTAGACGCCGGGCGAGACCTCGACGTTCTTCAGCCGGTAGTGGATCGTCACCTTGGTACCGGGCTTCCAGTAGTCGGCGGGGCGGAAGTCCAGCCGGTCGTCGCCGAACCAGTGCCCCTTCACCTCGGTGCCGTTGTCGGTCTCGAAGGTGATGCCCTTGGCGACGGCGTCCTTGTTCGTGATCTTCTTGCTGAACTCCACCTTGACGATCATGCCCACGCCGTAGGTCTGGCCGTCGGCGATGTTGTCGTTGGTGGAGACCTGCTTGTCGGGCGTGCGGGTGGTGAAGGTGCTCGTGGAGGCGGCCGCGAGGCCGTCGGCGTCCAGTGCCTGGGCGTTCACCGTGTACGCGGTGCCGGGGGCGAGTGCGGCGGCGGGCTTCCAGCCGGTGCCGTCCGCACTGATCGAGCCGGGGACGGGCGTGCCGTTCTTGTCGGTCACGTCGACGCTGATGAGCCTGCCGTGGGAGACGGACACCTGGAGCGCGTCCGGTGCGACGCCCCGGGCGCCGTCCTTCGGCGCGACGTCCAGCACGGCGGCCGAGGTCTTGGGCAGGGCCGTGGCCGTGGCCGCCGGCCCGTCGGCGGCGGCGGTGCCCGCTGCCCGGGGGGCCTCGTCGCCCTTGCCCCCGTCGTCGCCGCAGGCCGCGGTCAGCAGCAGGATGCCGCCCATCGTCAGCGCCACCGCGCCGCGGTTGAAACGGTCGCCGGGGCGTATCGCGGTCCGGGGTGCCTGAACAGTGCTCACTTGTGCTCCTCTTCGGTGTTCGCCGGAAGCTTCTCGGCCGCTTCGTCCCAGCCGCAACGGCAGCCGGGCGATCTGGGACGCGGGGACGGCTTTACCGGCTTTGAGCTGGGAGGACGTAACCTTCCTGGGACGCGTCCACGGGACGGCGCAACGGCGAGACCGGCCTCGGGAACCGTGGGACGGTGAGCGGCGTGCTTCTCTTCCGAAGATCGCTTCACGGTGATCCGGCCGCGGCGGGGCGCCACAGCGCCGAGTCCGACCGCCGGAAGCGGCCGGAGACCGTACGGCGCGAGCACTGCGGACAGGGAAGAGCGGGGCGGAGGAACGGTGGCGGAGGGGTTGGGGGAGATGGGGGAGCGGGACGAGCTCGCCCGGCTGCTCGGGGAGCTGAAGAGCCGCTCGGGGCTCAGCTACGGGGCGCTGGCGAAGAGGCTGCATCTGAGCACCTCGACGCTCCACCGTTACTGCACCGGCGACGTGGTGCCGACGGAGTTCGCCCCGCTGGACCTCCTCGCGCGGCTGTGCAGGGCGACGCCGGAGGAACTCGTCGAGCTGTACCGACTGTGGGTCATCGTCCACGCGGCGCGCGGGAGCAGGACGTCACCGGGGTCCGGACCGGCCGATCCGGCGGGGACTCGGACGGAAGCGGCGACCTCGGTCGCTCCGGTGGCACCGGTGATCTCCGCGACGCCGGAGGCTCCGATGGTCTCGGTGACGCCGGAGGCTCCGGACCCGGGAGGTGCCGTCGAGGTGGGGCCGGTGGTCGCCGACCGCGTCGGACCGGACCCGGTTCCCGGGGCCGCGCAGCGGCTCAGGCGGGTCCGCCGGCGGGGAATCCTGGCCGCGGTGACGGTCACCGCGGTGCTGGCCGCCGTCGGGGCCGTCGCCACGGGGCTGGAGTCGTCCGCGGGCTCCCCGGCCCCGAGCGCTGACGACTCGCCGTCCGCCTCGGCCCCGGTCTCCGCCTCGGCCCCGGTCTCCGCCCCGGCCCCGGTCTCCGCCTCCGCCTCCGCCCCTGCCTCCCCGTCCGCCGGAGCGGGTCCGGGCTCGCCGGGGCCGACCGGCGGGGCGGACACGAGCCCCCCGTTCACGGTCTCGGTCCGGCCGTCCGGCTGGGACAGCGCCTGCGACCAGTACGTGGTGGACCGCCCGCCGTCCGAGGTCCCCCGCCCGCCCGAGCTGCCGGACGTGGCGGGCTGGGTCTCCCAGGTCGGCGCGGTTCCCGGTCACTACCAGTCGATCGAGGTCGTCGTGCAGGGCACCGGCAAGGACACCGTGGTGCTCTCGAAGCTCAACGTCCGGGTCGTCCGGATCGGGCCTCCCCTCGCCTGGAACGCCTACTCCATGGGCGAGGGCTGCGGCAGCGGAGTCGACGTCCACTCCTACGACCTCGATCTGGACGCGGCCCGCCCGCGGGCGGTGGTGACCGAGGGCAGCACCGGTCTGCCGGTCAAGGTGAGCGAGAACGACCCGGAGGTCATCGAGGTCTCCGCCGAGACCACCTCGCACGAGGTGAGCTGGTACCTCGAACTGGAGTGGTCGAGCGGCGACCGGAAGGGGACGGTCCCGGTCGACCTGGGCCACGGCACGCCGTTTCGCACCAGCGCGGTGAAGGGCCGGCCGCTGTTCGTCTACCCGATCGGCGGGCACGCCTGGGAGCCGAGTCCGTTCCAGCAGTGACGGCGGCCCGGCGCGCCGCGCACGGACGGCAGCGGGGAGTCTGAGCCGGCTGGCATGGGCCCGGAGGTGTGGGGCAGACGGCCGGTGTCCGTTCCGGAACCCCTGGGAGGCGCACATGACCGTGAACCTCGTGCTGTTGCTCGGCCCGCTGGTGCTGGCGGCGATCCTGGCCGCCACGGCTCCGTCCCCGGCGCACCACCACCGGCGGCCACGGGCGGCGGTGGTCCGGGACGACCGGATCCGCAGGCCGAGGCATGCCAGGCCCTCCCGCCGGGGTGGTTCCGCCTGACAGCCGCTCGCTCCGGAGCCTGTCGTCGGCCCCGGGGCGGTCGGCCGCGCCCGCCCGGTGCCCCGTCCTCACACGATGGTGAAGATCTGGGTGAGGCCCGTGATCGCGAGGATGCGCAGGGTGTTCTCGGGCACCGCGGTCAGGGTCAGCTCGGCACCGGCGGCCTGGGTGTGGCGGCGGGCGGCGAGAAGGGCGGTGATGCCGCTGGAGTCGCAGAACTCCACGCCGGACAGGTCGATGACCAGGCACTGGCCGGGGCGCAGCGCGAGGTACTCCACGCGTGCGCGCAGGGTGGGAGCGTGTTCGTAGTCGAGGTCGCCGACGACCTGCAGAGCGGGGCCGGTGGGCGCGTCGCGGTGGGTGATGTTCAGTGGGTTCATCGCCGTGGGTTCGTCGTCGGGCGGATGGGGGAGTCGGTGGCGGGGACGCCGAGGGCGAGCAGAGCGGTGTCGTCGTCCAGGCCGTCGCCGAAGCTCTTCAGCAGTGCGGTGAGGGCGCTGATCGTCTCGTCGGGTGGGGCGGGGGCGTGGTCGGCGGCGAACGCGAGCAGGGCGTCGTCGCCGAAGAGGCTTTCCCGGGTCGGGCCGGTGCGGGCCTCGGTGAGGCCGTCGGTGTAGAGGAGGATCGTCTCGCCGGGCGCCAGGGTGGTGCGGGCGGTGGTGAACGGGGCGTCGGGCAGGATACCGATGAGCAGGCCGCCCGGGGTGGGGAGGTACTCGGTGCTGCCGTCGGCGCGCAGGACGAGGGCAGGGGGGTGGCCGCCGGAGGCGATGCGCACGCCGACGCGGCCGTCGTCGTCGGCGGGTTCGACGACGCCGAAGACGGCGGTGCAGTAGCGCGGGTCGCCCGCGGCGGCGTAGTGCTCGTGCAGGACGGCGTTGAGGGTGGTCAGTGCCATGACGGGTTCGGGGTCGTGCAGGGCCGCGGCGCGCAGGGTGTAGCGGGTGAGCGAGGTGAGGGAGGCGGCCTGGGGCCCCTTGCCGCACACGTCACCGAGGAAGAACGCCCAGCGGCCGTCGTCGAGGGGGAACAGGTCGTAGAAGTCGCCGCCGAGCCGGTCGGGGGAGGCGGTGTGGTAGTAGGCGGCGGCCTCCAGCCCCGGTACGGCGGGCAATGACGAGGGGACGAGGGACTTCTGCAGGACGGTGAGGGCCTCGGCCAACCGCTGCCGGTCGGCCTCGGCCTGCCGCAGGGCGGCTTCGGCCTGCGCCCGTGCGCGCTCGGCCTCGGCGCCGGCCCGCTCGGCCTCCGCCTGGGCCCGTTCCGCCTCGGCGCGGGCCCGCTCGGCCTCCGCCCGGGCCCGCTCCGCCTCGGCGCGGGCCCGCTCGGCGTCCTGGCGGCGGTGCAGGAGTTCGGCCTCGTAGGCGCGGCGGTCGGACGCGTCGAAGACGGTGCTGCGGATCAGCAGCGGCTTCCCGCCGGTGCCGCGCTTGACCACGGAGGACACCAGCACCGGCAGGCGGCCCCTGGCCGCGGTCCTCATCTCCAGCGCGATGCCGTGCAGTTCGCCCTGCATCTGCAGCAGCGGCGCGAAGTGCGTCTCGTGGTACAGCTTTCCGCCGACGGTCAGGAGGTCGGCGAAGCGCATCCGGCCCACCACCTCCGCGCGTTCGAGGCCGAGCCAGTCGAGCAGGGTGGTGTTGATCTTGGCGATGGTGCCGTCCATCAGCGTCGACAGGTAGCCGCAGGGCGCGGACTCGTACAGGTCCTCGGCGCTGTCCTCCAGGAGAGCGCTGAACGCGGCCGTCGTCGCGGCCTGATCGCCGGCTCCCGCCCGCTCCGGTCCGTCACCGGGGCGGGTCATCACCGGCGCTCCTCCAGGAAGGCCAGGATCGCTTCGGCGGTGGCCTCGGGCGCGCTCAGCTGCGGGCAGTGTCCGGTGGCGTCCAGGGTGACCAGGCGGGAGGAGGGGATCGCGGACCGCACGTACGCGCCGACCTCGCGTGGGGCGATCACGTCCTGGGAGCACTCCAGGACCAGGGTCGGCACCCGGACGCTCGCGAGGTCCCCGCGGCTGTCGGTGAGGAAGGTGGTCCGGGCGAAGACCCGGGCGATGTCCGGGTCCGTGGCGCAGAAGCTGTTCGTCAGCTCCTGCCCCAGCTCCGGCCGCTCCGGGTTTCCCATGATCACCGGTGCCATGGCGGAGGACCAGCCCAGGTAGTTCGACTCCAGGGAGGTCAGCAGTTCCTCGATGTCCTCCGTGCTGAAGCCGCCCCGGTAGTCCTCCCCGTCGATGTAGCACGGTGAGGGGGCCACCATCACCAGCGCGCCGATCCGCTGCGGCGCCGCCTGGGCGGCCAGGACCCCCACCATCGCGCTGACCGAGTGCCCGACGAAGACCGCGTCGTGCAGGTCCAGCTCCTCGCACACCTCCACCACGTCCTGCGCGTAGCCCCGGAGCGAGGAGTACCGCTCCTCGCTCCAGGTCGAGAGGTCGGACTCACCGGAGCCGACGTAGTCGAACAGCACCACCCGGTACCGCTCTGCCAGGGCCGGCACGATCAGGCGCCACATGTTCTGGTCGCAGCCGAACCCGTGCGCCAGCACGACCGCCGGCCCGTCGGCGGGGCCGGCGAATCTCACGTTGTTCCTGCGGCGAATGTCCATGCCACGCATCCTGCCACCTCGCCGGGGAGGTCACCGCAGGTGGCCCGACGAGAACGGCCCGCCCGGCCACCGCGCCGGCTGCGGGACCCGGCCGCCCCCACCCTTTCGTGGGCCGGATACATAGGGAATGTTCGCTCGGAATAGGTACCGGCCACCATGTATCCCGAACTGTTCCGTGGTGTCCAGTGGAGTCGGCGGTCCGCAGGTCGTCCCCGCCGGGCAGCGGGGACGGCCCTCGTCGTGGGCGGCACGGCGCCCGGCGCGGCTTTCGCTACCCGCGCATGATGGCGGGTTCGTGGCGGCGCAGCAGTCGGCTGACCAGCACCCCGCAGAGCACCGAGAGGACGACCATCATGCCCAGGTCGAGCAGCAGGGTGCCGACGGAGTGGGTGAAGAGCGGGTCGTCGCTGAAGGTGGCCGGGAAGGCCGCGCCGAGGTCGAGGGTGGCGGCCATCGCGGCGAAGGCCCAGCGGGAGGGGACCAGCCAGGAGAGCTGGTTGAGCACCGGCGCGCCGTTCAGCTGGAGCAGCGCGCCGCAGAAGACGACCTGGACGATGGCGACCAGCACCAGCAGCGGCATGGTCACCTCCTCCTTCTTCACCAGCGCCGAGATCACCAGGCCCAGCATCATCGCGGTCACCGAGAGCAGGGCGACGGCGAGGGTGATTTCGAGCAGCGGGGGCAGCAGGACGCCCTCGGTGCCCGGTGGTCCGAGCTGCACCCCCGCCAGGGCGACCATGGTGAGGACCACCGACTGGACGACGGTGATGGTTCCGAGCACCACGATCTTCGAGCAGAGGTACGCGGATCTGGACAGGCCGACGGCTCTCTCGCGTTGGTAGATACTGCGTTCCTTGACCAGTTCGCGCACCGCGTTGGCGGCGCCGATCAGTACGCCGCTGACGCAGAGGATGAGCAGGGTGTTGAGGGCGGTGGAGTCGTCGAGGCGGCTGCCGGCCAGGGCCCGGGTCAGGGCGCCCATGACGAACGGCAGAGCGATCATGACGGCGAGGAAGGTGCGGTCGGCGGAGAGCGCGGTGGCGTACCGCCGTACCAGGGTGGAGACCTGCTTGCTCCAGCCGCGCGGCTTGGGCTTGGGCAGGGGCGGCACCACGGCGGCCGCCGGAGCGGCGCCGCCGGGCTGCCCGGCCTGTCCGGGCTGCCCGGGCTGGGGCGGTCGTGCGGTCGCGCCCGCGATGTAGCGCTTGTACGGCGGCGAGGCGCGGTACTGGCCCGCCCAGTCGCGGTCGGTCTCGTTCTCGAACGCCTCGAAGGCCTCGGACCAGTGTTTGAACCCGAAGTGGTCGAGGGTCTCGCCGGGCGGCCCGTACCAGGCGAGGCGCCCGCCGGGGGCGAGCAGCAGCAGGCGGTCGCACAGGTCGAGGCTGAGCACGCTGTGGGTGACCACGACGATGGTGTGCCCGTCGTCGGCCAGGCCGCGCAGCATCTGCATCACCGAACGGTCCATGCCCGGGTCGAGGCCGCTGGTGGGCTCGTCGAGGAAGAGCAGGGACGGCTTGGTGAGCAGTTCGAGGGCGACGCTGACCCGTTTGCGCTGGCCGCCGGAGAGGGTGGAGATCACCTGGTCGGCGCGTTTGGTCAGACCGAGTTCGGTGATCACCTCCTCGACCCGGGCGGAGCGTTCGGCGGGGGCGGTGTCGCCGGGGAAGCGCAGCTCACCGGCGTAGCCGAGGGCCCGGCGGACGGTCAGCTGGGTGTGCAGGATGTCGTCCTGCGGCACGAGGCCGATGCGGTGCCGAAGTTCCGCGTAGTCGTGGTACAGGTCGCGGCCGTCGTAGCGCACGGTGCCGCGGTCGGCGGGACGCAGGCCGGTGAGCGCGTTGAGCAGGGTGGACTTGCCGGCGCCGCTCGGACCGGCGACGGCGAGCAGGCAGTGCTGGCCGACCGGGAAGGAGACCTTGTCGAGCAGGACGCGGCCGTCGCCCACCTCGACGGTGAGGCCTTCGACGTCGAGGTCGATGTCGCCGGTGTCGACGAACTCCTGCAACTGGTCGCCGACCAGGCAGAAGGCGGAATGGCCGATGCCGACGATGTCGGCGGGACCGACCAGGGCCTGCCGGATCGGCAGGCCGTTGAGGTAGGTGCCGTTGTGGCTGTCCAGGTCGGCGATCTCGTACCGGCCGTCGGAATGGGCGCGCAGTTCGGCGTGGTGCCGGGAGACGGACAGGTCACCGAGCACCAGGTCGTTGTCGGGCGCCCGGCCGATCCGGATCACCTTGGCGGGCAGCCGGCGGACGCTGGTCGGCGGCCGGTCCAGGCCGGTGATGGCGGTCAGCGCGGAGGGTTGCGGGTCCCTGACCACGGTCGGCCTGTGCAGGGCGCTCAGGGTGCAACAGGGGCCGTCGGAGGCGTTGCCGAACCGCAGGATGTACCCGGGGCCGACGTCCAGGTGCTGGACGCGGTGGCCCTGGCAGAAGGTGCCGTTGGTGGAGCCGGCGTCGTCGAGCATCCAGTGGCCGTCGTCGACGTGCAGGACGGCGTGGTGCCAGGACACCCTCGGGTCGGTGAGCACGACATCGCTGGTGGGGTCACGCCCGACGGCATAGCTGTGCCCCGGGCTCATCACCTGCGAGTCACTGTCGGTCTCGATGAGGAGCTGCGGCGCGGTGAGCGCGAATTCTCGCTCTGCCATACCACCGATGCTAGACGAGTCGGCCCGATAGTTCCCCAGCCGGCCGGGCCCCCGGCGGGGCCGCGGACGTGGGGGCGGCGCTCGGCCACGGCGGATGACGGCCGGGGTTCCGGTCACCCCCCCCGGGACCGGGACAGCGGCCCGCGTACGAGCCCGCCGGTGCCCCGGTCGGCCGCCCGGCGCGGACCGGCGCCGGAGGGCGTCTACGATCCTGATGGTGAAGACCTGGACGGAGCTCCCCGCCGAGACCGATGTCGAAGCCGTCGTCCGCCGCTACTTCGGCCTGCTGCGGTCCGGAAGGATCTCCGAGGCCGAACAGCTCGTCGAGCACGCGCCGGTCCGGCACGTGCTCACGTCCCTGTGGGCGGGCGCTCGCGAAACCGGCGCCGAGGAGGCCGGGGCGGGGCGCGGCCCCGCGGCCGACGCGTGGGAGCGGGACCTGTCCTGGCTGGGCGACCTCGACCTCGCCGACTTCAGTTGGGGGCCCACCGGCAGCCACCTCTACGTGGAGCTCACCTGCCGCGGCCGGAGGATCGGGCTGGCCCTGGGCTTCTGGGTCAGGCCCGCCGACACCGGCTGGGTCCTCACCGGACCGGCCACCCTCTGGTAGCGGGCCCGACGAAGCGGGCCGGAGGTCCGTGCCGCCGGCGGGGCCGGATCTTCGTCACGTCGATCGTGCTTTGGTTCACGCCGCTCTGCTGCGAGACTGGGATCATGACCCCTGACCGTCGCAGCCTCGGGCTGCCCGCGTTCTCCGAGCCCGTCGCCGATGCCTCCGCCGTGCCCGCCCAGTCCGGCGGCCGCCGACCGCTGCCGGTCGAGCAGGGCGCCGACTTCCGCCAGCCGCCCACCGAGACCGTCGACGAGCCCGCCCCGGTGCGGCGCCCGCTCGGCGTCGGCGGCCTGACCTTCTCCGACCCGGACCGGCAGATCTGACCGGCTCCGTGCGTGCCGCCGCGCGGTCCTGACCTGCGGCGGCCGCCTGATCACCCGGGCGTTCGCCGCGCTCTCTCCGGCGACTTCGCTCCGGCGACCTCTCTTCGGCGACTTCGCTTCGCCGGCGCGGCCGGGCTGCCGGACCTGGACCGGCCACCCGGCGAGTCGCCGGGCCGGAACCGTCAGGACCACGTGACGCCCGGAGGCGTCGACCCTGCCGGTCAGCGCCGGAACTGGCGCCGGTACACGGCGGGGCTGACGCCCATCGTCTCCCGGAAGTGGTGGCGAAAGCCCGCGACGGTCAGTCCCACCCGGGCGGCCACCCCCTCGATCGGCTGGTCCGCGGACTCCAGCAGGACGGCGCCGGCCCGGATCCGCTCCCGGGTGATCCAGCGCCCCGGCGGCAGACCGGCCGCGTCGACGAAGCGGCGTTCGAACTGCCGGACCGACAGGTGCGCGAGCCCGGCCAGTTCCTCGACGGCGAGGCGCCGGTGCAGGTTGTCCCGCGCGAACCGCATGGCGGTGTCGACCGGATCGTCGGACGGCGCCCTGCCCACCGGATGCTCCGCGAACTGGGCCTGGCCGCCCTCGCGGTGTACGGCCACGACCATGCGGCGGGCCACCCGGGCGGCGACGTCGGCGCCGTGGTCGGTGCGGACGAGGTGCAGGCAGACGTCGATGCCGGCGGCGGTTCCGGCGGCGGTGACGACCGACCCGTGGTCGACGTAGAGCACCGACGCGTCGACCGCCACCGCCGGATGACGTTCCTGGAGCAGCCGCGCGTGCCGCCAGTGCGTGGTCGCCTCCTTCCCGTCCAGCAGGCCGGCGGCGGCCAGGGCGAAGGCGCCGCTGCAGATGGACACCACGCGCGCTCCTCGCGCGTGCGCGTCCCGCAGCGCATCCAGCACGGCCGGGGCGACCTCACGGCGCACGTCCGCGACCCCCGGGACGATGACGGTGTCGGCGTACCGGAGGCGGTCCAGCCCGTGGTGCACCACGATGTCGAAGCCCCCGACGACCCGGTGCGGTCCGGGGGTCTCGGCGCACAGCTCGAACCGGTACCACCAGTCCACCGCCAGCTCCGGCCGGGGGACCGCGAACACCTCGGCGACCGTGGAGAGTTCGAACGGGGCCATGCCGTCGAAGGCCAGGCAGGCGATCCGGTGGCTACGCATGGCGGAATCCTAGCGGCACGCGTCATTTCCGACACTGCCCGGCGAGGCCCGCGAGGCCCGAACCTGGTGGCATGCCAATCGACAGCACCGCACCGCTCACCTTCGGAATGCTCCTCTTCGACGAGGTCGAGGTCCTCGACGTGGGCGGCCCCTTCGAGGTCTTCAGCACCGCCGGCCGGCTGGCCCGCACCGCCGACGACAGGCCCCTGCTGCGCGTGGTGACGGTCGCGGCCGGCGACCGCCCGGTCCGTGCGCGCGGCGGGCTCGGGATCCTGGCGGATCACACCCTGGACGAGGATCCGCCCTTCGACGTGCTGGTGATCCCCGGCGGTGTCACCACGGCGGTCGAGGCGGACCGGGAGGTGATCGACTGGCTGGCCCGGCGCCGGGAGACCTCCGCGCTGACGTTCAGCATCTGCACCGGGGCCTTCCTGCTCGCCGCCACCGGAGCGCTGGACGGCCGCCCGGCCACGACCCACTGGGAGGACCAGGAGGAACTGGCCCGGCGTTGGCCCGGCATCCGGGTGCGCACCGACGTCCGGTGGGTCGACGACGGCGACATCGTCACCTCCGCCGGGATCAGCGCGGGGATCGACGCCAGCCTGCACCTCGTGGGCCGGCTCTTCGGCGAACGGCTCGCCCGCCGCACCGCCCGCCAGATGGAATACACCTGGACACCCGAGAGCACCGCCGCCGGGGCCGGGCGGCCCTGATCGCGGTGGGTGTCCGGATCCCGTCCGGCCCGGTCGAGCGGCGGCGGGCCGGATGCCGCCAGGTCGCCCCCCGCGCCGTTGGCCGAGATCATCCTTGCCAACCGCCAAGTCGGCATGCCGTCCCGGCGGCGGCCCGGTCCGGTGGACTACGCTTCGTGACCATGACTACCGGGACGGCCTCGCGCCACACACGGATCGGCGACCCGGTGCTCTCCTGAGCGCCGAACGGGCCGGTACGGGCCCGCTGTTCGAGCGAGGGCCCGGCCGGCCGAGGACCGGCCCGCCCGGCGCGTCGCGGCGCTCGGGTTCTCGGCCCGCACCCGGCGCCGCCGCCCGGGCTCCGCCCCTTGTCGTGTGGACCACGGGTTCGACACATCAACCACGACAGGAGAGTTCATGCCCATCGAGACGCTGCGGATTCCCACCCCGGACGGCGAGGCGGACGCGTTCGCCGCCTTCCCCGACGACGGCGAGCGGCACCCCGGGGTGCTGATGTACGCCGACGGCTTCGGCATCCGGCCCGTGCTGCGGGAGCTGGCCCTCGAACTGGCCGGGCACGGATACTACGTGCTGGTCCCCAACGTCTTCTACCGGCACGGCCCGACACCCGTGCTCGACCTTCCCGCGCACATCGGAGCGCAGGCCCGGCCCGCGGTCTTCGCCCAGCTGATGCCCTTGATCGAGGCGCACACCGCCGAGCGCGCCCTGAGCGACGCCGAGGCCTACCTCGGATTCCTGACCGCCCGGCCCGAGGTCGGCGACGGTCCGGTCGCGGTGACCGGCTACTGCATCGGCGGTCTCCTGGCGATGCGCACCGCCGCGGCCCACCCCGGCCGGGTGGCCGCCGTCGCCGCGTTCCACGGCCCCGTGGGCGCCGACGGGCCCGGCCTCTTCTCCAGGCTCACCGCCCAGGTCCACCTCGGCCATGCCGAGGGCGACATGACACCCGAGGCACTCGCCGAGCTCAACCGGGCCCTGGACGCCGCGGGTGTCGACCACACCTCCGAGATCTACCCCGGCACCCTCCACGGCTTCACCATGGCCGACACCGACGCCTTCAGCCCGTCCGGGCTGGAGCGCCACTGGGACCGGCTGCTCCCACTCCTGGACCGCACCGTGGCCACGCCGGTCCGAGACGGACGGGTCGGGTGAATCTCCTGGCCGGCATGGAGTGCGAACGAGGCGGTGTCGGGGACACCGGTGTTCGCCGCCGCGCGTCACGTGGGAGAAAAGCCCGCAGGCCCGGACCGGGCACGCCCTGCTGCGCGCGTGTGACAGGGCCGGGACCGTCCCCCGACGTCGGCCCCGGCGGGTGTCCGGCGGGATGTCGCCGCGGACCGCGTCCACCGGGGAGAACTCGACGGGCTCGGGCGGCGCCCGCCGGTCCGTCGCGTGACGCCGGGGGCCGAACGGCTGATGAACGGGCCGCTTGCGTTGGGCGGGGCCCGGCCGACGGGAGAACGTTGGCATGCAACGTGACGAGATGCTGCACCTCTTCGAGGTCCACCGCGAAGCCGAGAGAGCGCGCGACTTCGATGCCGTGCTCGCGACCTTCACCGACGACTGCTTCTTCGAGACGGTGGCCCTCGGCCGCCGGGTCGAGGGGAAGGCGGCCACCCGTGCCGCTTACGCGGCCTTCTTCACCGCCTTCCCCGACATCGTGCCCGTCGACCAGGGCATGACCTTCGGCGACGACGTGATCGTCGTCTGGGGCGAGCTGCGCGGCACGAGCGGCGGCCCCTGGCTCGGTGTCCCGCCGGGTGGCGGGTCGTTCGTGGTGCCGTTCGCCAACGTCGCGCCGTTCAAGGACGGTCGGATGGCGGGCGAGCGGATCTACTTCGACCTCGCCACGCTCTGCGAACAGGCCGGACTGTCGACCGAGGAGATCAGGGCCGCCGCGAGAGCGGCGCCCGGGAGCGGTCCCGGCTGACACCCTGCCAGGCCCAGGCTGCGCCGGTCGGAGCGGCCGGGTACCGCGTGTGGTGCCGGCTCGCGGTCAGCGGGCCCTCCTCGGGGTGAAGGGGGACCGGCGTTCGCGCACGGCCGCCACCGCCCTGGCGACCTGGGCGTCGAAGGCGTCGAGCTGCTCGGCCTCGGCGGGGCTCGCGACGAAGGTGCGTCGGTCACAGGCCGTGCCCCCGCGCCAGATCCGTTCGATCGCGCGGGTCGCGGTGATGTCCGTCAACGGGTCACCGGACACCAGGACCAGATCCGCGCGCCGCCCGGCCGCGATGCGTCCCCGGTCGGCGAGGCCGAAGACCCGGGCCGGCTCGGCCGTGGCGGCGGCCAGGGCCCGCGCCGGGCCGATGCCGCACCGGACCAGGAGCTCCAGCTCCCGGTGCAGGCTCGCCCCGAACACGGTTCCCGGGTTCGGGGCGTCGGTGCCCGCCAGCAGCGTGATCCCCGCGTCGGCCAGCCGCCGTACGTTCTCTTCGGCCCGGGAGTAGGGCGGCATCGCCCGGCCGCGCCGGTCCGGGGCGGCCGAGGTCAACCGCCGTGTCCAGGCTTCGCCGAGCGGCCCGGCGAGCCGCGCGTCGCCCGCCACGGCCGCGCCACCCGGTTCACCGAGGGTGTTCTCGATGGTGGCGAGCGTCGGACCGACCGCGATCCCGGCCTCGGCCATGCGTCCGACCAGAGCCTCGCCCAGCTCGGCGTTCACGGGGACGTGGGCCAGCACGTCGACACCGGCGGCCACCACCTCCTCGACACCGGCCACCGAGCTCACATGGGCGACGACGAGCAGGCCGCGGGCATGCGCGGCGGTGACCAGCGCGGTGACGGTCCCGGAGTCCAACGACGGCCAGAGACCGCCGGTGCCGGAGATGATCTTCAGATAGTCCGAACCCGCCGCGATCCGCTCCGCGACGAACCGCTCGGCCTGGTCGGCGGCGGTCAGGGTCGGGAACGGGGCGTACATCAGCGACGGGTGTCCGTCGGGCGCCGTGGCACCGACACCCGAGGAACGCACATCGGCCACGTCCGGACGGGAACCGGCCTGCTCCTTGGCCCGCGCCACCAGGTCGGGCTTGCTGAACATGTCGAGAACGGTGGTGACGCCGAACGTCAACGACTGTGCGAGGGCGCCGGGGACGAGGTGCACGTGCGCGTCGATCAGTCCGGGGAACACCGTTGCGCCACCCGCGTCGACCACGTCGTCGCCGTCCCGGGCGGCCGGGGCCGCCGAGCACTCGGTGATCAGCCCGTCGGCGAACCGGACCGAAGTCCAGTCCCGCGACCTCGTGCCGTCGAACACCTTGGCGTTCACGATCGTCGTTGCCGCGGCCATGGCGTCCACCCCCGGGGGATCCTGAGTAGGGCGGGACGGCGAGAGACCACCCGAGGCCTCGACCTCACCGGCGCGGAAGCCGCCCGCCACGCAGGGAGTCTACGACCCGCGCCACCCACCGGTGCGGGGTCGGTGCCGTCCGCGGACGGCACCGACCCCGCACGAGCTCACCACGCTCGCCCGGCTCCCCCGGCCAACGCTGCTCAGCGGTTCGTCGGCGGCGGCTATCCGGGGCGGTGGACGCTGAGCTCGCCGTACGCCGGGAGGACGGCGGCCAGGTCGCCGGCCTGGTCGCCGGGTGCGCCTCGCAGGACGGCGTCCAGGAAGGCGCGGGTGGCCGCGGCGACGACGCGCGGGCTCTCGACGCGGCCCAGGGTGCCGACGATCGAGGGCACGGGCGGCAGATAGAGGGGGCCGTCCATGAAGGTGAGGTGCGCGGCGCCGGGGACGGTGAGCCGGTAGCTCGTCGCGGTACTGGACCCGAGCGCCTCGGTGAGGCGGGGCAGGTAGCGGGCGTCGGTCGCCGGGGTGATGGCCTGGGTGAGCGCGAGCACCGGCTGGACGAGGGACGGCGTGGTCGGGCCGTGGGGGAAGCCGTCCAGGTCGATGACGGCGTCGAACCGGCGGTCCTGCCGGGCCGCCTGCAGCGCCGCTGCCCCACCCATGGAGTGGCCGGCCACCGCGACCCGGCCGGTGTCCAGGCGTCCGTTCAGCGGGTCGGCGATCGCACCGCGGTCCAGACCGTCCAACTGGGTGAGGACGAAGCCGAGGTCGGCGGCCCGGATCGCGGTCCACCCGGCCGCGAGCTTCTCGTCCTCGTCCGGGTCGCCGCTGGAGGCGGTCTCGGTGGTGATCGTCCGGCCGTCGGCGAGGACGACGGCGGCGGAGTCGTACGGGTGGTCGAGGGCGGCGACCACGTACCCGTGGCTGGCCAGCTCCTCCGCCCAGGCGGTGTTCTGGGTGCGCACCCCGCCCGACCCGGGAGAGAACAGCACGACGGGGAACCGGCCCCCGCCACCGTCCACCGGGGCGTCGAAGATCGAGCGGGAGCGGGCGCGCGGAACCCCGTCGACCAGGAATCCCGGCAGGCCGACCCCCTGGGCGAGGGCGTCGGAGACGGTACGCGCCTCCTGCTCCGTGCGTCCGAGGTACTGGGCCCGCCGCGTGCCCGAGGGGCTCCGCTGCGCGGGGTACCAGAGCTGGACCACGACGGTGCGCCGGTCGTCCGGGTCGGCGGTGAAGGTCTCGGGGCGCAGCGGGTCGGTCCACTGCACCACCCGGGTGCCGACCGCGAAGTCGCCCGACGGCTCGGGGAAGACGGGTACGGGGAAGGCCCAGGCGGCCGCCGGGCCGGTGGCGATCAGGCCGGCGCAGGCCAGTGATCCGGGCAGCGCCAGCCACCAGCGGGCCCGCCACGCGGGTCGGCCGGTACGGCGTCGCCGCAGGGGAAGGACGGCGAACGGCAACGCGAAGGCGGCGCCCGCCAGTACCGGCAGCATCTGCCAGCGGACTCCCGCCACGGCCAGCAGGATCGCGGACAGCACCTCGACCGCCCCGGCCGCGATCGTGACGCGCGGGCGGGCGGCGGGGGGCAGCCAGCGCGCCACCACCAGTGCGACGGCGCCCAGCAGGACAACTATTTCCAGGGGGGACATGGACAGCCCCGTGATGATCTCGGTCACCCGCCCATCGTCGGCGCCGGGCCTGCGCCGCCACATCGATCCCGGGTCGTCGCCGGGTACGACCGCGGTCGTCGTTCGGAGCGGGCCCCGTACGACCGCGGTGGCAACCGACTGCGCCGGACCAGCGGCCGGCCTGCGACCACGGGAGGTGGCGCGGCTCCTCCTGCGGTCGTATGCGGCCCGGTGCCGATCAGTCGCTGGACTCATGTGCGTCGCGGGGCCCGTGACCTACCGTGAACAGGGCCGCGGTACCTGCCGTGCGGCGCGAGGCGGACGTTTCCCGTACCCGCCTCGGCTGCGGGTGGTACGCGGACGTGGCCCCGGCCGGGGC
The DNA here is from genome assembly GCF_044540385.1 of Kitasatospora sp. NPDC086009. Taxonomy (NCBI): domain Bacteria; kingdom Bacillati; phylum Actinomycetota; class Actinomycetes; order Kitasatosporales; family Streptomycetaceae; genus Kitasatospora; species Kitasatospora sp. NPDC086009. The sequence goes on from NZ_JBITSA010000004.1 coordinate 403,179, forward strand.
CACGCCGGTGCTGGATCGACAGGGACGTGCGATGACCGAGGCGGCCGCGGAACCCGGCGCCACCCACCCGGTGCGCCGCCGCGACCGGGGGCGGTGGGCGCGTACGGCCCTGCGGCCGGCGCGGTACGCCGACCCGGCCACCGGGCGGGCGGCGCGACCGGTACCCGCCGCCTGGCGCCGGGGCGTCCGGCTGCCACCCCTGGTCTGGGACTCGCTGTTGCCGGCGCTCCTGCTGCTCAACATCGTGACCACGGACGGGTCGCACGAGTTCCCGGCGGCCGTGGCCCTCACCGCCGCCCTCGCGCTGCCCCTGCTGTGGCGGCGCCGGGCCCCGCTCACGGTGTTCGCCGCCGTGACGGCCGCGGCCTTCGTCCAGTGGCTGATGGGCATCCAACTGCCCGCCGACGTGGCCCTGCTGGTGGCGCTCTACACGGCGGCCGCCAACTCGGGCCGCCGCGGGACGCTCGTCGCCGGTGCCCTCGTCGAGGCCGGCGCCCTGCTGGCCTGCCTGCGCTGGGCGCCGCACGGCGCGTTCCTGACCCCCTTCGTCGCGGTCACCGCGATGGTCGTCGCCGCCGCCGTGCTCGGTGTGAACGTGCGGACCACGCGCGCCTACCTCGCGGCCCTGGAGGAACGGGCCGACCGCCTGAGACAGCAACAGGACCAGCAGGCGCGCCTGGCCGTCGCCGAGGAGAGGACACGCATCACCCGGGAGATGCACGACATCGTCACCCACAACCTGTCCGTCATGGTCGCGCTCACCGACGCCGCCGTCTACGCGCAGCACCGGTCGCCCGACAAGGCCACCGCCGCGATGCTCCAGATCTCCGAGACCGGCCGACAGGCCCTGACCGACATGCGGCGCTCGCTCGGCATCCTGCGGACCGACGAGCCGGACGCGGAGCGCCACCCGCTGCCCGGCATCGCCCAACTGGAGGCGCTCGCCGACCAGATGTGCGCCGCCGGGCTGCCGACCGGCCTGGAGGTCCACGGCGGCTACACCCACATCCCCGCCACCGCGCAACTCACCGTCTACCGCCTGGTACAGGAAGCCTTGACCAACACTCTGAAGCACACCCCCGCCGGCACCCGCGCGACGGTCCGGATCCGGTGCTCGACCGGGGCCGTCACCGTGGACATCACCGACAGTGGCCCCCACCGGCCACGGCCCGCCGCCGCACCGTCCGGCCACGGCATCCCCGGCATGCGCGAGCGCTCGGCCGCCTACGGGGGCGCGCTGCAGGCCGGACCTCTCCCGGAGGGCGGCTGGGGAGTCCGTACCCGCCTCCTCCTCGGCAGCGGCGGAGCGTCGTCCGCATGACCATCCGCATCCTGATCGCCGACGACGAAGCCCTGCTCCGGATGGCCTTCGCCACCGTCCTGGAGGCCCAGCCCGACATGGCACCGGTCGGCGAAGCCGCCGACGGAGCCGAGGCCGTGCGCCTCGCCCGGGAGCTGCGCCCCGACGTCGTCCTGATGGACGTCCGGATGCCCGGGACGGACGGGATCGAGGCGACCCGGCAGCTCGTCGAGATCGCCCCGCAGAGCAGAGTGCTCATCCTCACCACCTTCGACCTGGACGAATACGCCTTCGCCGGACTCAACGCCGGAGCCTCGGGCTTCCTGCTGAAGAACACCAGGTCCGAGGAACTGCTCACCGCGATACGCAACGTCGCCGCGGGCGACGCGGTGGTGTCCCCGCGGGTCACCCGCCGCCTGCTGGAGAACTTCCGCCCGCACATCCCCGGCGGCGGCACCGACGGCGACGACCGGCTGAGCCGGCTCAGCGCCCGTGAACGCGAGGTGCTCGTCCAGGTGGGCCGCGGCCTGTCCAACAGCGAGATCGCGGCCACCCTGTACCTCGCGGAGGGGACGGTGAAGTCCCATCTGGGGCGGATCCTGCAGAAGCTCGAACTCCGCGACCGGGTCCAGGCCGTGATCTTCGCCTACGACAGCCGCCTCATCCACCCGGCGTGACGCCGGCGCCGCCGGTGGCGGCACCGGCCGGGCGCTCACGTCGGGGGGCCGGCACCCTTCAGGCCTCCAACGCGCCGGCGACCGGGCGTCCCGCCACACCGACACGGTGAGCCGACGGGACCGGCGGCGCTCGGTGGTCAGCTGCGGAGGGGACGCTGTAACTGATCGATGACCGGGGATTGCGTCCGACAGCGACGGACATCGCCGCAGCGGAACGGGATGGGAAGCTCTTCGACCACGTTGTTCGGCAGGAGATTCCGGCCGGACCGGCGGCTCACCCCACCGGTCCGCCGCCGGTGAAGAACTCGACCAGCCCGTACGGTGCCCGGTCGCCGATGCAGAGGTCCAGGATCGCGGACGCACGCGTCGCGGCGCTCGCGCTGCGGGGGAACAGCTCCGCCTCGTACGCGGCGAGGGCCGCTTCGGTGTCGCCGGGGTGCGCGGCGATCGCCCGCCCGAGCTCGGCGCCGTCGAGCATCGCGAGGTTGGCGCCCTCGCCTGCCGGGGGCGCCAGGTGTGCGGCGTCGCCGAGCAGCGTCACCCCGGGCACGCGGTCCCAGCGGTGACCGACCGGCAGTGTGTGCAGGGCGCGCCCGACGGGTGCGCTCTCGCCCTCGGTGATCAGCGCGGTGAGCTGGGGGGCCCACCCCTCGAACTCCGCGGCCACCGCGGCCCTGGCCGCGTCGGCGTCGGCGAAGTCGATCCCGGCGATCCAGTCGGCGGGGCGGGTCAGCTGGACGTAGGTGTGCAGCACTCCCTCGGCCTCCCGGTGGGCGGAGATCCCCTGCCCGGGGGCGAGCGCGAACATCGACCCGGCGCCGACCGCCGCGGCCGCCGCCGGGTGCCGCTCGTCGGCGTCGTAGAGGTAGGTCTCGACGAAGCACGTGCCGAGGTACTCCGGCTCCGCAGCGGAGAGCAGGGGCCGGATCCGGGACCAGGCGCCGTCGGCGCCGACGAGCAGTCCGGTGGTCACGGCCGACCCGTCCGTGAACGCCACCTCGTGCCGGCCGCCGCCGAGGGGCCGGGCCCCGGCGACCTTCCGCCCCCAGACGACCGTCCCTTCGGGCAGCGATTCGACCAGGATCCGGCGGAGGTCGCCGCGGAGCACCTCGGGGCGCCGGCCGGTGCCGTCGTCGGGCTCGTCCAGCAGCACCGTGCCGTGCCGGTCGAGCACCCGGGAGGCCTCGCCGCCCTCGTGGATGATCGCGCGGAACTCCTCGGTGAGGCCCGCCGCCGCCAGTGCGCGCTGCCCGTCGTGCTCGTGGATGTCGAGCTGGCCGCCCTGCGTCCGGGCCTGCGGGGAGGGCTCGGCCTCGTAGACCGTCGCGGAGATGCCGTGGACGTGCAGGACGCGGGCGAGCACCAGCCCGCCGAGCCCGGCGCCGATGATCGTGACGGGAGTGCCGGGAGTGCCGGGCGCGTTTGGCACGGTCGGTGCGGTGGTCATGGCGGTGCCCTCTCTGCTCGCGGGCGGTCTCCGCCCGGCCGAACGGTGGAACGTCGTTCCAGGGCCAGACTGGAACACCGTTCCAGTCCTGTCAAGCTGGAACGGTGTTCCAGGTGTGCCAGGATGGAGGCATGGCAACCAGCGCGCGCCGCGCCGAGCGGCGGGAGGAGCGGCTCTCCCGCGAGCGCATCGTCGAGACGGCCGTCGAACTCCTCGACCGTTCCGGCGAGGGCGGTCTCACCTTCCGCGCCCTGGCGCAGCAGCTCGCCACCGGCCCCGGCGCGATCTACTGGCACATCGCGAACAAGGACGAGCTCCTCGGCGCGGCCACCGCCGCCGTCCTCACCGGCGCCCTCACCGCCGCCGCCCCCGGCAGCACGCCGCAGCAGGCCGTCCGCTCCCTGGCGCTGGGCGTCTTCGACGCGATCGACGCCCACCCCTGGGCCGGCGCCCAGCTCGCCCGGCCCTTCTCGCCGTCGCCGCTGCTGCGCCTGATGGAAGGCCTCGGCCGCCAGGTCCAGGCCCTCGGCGTCCCCGAACCCGAGCTGTTCGGCTCGGCGTCCGCCCTGCTGCACTACATCCTCGGGGTGAGCAACCAGAACGCCGCCAACGCCGTCGCGGCCGCCACCCACCGCCCGCCGACGAGCCGGACCGCCTTCCTGGCCGCCACCTCCACCGCCTGGGCGGAGCTCGACCCCGACGAGTTCGCGTTCGTCCGCACCGTCGCCGGCCAGATGCGCGAGCACGACGACCGCGAGGAGTTCCTCACCGGTGTCGACCTGATCCTGACCGGCATCACCGCCCGGATCCGAGCGGCGGCCCCGCCGGCCGCCGGGCCCGCGCGCGAGGTCTGACCCCGGCCGTTCGGCCGCCGGGTGCCGAGCCGTCGCGACTGGCTCCGGATCCGGAAATCCCGGCTCCTCGGCCGGCCTCGTGGGAGCCGCTCTCCACGAACGGGTGAAATTCCTCCCCGGTCCTTCGTGTCCGGAACGTATCCGCCGGACGGGGGAACGGCGGTCGCTATGTTGGCTGTCCCGGACCCCCTCGGCCCGGGCCCCGGCCGGGGCCCGGGGCGATCTCCCGTCGGTTCCGTGCCCCGGCGACCTCAACGCTCCGCCAGGGCGCGACACCGCCGACGGGGCCGGGCACCATGCGTCGGTTTCCCCCAGCAAGGAGAGCTCGTGCTTTCGAAGAAGATGAGGCTCGCGCGTTCCCTGGCCGTGGCACTCGCCACGGCCACCGCGTTCACCATCACCCTGCCGAGCGGCAACGCCTACGCCATCAACCACGTGGAGTGCGTCGGTGGCGAGGACTTCCTGAAGATCTGGTCGCACCTCGACGGGCGCCAGAGCGTCGACTGCTACGCGAACGCCGGAAGGACGAGCTTCGGCAACTGGTGGGTCGACCGCATCTCCACCGGGAACAACGACCTGATCTACTACGACGCCAACGGCGACTCGGTGCGGATCGACCGCTGGCACGACATCACCTTCCCCAACAACCCTCCGAAGGTGAAGGACATCCAGATCCTCTGACGCGTTGACGGTTCCGCGGCGGACCGCCGCCCTGCGCGCGGGCGGCGGCCCACGCGGAACCGACCGGGCGACGTCTCTCGCCCCCGGACCGCGCGGTCCTTGACGGGCGCGTCACGTGCGTGTTTCCCCGGATTGCGCTTCCGGTGGAGCACTTGAGCGCCGCCGGGCGTTGTGTGAGTGTGGGGCCGACGTCCGGTGATCGAAATCCGGGCCGTGACAGTCGAACCGCGCAGCTCCGACCGGGCCCGTCGCGGAGGACGGAGGAACCGGTGCCCTCGCCCTCGCAACCGCTTCGGAAGCTGGGATTCCTGACCATCGGCCTGTTCGACCCGGCCGATCCCCGCCACGGGCACGAGTCGACGCTGCGGCTCGTCGAACTCGGCGAGCGCCTGGGATTCGACAGCGCCTGGCTGCGCCACCGGCACCTGCAGTACGGGATCTCCTCACCCGTCGCGGTGCTGGCCGCGGCCACCCAGCGCACCAGCCGCATCCACCTGGGCACGGCGGTCATCCCGCTGGGGTGGGAGAACCCCCTGCGGCTGGCCGAGGACCTGGCGACCGTCGACCTCCTGTCCGGCGGCAGGCTCAACCCCGGTGTCAGCGTGGGCCGTCCCGGGCACTACGACCGGATCGCCCCCGCGCTCTACCCCGACACCGCCGAGGCCGAGGACTTCAGCTACGAACGGGTGCGCCGGCTGCTGGACTTCGTCCGCGGCGAGCGGGCCACCGACTTCAGCGGGACCGAGGGCATCGAGGTGTACTCCGACCGCGTCCAGCCCGTCGCGCCCGGTCTGGCGGACCGCCTGTGGTACGGCGGCGGGAGCCTGCGCTCGGCCCGGTGGGCAGGCGAGCAGGGGCTGAGCCTGCTCACCAGCAGCGTGGTGCGGGCCGAGGAGTCGGAGGACTTCGCCGAGATCCAGCGCTCGCAGATCGCCGCCTTCCGCGCCCACCACCCCGCCGGTGCCAGCGCCCGGGTCTCCCAGGGGCTGGTCGTCATCCCCACCGACGGGGCCTCGGCGCAGCAGCGCGCCAAGTACCGCGCGTACGTGCGGAGTCGGATTCCGCGCACCACTGCCCCGCAGGGACCGGCGCGGATGCTCTTCGCCCCGGACCTGATCGGCACGTCCGCCGAGATCGCCGAGCAGCTCTACGCCCACGCCGGGTTCCGGGAGGTCGACGAGGTCGTCTTCGCACTGCCGTTCTCCTTCGACTTCGAGGACTACGTCCAGATCCTCACCGACATCGCCACCGGCCTCGGCCCCGCGCTCGGCTGGCGGCCCGCGCACTGAGACACCCCTGCCGCGGCCGTCCCCGCGGCGCGCCTGACGTGAAGTCAGGGGGCTCCGGCCGGGCACCGCGCCTCGGCGGCCCCGCCGGGGCCCGGGGGGTGAACCCACGGCCGGCGCACCGGCGTTCGCTACGAGCCTCCGTCTTCTGCGGGCGCGCCGGTCCGGCCGGAGCGGGACGCGCGTCCCACCATGCGGGACGGTCGGTCCTCCGGTGCCGGGGCCCTTGACGCGGCGCGGATCCGGGATGACACTCCGGAGCAGGAATCCTCGAACGTGGGTGGGAGAGCCGTGAGGCACGCGGAGCCGGTCGTCGATGGCGTGGCCCACGCTGTCCGGCTGCGCCCGGTGCTGACGTGCCGCCGCCACATCGACCTGCAGCGGGTCTGCAGCAGCCTGGCAGGAGCGCCCGCTCCCCACGGCCCGGCGGCCCTCGCCGTCTGATTCCCCACCGGGCACTCGCCCGCCCCGAGTTCCGCCCTCCCCCGCTCCTCCCGCACCCGATGCGTCGCACGCGCGTGCGCGCACCCCCGACCCCTGGGAGACCCATGTCCGACGCCTCCTCCTCCGCCGTCCCCTCCCTCCGCGGCCGGATCGGCCGCGACGCCCGCAGCGGGTACTACGCCGTGCCGCACCGCTACCGGCTGCACCTCACGCTGTCCTGTCCGCACTGTCTGCAGATCGCCGTCACCCACAGCCTGCTCGGCCTCGACGACACCCTCCCGGTGACCCTGCTGCCGGCGCTGCCGGACGACGGCGCCGGCGGGTACCTGGCGCTGCGGCCGCTGTACGAGGCGAGCGCGCACCAGTACCCCGGGCCGGCCGTGGCGCCGGTGCTCAGCGACAGCTGGAGCGGACGGATCGTCAGCACCGACACCACCGAGATCCTCACCGACCTGGCCCGGCGGTTCCCCGGCCCCGACCTCCACCCGTGCGGCCTCGACACGGCGATCGAGGCGGTCCGGGAGCTGTGCGAGCGGAGCATCAACGCCCCGGCCCAACGCGCCGGCCGGGCCGACGCCACCGCGGCCGAGCGCGCGACGGCCCTGCGGAGCCTGCTCGACGGGCTGGCCGCGATCGAGCACCGCCTGGCCACCCGGGAGTTCCTGCTGGGCGAGGAGCTGACCCTCGCGGACGTGGAGCTCTGGGTGACCCTGGTGCGGCTGGACACCGTGCACCGCTGGCACCTGGACGCCACCGCCGTGCATCGCATCGCCGAGCACTCCCGGGTGTGGGCCCACGCCCGGCGGCTCGCCGGACACCCCGCCTTCGGCCGCCACCTCGATCTGGACGGCATCGCCCGCCGCCACCACACCCGCTGCCAGGGCGAGGAGGCCGCGGGCGCGGCGATCCAGATCGTCGACTGGGCGGAGCACGCCCGGCGGCGGGTGCACTCCGGCTGAGCGGCGGCGTCGGCCGGGAGGTCACCACGAGCCCCTAGCTGTGCCGGTAGCTCGTTGCTCCGGCCGCGCCCCGTCGCCCGCCTCGTTCCCGTCGATGCCGGAGAGGTCGGAGAGGCGGCTGGTCCGGTCGGCTGTCACGGCGTGCGCGTGGTGGCGGCCGGGGGTTGGCTGGTCGGGGTGGATACCTGGACGCCGATGAAGGAGGAGTGGTCATGGCCGTGGTGATGTCGATGCTCTGGGCCGACGCGACGCCGGAGCAGTACGACACGGTGCGGGACGCCGTGGACTGGGAGCAGGTCCCCGGGGCCGGGGGACAGCTGCATGTGGCCTGGTTCGACGCGCGGGGTCTCCACGTGACCGATGTGTGGGAGTCCCGGGAGGCGTTCGAGGCGTTCATGGCCCAGCACCTCACCCCCGCGATCGCGACGGCCGGGATCAGCGGGGCTCCGGAGGTGTCCTTCGCCCCGCTCCACCGCCGGTACGTCGCGCCCGGGATCACCGGCGCGGCATAGCGACTCCTGACACGTGCACCCCGGCGGCGCCGAGCTCGTACGGCGCCGCCCGCCGGGGCGGCCGGACCGTGCCCGGCCCGGCCGCCCCGACCACCCGCCGGCCCCCAGCCGGAGCGTGCCGCCACCTGCCCACCGAACGGGTTCAGGGTTCGCGACGGGCTTCCTCCAGGAACCGCGCGACCAGGGGATTCCGGTCGTCGCGCCGCCAGGTCATCGCGACGGTGGTGCGTGTGGTGTTCGGCTCGATCCGGCGGTACGCGACGCCTTTCAGCCGGATCCGGCGGATGCTCGCCGGGGCGAGCGAGACGCCGAGCCCCGCCTCCACTAGCGCGGAGACCGTCTGCCACTCCACCGCCTGCTGTCCGAGGCGCGGCTCGAATCCCGCGTCGCGGCACAGGTGGAGGATCCGGTCGAGCACTGTCGGTCCGGCGCTGCGGGGCAGCAGCACGAACGGCTCGCCCGCCAGCGCCTCGACGGGGACCACGCGTCGGGCCGCGAGGGGGTGGGACCGCGGCAGGACGGCGACGAACTCCTCGGACAGGATCACCTCGTTCAGCAGCCCCGGCTCGTCCGGCGGCTCCCGCAGGAGCCCGAGGTCGATCACCTGCTCGTGCAGGGCGGTCACCTGCACCGCCGTGGTCATCTCCCGGATCTCCATCTCCACCGCGGGGTACCGGTCGTGGTAGGCGCGCAGCAGGCCCGGCAGGACACTCAGCGCGAGTGACCCGGAGAAGCCGATCCGGATGCGACCGGCCTCGCCGTCGGCGACGGCCCGCGCCGCGCTCAGCGCGGCGGCGACCTCGTCGAGCGCGTGCCGCGCGGCCGGCAGGAGCTCCTGTCCTGCCGCGGTGAGCGCGACCCGGCCCGGTGCCCGGGTGAACAGCGGGTGCCCGACCTTCGCCTCCAGACGGCGGATCTGCTGGCTGAGCGGCGGTTGTGCGATGCCCAGCCGCTCCGCCGCGCGTCCGAAGTGGAGTTCCTCGGCGAGCACGGCGAAGGCGTGGAGTTGGTGCAGTCCGAGTTCCGGGCGATCCATACCGCCAGAGATATCACACGATGGTTTCCGTGCTATTGGACATATCACCCGCTGGTTGCCTAGCTTTCGGCGCATGACAGAGCGACGCGCGATCCTGAGCGGTTCCACCTTCGAAGAGGAGATCGGCTACGCCCGGGCGGTGGTGGACGGCGACCGGGTGCACGTGTCGGGGACGACCGGGTTCGACTACCCGACCATGACCATCTCCGACGACGTGGCGGAGCAGGCGGAGCAGTGCCTGCGCAACATCGCGGAGGCACTGGCACAGGCGGGTTGCACCTTCGCGGACGTCGTCCGGGTCAGGTACCTCCTGCCCGATCGCGAGGACTTCCCGCCGTGCTGGCCCGCCCTGCGCCGCACCTTCGGGGCGGTGCGACCGGCCGCGACGATGCTCGAATGCGGCCTCTCCGACCCCCGGATGAAGATCGAGATCGAGGTCGACGCACGACTGCCCGCAGGGCCGGGTACCGTCTCCGCCGTTGACTGACCCGGCAGGCGGCGCCCCGGACCGGGTGGCCCGGCCGCCGACCGCCGTCGAGGGCGGAGCCGGTGTCACGGCGCGGGCTGCGGGGCGGCCTCGGTGGGCGTGAACGAGGACGCGAAGGTGAAGGCGCGGGGAGACGGACCGTGCTCCCGCAGGTCGGCCAGTCGCGCCAAGGCCTCGCCGACGGTGGGGAGGTGACCGGCGGGGATCCACCAGAGCACCAGGTGTGCCTCGGCGTGCCGGTGGAACCATTCGCGCCGCCGTCGTGTCGCGTCCAGGTGGCCACTGCGGTAGGTGAAGTCCCAGAGGGCTTCCTGGCTCTCCCACACCGACAGGTTGACGATGACGTTCTCGCCCGCCGGGCGCAGTCCGGTCGCGTCGGCCTCGCCGTCCTCGGTGAGCCGCCACACGAAGCCTGGCGCACCGTCGGCGGCGGTGTTGATCGGTTCGAGCAGCTCGACGAACGGCGCGGTGCGGGGGTCGTCGAGGGGGTGCCGGAGGGTGGCGACATTGAGCTGGGCCAGGTGGAGGGCGTGCGTGGAGGAGGTCATGGCCTCATCCCAGCACGGCTCGCTTTTCTATGTCAATCAGTATTGGTTTTAGAAGGCTCGACGATCACGCAGCAGTCCCCGGGCCGCGCGTCCATCCGGGCGCGGACGGGGCCGTCCACTCCGAGCAGCCCTTCCAGGAGGGCCAGGTTCATGCCGCAGACGAGGGGCGGAAAGCGCTCGGAGACCGCGTGGAAGGGACAGTTGCGCATGCGGACCACCCCCGCTTCGGCCACCGCCCCGGTCGCCCCCTCGACGCCGTCGGCGGCGTCGTCGCCCTCGGCACCCCGGTCCTCCCCGAGGGTGTCCAGACGCGGCTCGTACCCGCGCGCGGCCAGCAACTCCATGGCCTCCGCGAGACCGCCGCAGGGTTCCGCCGAGCCGCGCAGCGCCTCCCCCCGGCGGCGCGCGGCCGCGTACAGCCCGGAATCCAGCCCGGCCTGCTCGGCGGCCTCCGCGAGCAGCTCGGCGACGGTCCGGTAGTCACGGGCGGGCAGGGACACCGAGCGCTCGCCCGGCGCCCGCGTGTACACCTTGGCCGGACGGCCCGCCCCCGGCCCCGAGCGGCCCGACAGCCGACGGCTGCCGCTCTCCAGCAGCCCGGCCTCGGTCAGCCGGTCCAGATGGTGCGCGGCGAGAGTGCGCGCCACCCCGGCCGCCTCGGCGGCCTCGTTGCGGCCGACCTCGCGGCCCTGCGCCACCACGTACTCGTACAGGCGTCGCCGCACCGGATCCTGCAACAGTGCGATCGCATCGATGTCGTTCACCCCGCCATTCTAGGAACAACGTGGATCGGAGATAGAAGGGTCGTCCTCGCCCCCGACCGCCCGCCGGCCCCTTGGTGGCCGGGCCGCTCGACCCACGCTCGGGTCGTTGCCGGGAGGGTGTGGGAGAGTGGCGCCCGGATGATTTGAACGCGTTCAATCCTGGGGGTGGAGTGATTGGGCCAGCGGAGTGCTTCCGTCCGGACGGTGTTCGTGGCCGTTGCGGTGGTACTGCTCGGTGCGTTGCCGGTCGGGGTGGTCGTGTGGTTGCCCGCCGAGCACGGGACCATCGTCTTCTTGGAGGCGGTCGTGGGGGTGGCCGTACTGATCCTCTTGGCCCGGCTGGCGACCGGCCGGTCGGCGGAGCAGTGGAGGTGTGAGCTTCACTGGGTGGGAAAGGCGATGGTGCGTTACCTCGCCTGCTGTTTCGTTCCACCGGCTCTGGTGTTCGTCGTGCTGGGGCTGTCGGCGTCGGGAGGACGGGGCCGGGACGGGTTCGCGCGGGCGGACTTCGCGACGTACGTGTGGCCGCTGTCCATCGTGGCTTGCCTGGTGACGTTCCCCATCCTCGTGCTCCTTCTGGCGGTGGCGCCGAGAGCGGGCCGGGGTGGTGGGGTGGGAGCCGTCGTCGCCCTGCTGCCCAGTGCCCTCCCGCTGCTGGTCGGGCTCATGTTCGGGTCCTGGTCGGCCGTGCTGCTGGTGGTCCTCCAGGTCCTCTACGCGTGCTTTCTGATGCCGGGCTGCCTGGACTGGATGCACGAGCGTCCCTTGGACGACTGACGGTCTCGGCGACGGGGTGATCCCCCCGGAGACCACCCCGTAGGGGAGCCCATCGCTGCCGTCGTCACCTGGGCGAGGTCCCGCCCCGCTTCGTGTACTGGCGGGCCGAGGAGCAGCGCGGTCGGCGGGGGCGCGTCCCGGCGGCCCTGCTGAGGGTGGCGCGGAGGTCGAGCCGCTCGCCCGCGGAGAGGAGCGCCACGCCCTTCCCGGGACGGCGGGCCGGCAGCCGCCGGGCCGAGCGGTGCCCGACCCACCACGGGCGGGAGACGATTCCGGCCATCGTCGGCTGCGGCGAGGCGGGCGGCACGGGCTGGTGGGGGCCGGCGTCCGACGGCCCCGCACGATGCCGGTGGAGGATCCCGGGCCGGGCGTCGAACCGGCCCGCCACCTGGCTCTGCCGCGGCCACGGCGGGCGGGGGCGGGCCCAGCGGTCCGAGGCCCAAACGGGCGCTGCCGCCGCGTACCGGCGCTTCTCCGGTGCCGCCCGCTCGCGACTTCGCCGGTCATGGTCGGCGCGGGGGAGCGGAGTGCGGCGCCCGGCGGGTGCGGGCGCGGCCCCGATCGTGCGGGCGTGTCCGGGCGGGGTCGGGCTGCCGACCGGGTCCGGTGCCGGTGGCCTGTGCCGGGTGGCGGAAAGTCTCGGTCGGGGTCCAGTCCGATTGGTGCATGACAAGCATGGCTGCTGAGGATAGAGACAGGCCCGGCCCGAGGCGGAGATGCACTGCCGACGTCAGGCCGAAAGCACGTGACGGCCGGTCAGCTGCTGCTGTCGGCAACGGTACAACCGGGCATCCGTCCTCCGGTGCGGTGCACGCCGCACCGGGGTGCCGCGCCCCCGCCGTGGTCCGGGCGCCCGAGGACGGGCCGGCCACCGGGCACCCGACACGACAGGCAACGTCCCTGTCCGCCCAACCCCGAGGAGCGAGATGAGCAGCATCCTGTTCGTGCATGCGAGGGGCGGTCCGCCCCTGGAGTACGCGGTCCCGCGCATGGCGGCGCACGGCGAGGTCCATCTGCTGGCGCTCGCGCCACTGCCGCAGGTCACGGCGGACACCTGGCGGCCGGCCTGCGCGTCGGTCACCGAGGCGCCGCCCGCGGGCGGGACGGCGCTGGTCGAGCTGATCGCCGACCACGCCGAACGCGTCGCGGCGCAGGCCGTGCTGACGTTCTCCGAGTACGCGGTGGTGGCCGTGGCCCTCGCCTGCCGCCGGCTCGGGCTGGCCGGCCCGGGGGAGCACGTCGCGGCGGCCCGCGACAAGCGCCTGATGCGGCGGATCTGGCGTGACGCCGGCGTACCCGTCCCGGGCTTCGCCGAGATCCACGGCGCCGCCGACATCGACGAGGCGTTCCGACGGCTGACCCCGCCGCTGCTGCTGAAGGCCGCGTGGAGCGCCGGATCGACCGCGCACCTCACCGTGCGCGACGCCCGGGAGGCGGGCCGCGCCTGGCGGCTCGGCCGGTCCGTGATGGCCTCCTCCGCCGAGGAGGGATACGCCGAACTGCACGCCGCCGACGAGGGGGTGAGCGACTTCCTGCTGGAGGAGATCGTCACCGGCGGCACCCGGGGCTGGTTCGCCGATCCGGGCTGGGGCGACTACGTCAGCGTGGAGGGCATCGTCGCCGGCGGCGTCTACCACCCGCTGTGCCTCACCGGCCGGCTGCCGACCGTCCCGCCCTTCACCGAGCGCGCGAGCATCGCTCCGGCGGACCTGTCCGAACCCCTCCAGCGCCGGATCGAGGCGGCCTCCCGGGCCGCCGTGGACGCGCTCGGTCTGGACACCTGCGCCACCCACACCGAGATCAAACTCGCCCCCGGCGGACGGGACATGTGGCTGATCGAGACCGCCGCCCGGTTCGGGGGCGTGATGACGACCCGGCAGGTGGAGGCCGTCTTCGGACTCGACATGATCGGCATGCTGACGCGCGAACTGCTCGGGCGGCCCGTCGCCTACCCGCCCGCCATGCTCACCGGCGCCGGGGGCACCGGGCCCGCCGGGGCCGCCGGGGCCGCCGGCTCGCTGGTGATCCTCGCCGCCGACCGCGCGGGCGAGCCCTGGAGCGAGCAGCCGCGCTGGGACTTCGACGCCGTGGACTGGACGGACCTGCTCAGCCCCGGCTCCACGATCGAGCCGGTCCGGGAACGCAGCCTGCCCGCCGGCACCCCGATGCCCGCGTACGAGCGGGCCGAGGGCGCCAACACCATGGCTGCCCTGTGCTTCCTGACCGCGAGGTCGGCGGACGTCCTGGTGGCGGACTGCACCCGGATCATCGAGGCGTTGCCCAAGGCACTGACCGCCCACCTGACGACCGGAGCGAGCCGGTGACCGCCCACCCCGGCGCGTCGGCGGGCGCCGAAGGCCCGCAGACGAACGAGGCCACGAACGCGGCGCCGAACGAGGCCACGAACGCGGCGCCGAACAAGGCCACGAATGCGGCGCCGAACGAGGCCACGAACGCGGCGCCGGACGGCGCGCCGCTCGGCACGGAGACCGACGCGATGCTCGGCACGGAGAGCGACACGGACACCGGGACCGAGACCGGTGCGGTGATCGGCGCGCGTCTCACCATGCCGCTCTTCGAACGGCTCTGCGGCACGCTCGGCGGCCATCCCTACGTCAAGGTCGTCGTCGACCGGCACAAGGCGTTGTGGCACATCCTCGACAGCGCCGTGCACCCGTTCCACGTCGACTACATCGCCACCACGATCGAGGGCCTGACCCTGGAGGAGCTCGACGCCGACCTCGACGGCTTCAACCGGAGCGTCTACCAGGACCCGGACCGGCGCTTCCTGCTCGGCGTGCTCTCCCTGCACGCCGGCGATCAGGTGAACCGGCCCAGCCAGGCCGACCAGCCCAGCCGGTCGACCGAGCCGTTCATGGTCCTGGAGACCACCGAGGCCGACACCATGGGCGCCGACCTGCTCACCGAGTTCCACCGCTTCGTCCGCGAGCACCTCGACCAGTCCCTCGCCCTGCTGGTGAAGCCGGCCAACCACGCGCAGGAGAACGCTCTGGCGGCCGTGCCCGAGAGCGTCCTGCCCCGGACCGGCTCGGACGCGCTGCTCGCCGCGCGGCCCTTCGTCCCGCTCACTCTGGGCTCGGCCACCGGCCGGCTGCGCGCCTTCGCCGACGCGGACGCGTACCGCGCCGCCCGGGCGGACCTCACCTGGTACGACATCGTGGCCATGCCGGTCGTCCCCGACGACATCCCCCGGCTGGCCGGCCTGGTCAACGCCCTGCCCACCACCCCGCTGTCGCACACCAACATGCTGGCCGCCGGCTGGGGGATACCCAACGCCATCGTGCGCGGCGCCCTCGACCGGATCGCCGCTGACGACCTGGACGGCGGCTGGGTCCGCTACGAGGTCAGTGCTGACGGCGTCACCATCGAGCGGGCCGAGGAGCCGGCCGACCTCACCCAGCCGGTCTGGCACACCCAGCGCATCCGGATCGACGCCCCCCGGGTGGAGGACGTACCGATCGTGCCGCTCTCCCGGCTGCGCGCCGGGGACCGCCGCGGCTACGGCACCAAGGCGGCCAACCTGGGCGAACTCCACCACGTGCTGCGCCACGGATCGGCCCGGCTGACCGGCTACTACTCGGTGCCCCGCGCGCCGCGACCCGACCTGCTGGGCCACCTGGCCGGGCGGCTGGGGGTGGCCGCGGACGCCGACCTCGTCCAGGCGGCGGCGGACTTCCTGTCCCGGCACGTCAGCGCGCCCGAGGGGATCGCGGTGCCGTTCGCCGTCCAGCAGCGCTTCCTGGACTCCTCCCGGGCCGTGCAGCAGAGCATCGGCAAGCTGAAGATGGCGCTCGAACTCGGCGCGATGGACGCGGTCGACTCGGTCTGCGTCCAGCTCCAGCACCTCATCGTGGCCACCCCCGTCCCCGACGACCTGGTGCGGGCGCTGGACGCGCACGCGGTGCGCCACCTCGCCGGCGCCGGGCGGCTGGCGGTGCGCTCCTCCTCCAACGCCGAGGACCTGCCGGGCTTCTCCGCCGCGGGCATCTACGAGTCGCACACCAAGGTCACCGACCTGCCGGGCCTGCTCGACGCGATCCGCCAGGTGTGGGCCTCGCTGCTGTCGCCGCGCAGCGTCCGGCTGCGCCACGAGGCCGGCATCTCCCTGGACGACACGTTCATGGGAGTGATCGTCCAGCGCTACGAGCCGTCCCCGCTCGGTGGAGTGATGGTCACCTGCAACCCCACCAACCGGGCGGACTTCCGCAACGTCTACCTCAACTGCGCGCCCGGCTCGACCTCGGCGGTGGTCGACGGCACCGCGCTGCCGCTGCAGTACCTCTACAACACCGTGGAGGGCGGCGGCCGGACGCTCTCGCTCGGCGCCGCCGCCGAGGACCTCGACGCCGAGACCCGGGCACACCTCGGCCGGCTCGCCCTGGCCGGACGCCTGCTCCAGTCCCACTTCGCCGCGGACTACACCTTCGCCGCACCCCTCGACGTGGAGTGGCTGCTGGCCCCCGGCGGCCGGGTCCACCTGCTGCAACTGCGCCCTTACAACGGCTGAGCGGCCGCGGAACCACCTCCCCGACGCGAAGGAAGGCAAGCCCGTGTCCCTGCTCGGCCGAGTCAAGCGCGGTCCCGCCGCCCCGCCCGGGGTCCGCCGGGTGGTCCGCCTGAACAACGGCTTCCAACTGCTGTTCAACCTGCTGTGGTGGATGCCGGTCTTCTACGAGTACCAGCGGCAGGCCGGCCTGTCGGACAGCCAGATCTTCGGCATCCAGAGCGTCTACTACGTCGCCTTCTGCCTGCTGGAGGTCCCCACCGGCTTCATCGCCGACCGGATCGGGCAGCGGACCTGCCTGCGGCTCGGGGCCGCGGTGATGACGGCCGCCAACCTGGTGCCGGTGGCGCTGCCCTCCGCGACCGGCTTCCTGCTGCACTTCCTGGCGATCGCCGCCGCCCGCTCCCTGGTCTCCGGTGCCTCCAGCGCCTACCTCTACGAGTACCTGCACGCCGAGGGCGCCGGAGAGCGCTACGTGCAGGCGGAGGGCACCGCGCGGGCCCTCGGCCTGTGGGCGAAGATCGCCTGCTGGCCGCTGGTGGGCGTGCTGATGAGTACGGTCCACCAGGCGCCCTACCTGCTGACCGCCGCCTGCACCCTCGGCTCCCTGGCCTGCGCCGCCGCGTTGCCGGCGCTGCCCCCGCCGCCCTCGGCGCCTCCGCCGGCCGGGACGGGCGCCCGGAACGGCGCGCCGGCCGCGGCCGTGCCCGGCGGCGGGTTCCTGGACTCGGTGCGTCAGGCGTGGAAGGTGCTGCGGACCTCCCGGGCCCTGGGACCGCTGATGGTCCAGGGCGTGGCGATCTTCACCCTGGCCCGGATCTGCCAGGTCAACCTGTTCCAGCCGCTGCTGCTGGCCAGGGCCGTCCCGGTCGCCGACCACGGCGCGGTGCTCTCCGCGATGACGGTGGCCGAGGCGCTGGGCTCCTCCCGGCCCGGCTGGATCCGGGCCAGGCTCTCGGACACCGCGGCCGTGACCGTGCTGAGCCTCGTGATGGCCGGATCGCTGGCCGCCACCGCCCTGTCCGGTGCGGCGGCGACCATCGCGTGGCTGTGCGTGTTCGCCGCCGCCACCGGCCTCGCCTACCCGGTCCAGCGCTACCTGATCAACGCGGCCATCCCGCCGACCCCCTACCGGGCGACCCTGCTGTCCCTGGAGTCGATCATCGACCGCGGGGTGTGCGCCCTGGTGGCGCTCGCCGTCGGCGCCTACCTGGCGGCGGACCGGCTCGACGTGCTGCTCCTGCACGCCGCCCTGGGCACCTGCGTCCTGCTGGGCGCCGTCGCGGTGGCGCTGCGGCTGGTCCGGCGCCGCCCCGGTCCGGGAGCGGACACCGGCACCCCGTCGGACCGGGCGCTGTCCCGGTAGCCGCCCCACCGCGCCCGTCCCGGCAGTGTCCGTGCGGCGAACGGGCGGCGGGGCCGGCCGGACGGCCGGTCGTCCGGTCGGCCGGGCCGGGCCCGGGTCACGCCCCCGAGGGGCCGGTCCAGTCGGCCGGCACGTGGCCGAGGCGCACGCGCTGCGGGTGGTCGCCGACCGGTACGGAGACGGTCTTCTGTCCGGTCGCGAAGTCGATCGCGGTGACCTGGTCGGCGCCGCTCTCGGAGATCACGCAGGCCGTGCCGTCGCCGCTCACGGTGGCCCAGTACGGTTTCGAGGCGGGCACCAGCGGGCCCTCCTGGAGCGTGGCCCGGTCGACCACGGTCGCGTAGTCGTCCATGGTGCCGGCGACACAGAGCTTGTCACCGGCCGGGCTCATCGACAGGCCGTGGTGGCGCGAGTCGTTGACCCAGGTGGTGCGGTCCTCGCTGGTCGCGGGGTTCTTCGGCAGGGTCTTGACCCGGGTGATCCGGTCGGCGGCGACGTCGTACTCGACCAGGCCGTTGAAGAAGGACACCTGGAAGTAGAGCGTCGACCCGTCCGGGGTGAACGCCGCCGGGCGGATCGCGTCGGAGAGGTCCGAGCGGCCGGCGGCGTCCAGCCGCTCCCGCATGTCGATGACCCTGACCGGCGCGAACGTGTCGGCGTCGACCACGGTGATCCGGCGGTCGCCCTTCGTCCAGTCCAGCCACGGCGCGTCGAGGGCGGTGTTGACCTCGCCGATCGACATGTTCCAGATCCGCCGCCCGCCGTCGGTGAAGAGGTTCTCGTGGGGCTTGTCCCCGGTCGCGAACGAGCCGAGTTGCGCGCCGGTGCGGACGTCCAGCACATGGACCGTGTTGGAGGTGGAGGCGGACACCGCCACGCGGGTGCCGTCCGGGGAGAGCGCCATGTGGTCCGAGCGGTAGCCCGACACGGGAAAGCGCCAGTTGATCCGCCCGGTGGCGAGGTCGATGGAGACGACGTCGGCGAAGCTCGGGCGCGAGACGACCACCGCGGACCCGTCCGGGGTGGAGTACATGTCGTCGACGAACTGGTCGTGGCCCTCGCCCGGGCCCAGCCGGATGCCCAGGAAGTAGGCGAGTTTGACGGGGTTGAGGTAGATCTCGGTGAGCCGCTGGTCCTTGTCGGGGACGACGTTGACACGACCGATCCTGGCCAGGTCACCGGTGGAGCGGATGACGTCCGCGGTGCCGTCCCAGTTGTTGCCGACGAACATCACCTCGCGCAGGGCGCGCACGTGCCCGGGGGCCGGCCCGGCCGTCGCGGCGGCCGGGGCGACGGCGGCGAGGGGCAGGACGAGGGCGGCCGAGAGGGCGCCCACGGCGGCCCTGACGGGCCGGGACCGGCGGGACGGGCGGGCGTCGGACGATAACGCGTGCGGGGACATCGCCGCTCCTTCGCGCAGACGTGCAGAGTGGGGGGTGGGCGTCGGTCGATTGCGTTACTCGACGGTAGGGAAGGCCCCCTCCTTCTGCCAAGACGTCTGCGCGCACCAATTGGGGGAGGGCCACCGCCCGCCGGCGGTGGCCCGGCGCACTCGTCCCGGCCCGGGCCGGGGCCGCACGGCCCCCCGCCCCCGGCACCCGGGCCGGTGCTCACGCCTCCCGGCGGCGCCGGAAGATGGCGCGGATCGCGAAGACGATCGCGACGACGAGCCCGACGGCGAACAGCACGATCAACAGGATGACGACGAGGACGGCTATGCCGAGCTTCTTGAAGAAGCCGCCCTTCTTCTTCTCCTTCTTGTCGTCGGCCGCGAGCGCGGCGGCCCGGGCCGAGCGGTTCTCGACCGGCTGCGCGACGGCGGGCGCCGCTCCGGCCCCCGCCCGGTCGATGCCGGACTCCGCGGGCCGGGCGACGGACCCGGCCGCGTGGACCGCGGCCGGCGCGGCCGCGGCGACGCCCGGCGAGCCCAGCATCAGGCCTGCCAGAACGAGGGCGGGGACGACTCTCGCGATGATGCGCGACTTCACTGTTCCTCCTGCTGTTTCCATGGTGTCCTGCGGGCGCGGCTCTCGGCCTGGGCACGCTCCGTCAGAGGCGGGCGTCCGGACAGCGCGCGGTGGCACGTCGTCAGGGAGGCGCCGCCACCCGGGCGGCGGGGCCCACCCGCGCTGCCGACGCCGGCCGCAGAGTTCGCGCTCCGTCACGGCCGTGGTGGTCCCGGCTGCCGATCCGCGTGCGCCGACCGTCACCACGGGCCAGGATGTGCCCGCCACCGACTCGGCCCTCCGGGCGGAGCCTGAGCGGTGGGACCACGGTCGCTTCCCCCGGAGCACTCGATCGGCACTGCGTCGGCACGGGCGCGTCGGTGTCGCCACCAGGTCGCGCTCCGGCCGGGCCGGTTCGGCCCGCTGCCAGCCAAAATCTACAGGACTGTAGAGGATGGGTGAAACCGGCCGCTCCCGCCGAGGCCCTCACGGCGCCGCCCCGGCCGTGGTGGGCCGCTGAGGCGGGTTCAGCTGTACGACGGGGCACGGGGGTGTCGGCGGCCGCCGACCCGAAGGGTCACGCCCGGCGTACGACGGAGATGGGGAGCGGGCCCAGGTCCGCCGCCGGGAGGGGGGTGGCGGCGGACCCTGGGAACCGCACGGGCGTCGCGCGCGGTCCCGACCGGTCCGGGGGGGATGGCCCCGATCGGGAGGCGCGACGCCCCGCGGCACTTCTGACCCCGATCGCGTGCGGCAAACCCCTGTACCGCGGACGAGTTCGGAAACCGTCTGCCCGGCGCCGCGTCGCGGCGGGCGCCCGCCCTACCCGGTGCGACGCCGCTGGACGTGTCGGCCCGGCCGGTGAGCCCTGAGGGCAGGGCCCCGGGACGCTGGACGCCTCCGCTCACCGGCGGGAAGAGCCGCAGGTGACGGCGCCCCTGAAGTACGCGCCCTGGCGGGGGAGTCGGGCCTCGCCGGGGGCACCGGCAGAAGCTCGCGGCCGTCCCACGGCCCGCGGGCCGCGTCCCGCCCCGGGGGCCGTTGGCCCCGGCCGGGCCCGAGCCTAGGCTGTCCGCATGCATCCTCGCCTCGGTGAAGACCTCGCCCGACTGCCCGAACTCCTCGACGCGGTCGGCGATCGCGCCGCGCACGTGCTCGCGGGCCTCGCGGACCGGCCGGTGGTGACGCCCGGCGCGCCCGGGCCCGTGGAGCCGCTGCCCGACGAGGGGAGCGGCACCGACGGCGCGCTGAAGCTGTTCGTCCAGCGCTGGGAGCCGGGGTTCAGCGGCAGCGCCGGCCCCCGTTACCTCGGCTTCGTGACGGGCGGGGCGACCCCGGCCGCGCTCGCCGGCGACTGGCTGACGGCCGCCTTCGACCAGAACGTCAGCAACCGGACCGGCTCGGCCGCGGCCGACCTGGAACAGGAGACCATCGGCTGGCTCCGCGGCCTCTTCGGCCTCGGCGAGGCCCACGCGGGCGTCTTCGTCAGCGGCGCGACGACCTCGAACCTCGTCGGCCTCGCCGTCGCCCGTGAGTGGGTGGGCGAGCGGCGCGGCGTCAGCGTCACCCAGGACGGCCTCGCCGCCCTCGGGCCGGTCGACGTCCTGTCCGGCGCCGCGCATTCGAGCATCGGGAAGGCGCTGTCCGTGCTCGGACTCGGCCGGAGCGCCCTGCGGCAGGTGCGGACGCTGGACGGGCGGGAGGCGGTCGACGTGGCCGCGCTCGCCGACGAACTCGCGGCACTGGACGGGCGTCCGGCCGTGGTGGTCGCCAACGCCGGCACGGTCAACACCGTCGACTTCGACGACCTGCGGGCGATCGCCGCGCTGCGCGAGCGGTACCCGTTCTGGCTGCACGTCGACGCCGCGTTCGGCGCCTTCGCGGCGCTCTCGCCGGCCCACGCGCACCTGGTCGACGGTCTGGACGCGGCCGACTCGGTCTGCGTGGACCTGCACAAGTGGCTGAACGTCCCGTACGACGCGGCCGTGCAGTTCACCCGCCGCCGGGACCTCCAGGTGGCCGCCTTCCACAACGCCTCGCCGTACCTCGGCGCCCCGACCGGCGACCCGGACCCGGTGCACCTGGCCCCGGAGAACTCCAGGCGGCTGCGGGCCCTGCCGGCCTGGTTCGCGCTCACCGCCTACGGCCGGGCGGGCCACCAGGAGATCGTGGAGCGCAACTGCGCCGAGGCGGCCCGGCTGGGCGCGTCCCTCGCCGGGGATCCGGCCTTCCGGCTGCTCGCGCCGGTGCGCCTCAACGTGGTCTGCTTCACCCTCGCCGGGCGGCCCGCGCAGCAGGACGTCGACGCCCTGCTGCGCCGCGTCGCGGCCTCCGGGGAGGCGTTCCTGACTCCGACGGTGTACGACGGGGTGCCCGCGGTCCGCGCCGCCTTCAGCAACTGGCGCACCACCGCGACCGACACCGACCGCGTCCTGGCGGCGCTGCGCGCGGCGGCCGGCGCGAGCTGACCGGCCGCGGTCGGTGTCGGCGCCGGTGGTCCGCACCCCGATACCCGACACCCCCGACACCCCAGACGCCCCGGAAGCCCGCGGCCCGTCCACCCGGGTGGGGTGGACGGGCCGCGGGCGCCGGAGGGGCGGATGCCTCAGCTCAGCTGGGTGGGGACGGGGCGCCTGCCGTCGAGGGAGGAGACGCCGATCGGGGTGAGGGCCTCGGGGAAGAGCTGGACGTCGGCGATCTGGCCGGCGGCGTACTCGCCGTAGGCGCCCATGTAGAGGCGGCGGCCGAGCTGCAGCGGACCGGTCGCGTTCCAGACCGTGCCCGCGTACTCGGCGGTGCCCGCGAGCGAGCCGTCGACGTAGAGGCGCAGGTCGGCGGAGTCCGCGTCGTAGACGCCCACCAGGTGGTACCAGGTGTTGGTCTTCGGGGCGAGGGCGCCGGTGGTGGGCCCGTAGGCGCTGGTGAAGGCGCCGGCGGTGTCGTCGGCGTGGGCGTGGCCGAAGGCGAACGCGTGGGCGCCGCTGGAGTAGTAGAGCTGGAGGGCGTTGGCGCTGGTACCGGACTGCGAGACGAAGGTGGAGTTGGCGGTGAGGCTGGTGAGCCGCACCCAGGCGGACACCGTGTAGCTGCGGCTGGTGTCCACCGCCGGACCGGCGGCCGCCGCGTACGCGGTGGAGCCGTTCAGGTTCAGGACGCCGCCGCGGGCCGGGTCGGTGCCGAGGGCGGCGCCGCCGTTGAGGGTGAGCGCACCGGTCGGGCGGATGCTGTCGGCGGTGCCGTCCAGCTTCCACCAGGCCGAGGGCTGGCGGACGTTGCCGATGCCGACCGGGTTCCCGAACTGGGCCAGGCCGCCGGCCGGTGCCGCGCCGGGGTACTCGGTCAGCCGGCCGGAACGGGAGCCGGCGTAGAGCGCCGGGTACCCGGTGCCCTGCACGTCACCCGGGGAGGCGACGGTCGGGGCGTCGCGGTCGCCGACGCCGAGCGGCAGCACCTTCTGCGCGGCGGGCAGCACGTTGCCGGTGGTGGCGGCCCACTTCTGGTCGGCGATGTTCATGCAGTCGTAGATGATCACCTGGGTGCGCGGGTTGCGGTTGCTCGCCGGGTCGGCCAGGCAGCGGCCGGACTGCGGGTTCTTCAGCGTGCCGGGGTACGGTCCGGGGGCCCACTGCTGGGCGCCGGTGTTGTTGCACTGGTAGAGCTGCACGAGGGTGTTGTTGGCGGTCTCGCCCTTCTGCACGTCCAGGCACTTGCCGAGCGCGTGGATGCTGCCGTCGGCGCCGAGCGCGAACTGCTGCGCGTCGGTGCCGTTGCAGGTGTACATCTGGGCCGCGGTGCCGTTGACGGTCTTGCCGCCGGCGATGTCCAGGCAGAGGTTCTTGTTGGCGGTGTCCAGCACGCCGGAGACCAGCGGGGCGTGGGTCGGCGCGGCGATCTTCGTGGTCGGCAGGCCGGCGTCGAAGGTCAGGGGGAAGCTGCTGACCGCGCCGGTGGCGTTGTCCCGGGCCCACAGGGTCGGCACGCCGCCCACGGTGCCGGGGGCGAGCAGCGTGGTGCCGGACCAGTCGCCGGTGCCGATCCGGACGCCGGCCCCGAGGTTGCAGCCGGCCTGGAACGTCCCCGGGTAGTACCAGAGTTCGCCCTTGTCGACGGTGACCAGGTCGGGGGCGTCGGCGAACTGGGCGAGCTTGCCGGGGGCGAGCAGCTGGGTGACGTTCTTCCAGGTGCCGTCCGAGCCCTTGGCCGGGCAGGAGGAGGAGTTGCGGATCGGGATCACGTTCTGGGTGAGCGTGAAGTGCCCGGTGACGCCGCCGGGGGTCACGGCGTCGTTCTGGTAGAGGTACAGCTCGTGGGTCGCCCTGGAGTAGGCGAACAGGTCGTCGACGTTGGTGCCGGTGGCGGTGCCCCGGTGGGCGACCAGGTAGTTGTCCCACCCCGTGCCGTCCGGGCTCTGGGCCTTGGCGGAGGCGCTGACGGGCGGTCCGGCCGGGTCGGCGTTGCCGCGGACCAGGACGAGGTCGCCGTCGGTGGTCGGGGCGAGCA
This sequence comes from Kitasatospora sp. NPDC086009, assembly GCF_044540385.1. Classification (NCBI taxonomy): domain Bacteria; kingdom Bacillati; phylum Actinomycetota; class Actinomycetes; order Kitasatosporales; family Streptomycetaceae; genus Kitasatospora; species Kitasatospora sp. NPDC086009. Next base: position 427,288 of record NZ_JBITSA010000004.1, read on the forward strand.
GGTCGGGCACCGCGTCGCCGTCGGCGTCGCCGGCGGTCACCTTGGTGGCCGGGTTCCAGGGCGCGAAGAAGCTGTACTGGCCGACGGTGCCCTGGGTGTTGCCGGCGTTGTCGACGGCCCGGACGAACAGGGTGTGGGCGCCCCACTGGGCGGCGCTCAGCACGATCGGGACGTCGCCGGTGGCGCTGCCGCCGGTGGTGGGAACGGCGTTGACCGCCGCGGCGCCGTTGGCCGGGATGTTGGCGTCCAGCGAGTACTCGAAGCGGTCGATGCCGCTGCTGACGCAGCTGCCGCGGGTGCAGCCGGTGGGCGTCGGGTCGTTGGAGGTCACCGTGATCTTGACGCCGGTGTCACCGGCGTGGCCGGTGGGCGCCTTGTCGCCGCCGAGCGGCGGGAAGACCGGGGAGTCGGTGAAGGACGGGATGCTCGGCGCGCTCAGGTCGGTCTTGAAGTAGCAGTTGGCGGTCCAGCCGCTCGCCAGGGTGCCGTCCTCGGCCTTGACGTGCCACCCGTACTGGTGGCCGTCCGCGACCTTGAAGCCGATGTTGACCCGGGTGGTGCCGCCGTTGCTGACCCAGCTGCTGACCGGGGCGCCCTTGTCGGTCGAGCCGCCGTCGGCGGCCGCCGTCTTGGTGTCCCAGACCTCGTACCGGGCGCGCAGGTTGACCCCGCTCATGTCGGTGGTGAGGTGGGCGTTGAGGGTGATGTCGGAGGCGTCCCCGGCCAGGCCGGACTGCCCGATCCAGCCGTCGGCCGCGCCGGCGCAGCCGTTGCTCGCGGGGGCGCGGGTGGCCGGGGTGGTGCCCAGGGTGTCCGGCGTCTCCGGGGCGATGTCGAACACCGTGGTCAGGTAGGGGTTGTTGGCGAAGCGGACGAAGTCGTTGTTGCTCGTCGACTTGGACTCGTTGCCCCAGAGCCCGAAGGTCCAGCTGTCCTTGACCCCGGAGAGCTTCCTGATCTGGCCGGTCACGTCGAAGTTGACGTCGTGGTTGCCGCACTTCTGGCTGATGTTGGAGCTCTTGACCTGCTGGGTGCCGCCGATGTAGCCGTCGCCGGTGATGTCCGGCTGGTTGTTCCAGCTGGTGGAGCCGCTGATCGGGGTCACCGTCGCGAGCCGGACGCCGGTCTCGTTGTCGCAGTCGAAGGAGGCGCCGTAGGTCGAGGTCAGGTGGACCACCGACTTGGAGATCACCATCCTCTTGTCGAGGCCGGCGATGTTCAGCTCGTAGTAGGCGCGGTTCAGGCCGAAGCAGTCCTGCCAGCGCTGGTAGCCGACGCCCTCGCCGTTGTCCTGCGCGTCGTCGTACGGGCTCTGGCTCGCGCAGCCCTCCTTGACGGTGACGAAGTGGCTCTTCTTGCTGGTGATCGGGCTGGTGTACGGGTCGATGTACAGCGGCCAGACGGTGTCGGCGCCGCGGAGCAGGCCGGCGTCGGGGACCAGCGTCAGGGTGTCGGCCGCATGGGTCACCGCGATCCGCTTGACCTGGGCGGAGCTGCCCGGTTCCTCGGGAGTCGATGCCGTGGCGGGGGCGCCGTCCGCGGGGGCCTCCGCCTGCGGTGCGGCTTGCGGCGCGGCTTGCGATGCGGTCTTCGGCGCCGCCTTCGCGGCCGGGGCCGGGTCCGCGGCGGCCCCGGCCGGGGCGGTCGTCGCCGAGTCCCACATCAGCGGGGTCGGCGAACGGAAGACCGCGCTGCCGTCGGGCGCGGTGACCGCGACCCTGCCGTCCTGGTCGGCCGTCAGCGACAGGCCTCCGCCGACGGAGGTGGTCAGCTTGAGCGAGGCGAGCGCGGGGTTGGCGGCCGCGGCGGCGTCGCGCACGATCAGGACCTCGTGGAAACCGCCCTGGTCGGTGCTGGTGACCTTGAGGTCGACGCCCGGCAGGACGCCGTCGTAGCGCGCGGTGCTGCCGTTCACCACGGGAGCGGGGAGCGGGAACGGGAGGGTGTAGGAGAGCCGTCGCCCGTCCGGGTCGGTGAGGGTGGCCAGTGGCCCGTCGCCCCCGCCGGAGAGGGCCAGCGCGGAGGGGGTGGCCGCGGGGGAGAGGGTCCCGTCGCCGTTCCTGGTCAGCGTGGCGTCGACGTCCCTCCAGTGGCCGTCCTCGCGCACCCGGGCGGGCTGCAGGTGGGTGGTGGCGGTGAAGGTGCCGTCGGCGTTGGCGACGGTCCGCGACGTCTCGGTGGTGAGGCTGTCGACGGTCACCGGCCGGCCGGTGCGCGCGGCCTCGGCCTTGGCGGCCGCCAGCGGCGAGTCGGCGGCCGGGCCCGTCGTCGTGCTCGCGGATCCGGTGGCCGGATCGTCCGCGAGCGCCGGTCCGGCACTGCCGAGCAGCAGGCCGGTGACGGCCGCCGACAGCGCCAGACGGCGTGTCAGTGTGCGCGCCGGATTTCTCCGGACGCGGAGGTGCTCCCCCATGGATCGCCCTTTCAGGGACCGGAGGCGGACGAACCCGGGCGCCGTTGTGTTCCTCATCACAGAACGGACCCCCGTGGCCCCCCGCCACGTGTCGGAATTGCGGTCTTTACTCACCCCTGGCGCCGCCTGTGAAGACTCTTTGGGGTCTGTGTGACGGAAGGGGACAGAGTGACTGCTGGGGAAGGGTATTGCTCTGACCCTGCCATGGCAATACGGTTCCCGTCGGCCGAACGTGCCGTCAGCTGGTGATTCGTCAGTTCACCGGCTCTCTGATGTGCCTTCAGGGGGAATACGCATGCGCGCAGGACCGCGCGGAGTTCGAGGTGCCCGGAAACGGGCCTGGATGGAACGGGCGACCGTCGCGATAGCGGCGGCCGCCGTCTTCTCGTTGGCGACCCCGCTCGCCGTCGCCGACGTCGTCGGCGGCTATCAGTACACGGACAAGCTCTGGGGCGCGGACCCGCTCCCCGACCAGGCGAAGGTCCCGGGCAGCCCGGTGAGCGGCCGGGGGGCGGTCGTCCCGGCCCCCGCGATCCCGCCCGGTGCCCGTGAGTTGGTCCCGCACGTGGTGAAGCCCGTGCAGTGGCCGGCGGCCGCGACCGCCACCGTCGACCTGGGGAACACCCCCGAGGTGCGCAGCCTGGCGGCGCCCGCCGGGAAGGCGAAGGCCGGCAGCCTGCCGGTCTCGGTCTCGCCCGCCGCCCCCGCCGCGCTCGGTGCCCGGGCCAAGTCCCTGGCGCCGTCGGTCGCCCCGCTCAGCGCCGTCTCCTCGGTCCGGGTGGACCTCGCCGACCGGGGCCGGGCCAAGCGGGCCGGCGTGGACGGCCTGCTGGTCGGCCTGGACCGGGCCGACGCCCGCGCGGAGAGCGGCAGCGTCGCGGTCTCCCTCGACTACGGCGGCATCGAGCAGGCGTACGGCGGTGGTTGGGCCTCCCGGCTGCAGCTGGTGGCGATGCCCGCGTGCGCGCTCACCACGCCGCAGCTCGCCGCCTGCCGCACCCGCACGCCGATCGAGGCGGTCAACGACCCGGTCGGCCGGAAGCTGAGCGGTACGGTCGTGCTCGCGGCGGCCGGTGGCACCGCCGGGGCGGCGAAGCCGGGCAGCGCCTTCGCCGCCCCGGCGGCGCTGGCGGCCGCCCGGTCCGGCGGGGTCGCGGTGGCCGCCGTGGCGAGCAGCGGCGGGTCCCAGGGCGACTACGGCGCGACGTCGCTGTCCGCCTCGGGTGCCTGGTCCGCGTCCGCCTCGGGCGCGTTCACGTACCGGTACCCGATCACCGCGCCCCCGTCGCTGGGTGGCGCGGCGCCGACTGTCGGACTCGCCTACGACTCGCAGTCGGTGGACGGCGAGACCTCCGCGCGCAACTCGCAGTCGTCCTGGGTCGGTGACGGCTGGTCCTACAGCCCCGGCTTCATCGAGCGCTCGTACAAGACCTGCAAGGACCAGGGGATCGAGGACTCGGGCGACTCCTGCTGGGCCGGCTGGAACGCCACGATCTCGCTCGGCACCCACAACGGCCAGCTGCTGCGGGACTCGGACGGGACGTACCACCTCCAGACCGACGACGGCACCAGGATCGAGCGGCTGACCGGAGCCACCAACGGCCTCTGGCAGGGCGAGTACTTCAAGGTCACCACGACCGACGGCACCGCCTACTACCTCGGCCTCAACCACGCTCCCGGCGGCAGCACGGACGACGCCACCGGCAGCGCCTGGGGCATCCCGGTCTACCACCCCAAGTCGGACGATCCCTGCCACAGTTCGGACAAGGGCGACGACTCGCAGTGCGACAAGCCGGTCGGCTACCGGTTCAACCTGGACTTCGTGGTCGACCCGCACGGCAACGTGCAGCGCTACGACTGGTCGACCGAGTCGAACTACTACAACATGGGCTTCGGCCAGATCCCGGACGAGGACAAGGACGACAAGGGCGGCACCCTCACCCAGTACACCCGGGGCGGCCACCTCACCCAGATCTCCTACGGCTACCAGCTGGCGGACGCCCGGGCGGGCCGTGAGCCGGCCGCCAAGGTGGTCTTCCGCACGGCGCAGCGCTGCACCACCTCGGACAGCGTCTGCAAGGACGGCAACCTCTCCTCGGACACCGCCGCCAACTGGCCGGACACCCCGTACGACCTGAACTGCCCCTCCGACTGGAAGACCAAGATCGGGGAGGAGGGCGACACCGACGGCGTCTGCCTGCAGAGCGGTCCCACCTTCTGGCAGACGTACCGGCTGAAGGGCATCGACACCAAGGTCCGGACCTCCTCGGGCTGGCAGGACGTCGACAGCTACGAGCTGAAGCAGGTCTTCTCGGACGCCGGCGGCACCTACGACCCGGTCACCGGCAAGACCCAGGACCCGAAGTCCAGCGGCTCACTGCAGTCGGTGATGTGGCTCTCGGAGATCGTCCACACGGGCAAGGACACCTCCGCCGGGGGCGACGACCCGATCTCCCTCGACCCGGTCACGTTCGTCGGCATCGAGACGGACAACCGGGTCGACGGCCTCACCCCGGCCGCCCCGCCGCTGTTCCACCCGCGGATCTCCAGCGTGCAGACCGAGACCGGCGAGTCCGTCGCGGTCACCTACCGGGCGCCGGAGTGCTCGCGCGAGAAGAACACCATGCCGGCCTCGGCCGACTCCAACACCATGGCCTGCTACCCGGTGTTCTGGAACACCCCGGGCGGTGTGGAGCCGATCGAGGACTGGTTCCACAAGACCCTGGTCTCCAAGGTCACCTCCAGCGACCGGACCAAGGCCGGCTCGCCCGCCAAGGTGACCGACTACAGCTACTCGGGCGGTGCCGCCTGGCACCGCGACGACTCCGAGTTGACCGACGACAAGCACCGGACGTGGAACGAGTTCCGCGGCTACCGGACCGTCATCACCACCACGGGCGCCGCCCCGGACGCGACCACCCAGAGCACCGTCTCCTACCTCCAGGGCATGGACGGCGACTACCGCAAGGACGGCACCCGGCGCAGCGCGAAGGTGACGAACTCGCTCGGCGAGGAGATCACCGACAGCGCCTGGCTGGCCGGCACCCCGTTCGAGAGCCAGGGCTTCACCAAGGCCGGCGGCACTGTCGTCACCAAGACGCTGACCGACGTGCCGGACTCGGTGGTCGTGGCGACCGCCGGGCGCACCGCGTGGACCTCGGAGGACCCGAAGCCGGACAAGCTCTCGACGCTGCCCGACCTGACGTCGCGCCGGGTGCGCTCCAGCGGCAGCCGTTCGCTCGGCCTGCTCAGTGACGACCGCACCTGGCGGACCTCCCGCAGCGGCACCACCTTCGACGACCTCGGCCGGATCTGGAAGGCCGACGAGCAGGGCGACCTGTCCGTGCCCTCCCAGCGGACCTGTACGGTCACGACCTACGCCGACGCGCCGTCGGCCAACCCGATGATGCTGGTCTACCCGAAGGAGACGCTCAGCCTCGCCGGCTCGTGCGACACGAAGCCGGGGCAGGGCACCACGCTCAGCCACAAGCGGGTCTACTACGACGGCGACGGGACGGTCACGAACCCCGGCACCCTGGGCCGGCTCGGCCAGCGCTCCGGTTCGCTCGGCCTGGTGACCGCCACCGAGTCGGTCACCGGCTACGACAAGGCCGGCAACCCGCAGTTCCAGGTGCTCGGCGCGATGGCGTACGACCGCTACGGGCGCGTCAGCGACAGCACCGACGCGGCCGGCCGGACCACCACGACCACGTACACGCCGGCCACCGGGCTCCTGCCGACCGCGGTGTCGACCGAGAACCCGCTGAAGTGGAAGGCGACCAGCACCGTCTCGCCGGGCCGCGGCTCGATCACCCACGCGGCCGACGTCAACGGCCGGGTCACCGACTCGGCCTACGACGCCCTCGGGCGCCGGGTGAAGGTGTGGATGCCGGGGCGGAACAAGGCGACCCAGTCGCCCGACCGCACCTTCGCGTACGCGGTCCACGGCGCCGGGGACAGCCCGGACCCGTCCACCGTCACCTCCAGGACGCTGCGCGAGGACGGCACCTACAGCACCGAGGTCACCTTCTACGACGGGACGCTGCAGGCGCGGCAGACCCAGACGACCACCGCGGACAACTCGGTGGGCCGGCTGGTCTCCTCGACCTTCTACGACTCCCACGGGTGGACCGTCTCCGCCATCGCGAGCTACTACGACGCGGCCAACGCGCCGGGCACCTCGATGTGGGCGGAGACCAACAAGACCGGCCCGGCGGTGACCCGGACGTCGTACGACGGCCAGGGCCGGCCGGTCACGGTCCAGCAGGTGTCCTTCGCGAGCACGCTCTGGCAGACCGCCACGACCTACCGGGGCGTGGACCGGGTGGACGTCACGCCGCCGCCCGGCGGCAAGGCGACCACGGCGTACACCGACGCGCTCGGCCGGCGGAGCTCGACCGTGGTGCGCGACACCACGCCGGACCGCAAGCTCGCCGGCGGCAGCGTGATCGCCTCCGGGACCTCGGTGGTCTCCCGCAGTGTCCGCCTGGCCATGCAGGCCGACGGCAACCTGGTGCTGACCGCGCTGGTCGACGGGAAGTCCCTGTGGTCCTCCGGGACCGCCGGCCACCCCGGCGCGTACGCGAGCGTGCTCGCCGACGGCAGCCTCGTGGTGCTGGACACCACCGGGAAGACCACGCTCTGGACCAGCGCGAGCGGCGGGCACACCGGCGGCTACCTCAAGGTGCAGGGCGACGGCCGGGCCGTCATGTACGACGGCGCCAACACCCAGCTCTGGTCGGCCGGCCCGGTGGGTACCGCGGCCGCAGACATCACCACCACCTTCGGCTACACCCCCCGCGGCCAGGTCGAGACGGTCAAGGACACGGTGGGCAACACCTGGTCCTACACCTACGACGTGCAGGGCCGGGTGGTGGCCCAGACCGACCCCGACAGCGGCAGCTCCAGCAGCACCTACGACCCGCTCGGCCGGGTGCTGACCGTCAAGGACGGCCGCGGCCAGGTGCTGTCGTACAGCTACGACGAACTCGGCCGCAAGACGGCGGAGTACACCGGTGACACGCCGGGCGACCCGGCGAAGGCGCTCGCCGAGTGGACGTACGACTCGCTCGGCAAGGGCATGCCGGTCTCGTCCACCCGCTACGTGGGCGGCAAGAGCGGCAGCGCCTACGTCAAGAAGGTCAACGGCTACAACGCGGTCGGCCAGCCGACCGGCACCACCACGGTGATCCCCGCGGTCGAGGGCAACCTCGCCGGGAGCTACAGCACGACGGCCTCCTACACCGAGACGGTCAGCCTGCTGGCGTCGACCACCTTCGGCACCGAGGCGGGCCTTCCCGCGGAGACGGTCGGCTACGGCTACAACCTCCAGGGCAAGCTGGTCGCGATGGGCACGCCCAGCCGGCCGTACATCGCCACCGTCGCCTACAGCCCGCAGGGCCAGGTCCTGCAGACCACCCTCGGGACACCGAGCAAGCAGCTGCGGACCGCGCAGACCTGGGACCAGGCCACCGGCCGGCTGGCCACCAACCGGGTCACGCTGCAGAGCAACACGGCCAACCCGATCTCGGCGACCACCTACGGGTACAACGCGGCGGGCAGCGTCACCGCGGTCTCCGACGTCCAGTCCAGCGGCGGCACCGACCGGGTCACCGACACCCAGTGCTTCGGCTACGACGCGCAGAACCGGCTGACCACCGCCTGGACGGACACCAAGGGCCTGGGCGCGGTCACGGCCGGACAGCTCACCAAGTGCGCCACGGCGGCACCGTCGCCGGGCACCATCGGCGGGCCGTCCCCGTACTGGCTGGACTGGCAGTTCAACCAGCTCGGTGACCGGACCCAGCAGGTCGCCCACGATGTGAAGGGGGCGGCCACCAAGGACGTCACCCAGACCATCACCTACCCGGGCGCCGGCGTCACTCCCGCGAAGAAGCCCAACGCGGCCAGTGCCGTCACCACCACCGGGCCGTCCGGCAGCACCACCGTCGTGCCCGACTACGACAGCGCCGGCAACACCAAGACCCGGACCGGGCCCGGCACCAGCCAGGCCTTCGAGTACAACGAGGAGGGCCGCACCAAGGCGGTCACCACCAACGGCACGGAGGCGGGCTACCTCTACGACGCCGACGGCAGCCTGCTGATCCAGCGCAACCCGGGGACCAACCTCCTCTACCTGTTCGGCGGCGCGGAGCAGCTCAGGCTCGACACCGTCAAGAAGACCGTCACCGGCCTGCGGTACTACCACAGCCCGGACGGCACGGTGATCGTCCGCTCCTCGGCCGGTACCGTCAGCTACCAGCCGACCACCCCGCACGGCACCGCCCAGCTCCAGGTCGACGGCGCGAGCCTGGCCGTCGTCCGGCGGGCGTACGACCCGTACGGGAACGCGCGCGGCGCCGCGCCCGCGGCCTGGGCCGACAACCGGGGCTACCTCGGCAAGCCCACGGACGCCACCAGCGGGCTGGACCTGCTCGGGGTGCGCGTCTACGACCCGATGATCGGACGGTTCCTCACCGTCGACCCGGTCTTCGAGTCGGGCGATCCCAACCAGATGGGCGGCTACGGGTACGCGGCCGGCAACCCCACCTCCGGCAGCGACCCCAACGGCCTCTGGTGGAGCTGGGGCGACGTCGGGAGCTTCTTCACCGGCGTCGGCGACTCGATCGTCGGCGACCCGTACCAGTGGAGCGTCAACACCCTCTCCGACTGCTGGAACTCCTTCGCCGACATCGCCAACGGCGACAACCAGGTGTTCAACGACATGTTCGGGTACTCCAACGAGTCCCCGTTCAGGCTCGGCCACACCGGGTACGTGGACGACACGCCGCTGGCGGACCTGTTCGAGGTGGACACCAGCTCCACCTCGTACTTCGCGGGCCAGGTCACCGGTGTGGTCGGCTCGTTCGCGATCGACGGCTACGGCGCGGTCAAGGCGATCAGCGGCGGCGTCAAGGCCGTCAAGGCGATCAAGACGGCGGTGTCCGAGGGAGAGGACGTCGTCAGCGCGGTCAAGAAGCTGCTCTCCGGCGACCTGCCCACCACCACCAAGGCGGACCCGGCTCCGACCACGCCGAAGACGGAGAAGCCGAGCAGCCCGAAGTCCGGCACCGGCAAGGGCGGCGACGACCCGGGCGCTCCGGCCTCCGAGACGCCGGCGGCCGGCAAGGACGCCGGGCGCCCCAGCGGCGGCGGCTCGCCCGACAGCGGTGGCGGCGGCACCGGTACCAAGGGGCCGAAGCCCGGCAAGGCGGAGGACACCCTGGCGGGGGCGAACCCCGGCGGCTACACCGACAACTGCGGCGCCTGCGCCCAGGCCGGCGACAGCCGTCTCGCGGGCACCCACGACGGTGCCACGGCCTGGGACAGCGGCATCCTCGCCCCGGAGGAACTGGAGTACAAGTACGACTCCCTGTTCCACATGACCGAGGGGGTCGACGACATCAGCCACCAGCTGACTGTGCTCGGCTACGGCACCCGGGGCATCGTGTTCGGCTGGACCGACGGCGTCGACGTCGGCCACTACTTCAACGTGGTGAACGACGCCGGTGTGATCAAGTTCCTCGACTACCAGAGCGAGACGCACGCCGTGACCTCGCAGTGGGAGAATCTCGAAATGATGATCACATGGTGGTGAGCCAGGAGAGGAAGCGGATGGTGAGCATGGACCAGGAGTCGGCCCGGCTGGCGGCGGACGCGTACTGCCGCGAGCGGGTCCGCGGCTGGGACGAGCGCGCGTACCGGCTGCGGATCGACGAGACGGTCGCCGTCGAGGGCGCCTACGTCTTCGGCTACCTGCCGACGGTCCCCGACGCGCGCGGGCGACTGCGGGTCGGCGGGAACCTCCCGGTGATCGTGGACCGGGAGACCGGCGCGTGCCGCTTCGTGGCCGGCGTCACGGAGTACTTCGCACTCCGGGACGCGGCGAAGCCGCAGGACTGATCCCCCGAGGCCGGTGCCCGGGTGCGCTACGGCGCACCCGGGCACCGGCCTTTCGCGACGGCCCGAGCGGACCACCCCGTCGGAGGTGGCGAGGCCGGTGACCTGGGCATGGCTGGAATCTGTCGCGCAATATGACCTGTGACATTGTTCTGATGCCCATTCGATGGCAGGATCCGTGTCGATTTCCTTCGTTCAGCCCGACCTCACGTCAGGCTGCCCCCACTCGCAGAAGGACTCGGCGTGCAACTGCGCACACGGCTCTCCACCCTCGCGGCCGGCGTCATCGCCTGCTGCGCCACGGCCACCGCCGTGCTCCCGGCCCAGGCCTTCGCGGCACCCGCCGCCGACGGACCGATCCGGATCGCGACGGCCACCCCGACCCCGACGGCCACCCCGGCCGCCGCGGCCGCCGGCGCCTCGAAGCCGGCCGGCCCCTCGGGCCCCGGCGGGGCGACGGCCCGGTCCGAGGACCTCGCCGCCCCCGCCGTCCCGATATCCCCGGCCCTGCTCAGCGAGACCCTCATGGGCGAGCCGGCCCCGGCCCGCCCCGATTCCGAGGCGGCGCGCTCCCGTTCGGCCGCGCTCGCGGGCGCCGCCGAGCAGAGCTGCACCCCGGCCGACTTCGCCGCCCGCTCCGGTGCCGACCTGGTCGCGTTCCTCAAGAGCTCGACCACGGACTGCGTCTCCACGCTGTTCGGCAACGGCAGCGCCGACCCGGGCATCTTCAAGCAGGCCCGGATGCTGCCCGTCGCCGCCGCGTTCAAGGACCTGGCGGCCGGCTACACCGGCGACAACTCGACCGGCATCCTGCAACTGGTGCTCTTCCTGCGGGTGGGCTACTACATCCAGTCGTACTACCCCGACGCGACCGGCCCGTACGATGCCACGCTCACCAGCGGCGTCAAGGCCGGCCTGGACGCCTTCTTCGCCGGCGCCCGCTGGCACGACGTCACCGAGAACAACGGCGAGGTGCTCAGGGAGGTGCTGACGCTCACCGACAGCGCCAACATCCAGGGCGCCTACCTGAGCGTCTACCAGCGGGTGCTGGACGAGTTCGACAACTCCTACAACGCCCTGCCGAAGATGGTCGGTGCGGTCAACTCCGTGCTGCGGTTCCCGCTCTGGCGGGGCAACACGAACCCGGCCTTCGTCAGCGCGCTCGGCGCCGACCCGCGCCTCGTCACCTCCCTCGCGAACTTCGCGGTCAACCACAAGGACCTGCTCAGCGGCCCCAACGCCGTCCTCGACACCAACGCGGGCAACGACCTGGCCCGGATGGCCGGGACCAGCGCCACCGTCGAGGCGGTGGCCAAGCCGCTGGTCAAGCGGGTGCTGGACGCCGCGCCGCTCCTCACGGCCGACGCGTCGCTGTACGTCCACACGGCCTTCCAGGCCACCGTCTACGACAACGGCCAGTGCTCGTACTACGGCATCTGCGACCTGCCCGCCAAGCTCACCGCGGTGGTCCTGCCGCACCAACTGGTCTGCGACAACCGCACCATCCAGACCCAGGCGCTGTCGGCCGCCGAGCTGGCCACCGTCTGCGCCAGCCTGCGCAACGAGGACGCGTTCTTCCACAACGTGGTCAAGGACAACGGTCCGATCCCGAACCAGTACGACAAGACCGTCACCCTCGGGGTCTTCGCCAACAAGACCGACTACACCACCTACTCGTGGGCGATCTTCGGCAACTCGACCGACAACGGCGGCCAGACCGTCATGGACCCGACCGACCCGAACAACCGGGCCGCGAACGTCATGTACCAGAAGGCGTGGAACAACGGCGACCCCGCCCGGGTGTGGAACCTCAACCACGAGTACACCCACTACCTGGACGGCATCTACGACATGAAGGGCAGCTTCGCCACCCAGACGTCCGTCCCGGACATCTGGTGGGTCGAGGGCCTCGCCGAGTACATGTCCTACAGCTACCGCGCCACCACCGACACCGACGCGATGGCCCAGGCCGCCAAGCACACCTACAAGCTCAGCACGGTCTTCCAGAACACCTACGGCAACTCGGACTCGACCCGTATCTACGCCTGGGGCTACCTGGCCGTCCGGTACATGCTGGAGAAGCACCCCGCCGATGTCCAGGCCATGCTGGGCCGGTTCCGCGTCGGTGACTACACCGGCGGCTACGCGGTCTACAACGGCCTCGGCACCTCCTACGACGCCGACTTCGACGCCTGGCTCACCGCCTGCGCCGCCGGGGCCTGCTACGCGGCGGGCCCGACCGCGCTGTTCGACACGTCGGTGAACGGCGCCACCGTCAGCGCGACCGAGCGGTCCGTCCAGACCGGCCCGGGTCGGATCACCGCCTGGCACTGGACCTTCGGCGACGGCACCTCCTCGGACGAGCGCAACCCGAGCCACACCTACGCGGCCGCCGGCACCTACACCGTCGCCCTGACCGCGACCGACGACACCGGCAGGACCGCCACCACCCCGGCCTCGGTCACCGTGACAGCCGCCCCGGTCACCCTGCCGAACTGCACCGAGCAGCGCGCCGACGCGATGGGCCGGAACTGCTCGCGCACCGGCCGCGCCGCGACCGCCGGCAACACCGACTACCTGTACGTCTACCTGCCGGCCGGCACCTCCACGCTCAAGGTCACCACCTCCGGCGGCACCGGGACCGCGCACCTGTACTACAACCCGGGCACCTGGGCCTCGCCCAGCGCCTTCACCGCCTCCTCCACCGGCGCCGGGACCACTCAGTCCCTCACCGTCACCAACCCGACCGCCGGCTACCGCTACCTCAGCCTGTACGCCGTCACCGACTTCAGCGGCGTCACGGTCAGCACGCAGTTCTGACCCCGAGACCGTTCACGAGCGGCTCCCGGCGGGGTCCGACCGAATCCTCATCGGGACGTGTCGGCGCCGTCCGGGAGCCGCTCGGTCCGACGGCGGGACCGTCCCTGCCGTGGCCCGGGCCCGGGCCACGGCAGGGACGGTCGGCCCGTCACACGTAGATCTCGTTGGTGCAGTAGGTCTTCCAGGTCGGGGGAGCCCAGCTGAGGTACTTGGTGCCGCAGAGGTGGAAGCTGTGGACCTGCTCGAACTTCTTCGCGGTGGACTTGCCCCGGTCGACGGCCAGTTCCGGCTGCACGTGTCCGAACGAGTCGGTCACGACGACGGTGGCCTTGAAGTAGGTGCCGGGGTCGGCGGCGTACAGCCACACCCAGCCGGACGAGCAGTTGTCGACCTGGACCTGGATGTTCTCATTGGAGTAGTACTTGGTGCAGCCGGCCGTGGCGGCGGTGCCCGCCGACGCCGGGGCGGCCGACAGGCCGGTCAGCGCGGCGACGGCGAGGCCCAGGGCACCGGCCGTCCTGGCGAGCCCGTTCGACGACTTCCTCATGGTGATGACTCCTCGGGTGTGCTGGTGTGCGGAACGCCTCCACTGTCCCGGCGCAGTCACCCGGGCGGCATCCGTCAGATGACTGCAGGGCGCGCACGTGCCTGATCGACCGCCCCGGAGCCGGCAGCCGTGCACGGTCCTCGCCCGACACCCGGCCCGTTGCGCGTCGAAGAGTCGCCGCGAGTCCGTCCGGACCGCCTCCACCCGCGCCCGCGGCACCTGCTCGACCACGTAGCGGGCGCCGCCCCTGGGGACACCCGACCCGAAGATCAGCAGGCCCCGGCAGTGCCCTGCCGGGGCCGACCTGGTCTTCTCGGGACCACCGCAGAACCTACCGGTGGGCACTGACATCCGCGCGCCGGAGCCTCTCGCCGCGCGCCCGGGGGGTCAGGGACGGTGGCAGCCCTCGCGGCTGGAGGGCCGGCCGGGGGCGAGGCCGCGGACTCGGACGGAGGTCCCGTTCGGATTCTCCCGGTTCACGGCGGCGGCGCCGAGCCCAAGCCCCTGGGCGGTGCTCCCGGCCGGCCCGGCCGCCGGACGAGCCGGTCCGCGGGGGCGGCCGACGGGAAAATGCCCGATTCCGGGAAATTCGACGGTCCGTTTCCGCCCGGTGCTCCTGCTGTTCCGTGGCATGGCTTCGTGGCGAGGAAACGAAGGATAGGTCGTACGTCTGCGGAACGCCTCTTGTGCGGACGGGCGGTGGCGGGTTCCACTCATCCGCCGACCGGTCGCCGCGGCCCTGCGTCCCACCGCTCGGTCCGGCCGGCGGGCGGTGCTCCCGTTTCCCCAGGTCGGGGCGGGAGTGATCGGCGCGAGTACCGGTCGCGCGGGGGTGGCCCTGGCGCGCCGATAATCACCACTCATGGCCCAGCGGTCCCAGCGGCCCCGTCCGGTACGAGGAAAGCCGGATGGATGTGACCGATACGCGGTCAGTTCGTCGCAGCCGTCATTGACCACGCCGCCGACCGCCCCAATGCTGGGTCGAGTACGACTCAACCGAATGTTGGTCGTGTTGTACGTATCCGATTCGGTTTTCGATTCGTCCGAGGAGAATGCGTGATCTCGAAAACGAGGAAGCTCGTGAGTGCCGCGGTCGCCACCTTCGCCGCGGCGGCCGCGTTGACGGTGGCGGTGCCGTCCAGCGCGTACGCCATCGACCACGTCGAGTGCCGGGGAGGCGAGAACTTCCTGAAGATCTGGTCGCACCTCGACGGGCGCCAGAGCGTGGACTGCTACGCGAACGGGGGCCGCACCGACTTCGGCAGCTGGTGGGTCGACCGGATCTCCACCGGGAACAACGACCTGATCTACTACGACGCCAACGGCGACTCGGTCCGGATCAACCGGTGGACCGACATCACCTTCCCGAACCGTCCGCCGCTGGTGAAGTCCATCGAGATCCTCTGACGGACCGCAGTTCGGACGCGCCGCACTGCCGACCGGCCGGCCGGCGGTGCGGCGCGTGGTGATCCTACGGGTGGGGGCTGGGGAGCCAGGGCGGCCGCCAGGTGGTGCGGCCGAGGCCCGGGGTGGGTCCCCACGTCCCGCGCGCGTACGGCACGGGCGCCGGCGGGTGGTCCACCAGGGGCTGGATCACCCGCCAGGTCTCCTCCACGACGTCCTGCCGGGTGAACAGCGAACGGTCGCCGGTCAGCGCGTCGTTGAGGAGCCGCTCGTAGGGCTCGGGCGGCCTGCCGAGTTCGGCGGCGAAGGACAGGCTGAGGTGGACGCTCCGGGCCGAGCGGCCGGATGCCTCCTTGGAGAGCATGCCCAGCCGCAGCGCCGGGTCCGGGTCGATCCGCAGGACGAGTTCGTTGGCGTCGGGGTGCGCGGGCTGGTCCAGGAAGGCGAGCCGGGGCGGGCGCTTGAAGACCACCCGGACCTCGGTGGCCCTGGCGGCCAGGGCCTTGCCGGCCCTGATGGAGAAGGGCACTCCGCTCCATCGCCAGTTGTCCACCTCCAGGCCGAGTTCGACGTAGGTCTCGGTCACCGAGCCGGACTTGACGCCGGGTACGTCGAGGTAGCCCTCGTACTGGCCGCGCAGGCAGTGCGCCGGATCGACGTCCGCCGTCGCGCGGAAGACATCGACCCTCCGGTCCCACAGCGCGTCCGGTCCGGGGCCGACCGGCGCCTCCATCGCGACCAGGGCGAGCACCTGGAGGAGGTGGTTCTGGACCACGTCGCGCAGCGCGCCGACCGGGTCGTAGAACGCTCCCCGGTCCTCCACCCCGAAGTCCTCGGCCATGGTGATCTGCACGGCCGCCACGTGGTCGCGGTTCCAGACCGGTTCGAGCAGCGAGTTGGCGAACCGCAGGAACTGGATGTCCAGCACGGGCTGCTTGCCGAGGAAGTGGTCGATGCGCAGGATGCGGTCCTCGGGCAGCACCCGGTGCAGCCGTGCGTTGAGGGCCCTGGCGGAGGCCAGGTCATGGCCGAAGGGCTTCTCCAGCATCACCGTGGCGTGCGTGGTGAGGCCCGCCGCCGCCAGCGCCTCCACGACCGGGCCGAACAGCGAGGGCGGGATCTCCAGGTAGAAGAGCGGCCTGGCGGCGCCCTCCAGCAGCGCGCCCAGCGCCTGGTAGGTGGCCGGGTCGGTGAAGTCGCCCCGCAGGTAGGAGAGCCGTCGGGCCAGCCGTTCCAGCGGCCCGGCCGCCACCTCCTCACCGGCTGTCCGCAGGGCCTCGCGCAGGGAGGCGACCAGGTGGTCGTGCGACCAGTCCTCCAGGGCCACGCCGATGATCGGGCAGTCCAGGAGGCCGGCCGCCTCCAGGCGGTAGAGCGATCGGAAGGTCATCTTGTGCGCGAGGTCGCCGGTGATGCCGAAGATCACCAGGGCGTCGGCGGTCACCGTCGGGCTCCCGGTCGCACGGATCCACGGCCGCCCGGCCGGCCGCGGCGGGCCGCCCGGGCGCCGGTCGCCTCATCCGGCCCGGCCCCTGACCACGCGGAACCGTCGGACGGCCCCCGCCGCTGCGGCACTCGCACCGGGGCCGTCTCTGTGAGAACACCGCCGGGGCCCCTCAGGTGCGCCCGGCCCGGCCCCGACTGACGATCGCTCATGGAGGGACGATATAACCCGACGTGTCGACTTGCTCGCACTGCGGAGCGGCGTCGCGCCTCGGGTCGCCGGTCACCGGTCCCGGTGCCCACCGGACGGCCCCCGGCTGCCGCGAGCCGCCCGGGCGGTGCCCACGAGGATCATCACGGGTGCCGGTGGGGCCACAGCTGGAGCAGCCAGTGCTCGGCCCGGTGGGGGAGGAGGGACGGGGTGGGGTGGAGGGCGCCGCGGTGGGCGGCGAGCGTGTAGCGGCCGGGTGGGAGCGGCAGCGCGGCGGCGGCCGGGAGGTGGGAGACACCGGAGGTGAGGGCGAGGCGGCCGCCTTCGAGGTCGACGGTGAGCCGGATGTGCTGGGGCCAGTGGCCGGGCGGGGCCGGGGGCCGGGCCGTCCAGTACTGGAGGGTGACGTGGGGGTAGTGGTCGGACAGGGCGCTGTTGAAGGTGACGGTGGCGCCCGCGGTGGTCGCGAGCCGGCCGGGGCCCGGGGTGGGCGGCCGGTCGTCGGCGTCGCCGCTGGGCGGGGCGGCGGTGTCGACGAGGTGGAAGAGGTGGTTCTCCGCGCGCACCTCGGTGGCGAGTTCGGCGGCGGGTTCGCCGACGGGTGCGGCCGGGGGCCGGTCGGCGCGGGGGTCCACGAGCGGGTCAGGGGTCGATCTGGACGTGGAACGGGTCATTGGTGAAGTCGCTGCCGAGGATGCGCCGGTTCTGGTAGAAGCCGCTGAGCCGGCCGCCGGAGCCGCGGTTGTCCCAGTCGTGGATGGGCTCGACGCTGTAGTTCTTGAGGTTGTCGTCGGCGCCTTCGAGGGTCGACGCGAAGGGGTACTCGTCACAGTCCAGGCCTTCGTGGGCGTAGTCGGGGAAGTACTTCAGGCAGGCGGCGACGGCGACGACGCGGTGCGCGTCGATGGCGTTCTGGTCGGCGACGCGGTGCAGCGGGGCCGCGCCGGGGGCGCCGGGGATCTGCTTGTTCGGCGCGTCGGGGACGGTCTGGTCCGGGTGGTACTGGGCGGTGACGATGTGGTCGGCGGACTCGGGGTGGTCGGCGCGGTGGAGGTGCAGGGTCTCGGTGACCCAGGGGAAGACGCAGCCCTCACCGGAGGCGGTGCTGACGAGGTAGGAGGCGGAGTCGCAGCGGATGCCGCTGTTGGGGCCGTCGTAGGGGTTGGCCGCGCCCTCGCCGATGACCGAGACGTGCGCGGCGAGGTCGGCGTAGCTGATGAGGGCGCTGCCGATGCCGCCGGCGGAGTCCTGGCGGAAGGAGTAGTAGCGGCTGGTGATCGAGCCCTCGGCGGCCCACAGCCCGATCGGCTGGACGTAGGGGCCGCCGAAGCCGCTGTCGACGACGCAGGGGCCGAACCCGGGCCGGGCGGTACAGGTGACGTCGATGCTGAGCGGTACCTCGGCGATGTCGCCTTCGAGCCGCCAGTTGTCGAGGACCTGGACGACGTCGACCTCGCGGCGGACGTTGTGGCCGTACTGGACGTCGGTCATCTCGGCGTCCGCGCTGCCGGTGACGGAGCAGAAGATCCACCAGCAGGTGACGTGGGTGGGGTGGAGGTGGAATGCCTGGCAGGTGACGAACCGCGATTTGCCGTACCCCTGGTCGTGGAAGGCGGCGTCCTGCTCGCGGCACTCGTAGGCGGGCAGGTCGTCCTGGCCGGAGCGCTGGGCGGTGCGGGGGGCGTGGTTCTCGTGGGGACCGGGCTCCATGGCGCGGATGCGCCCGAGGAGCTGGTCGAGGGGCTGTTCGTGGCCGCGTTCGGTCAGGGGGACGTGGGCGGGGGCCAGCAGGACGTAGTCCCGGCGTGCGGCGGCGTCGCCGGCGCCCGCCGCGCGGGCGGGGGTGACGGCGACGGCGGTGGCCAGCGTCAGCAGCGCCGTGACGAGGGCGGTCACGGCGCCGCGCCGGCGGGGCCGGCGGTGGGTGGGGCGGTCCGAGCGCATCGTTGCCTCGATTCCTGTTCTGGGAGTCCGGGGCTCAGGAGCGGGGGTCGATGCGCCACCCGCGGGGGTCGCCGATCACCTCGGTGGAGGTGTCGGTGATGACCTGCCGGGTGTAGGAGTCGCGGAAGAGCCGGTGCTTCACGTCGAACGCGGCGAGGTCGTTCGCGCACGTGCCGCTGGGGTAGCAGTGGTCGACGCGGATCTTCAGGACGACGGTGCGGTAGTCGGGCGTCTGGTCCTGGTTCTGGAACCAGGCGCGGATCCTCCAGCCGGCCAGACCGTAGCCGCGGTTCGGTGCGGCCTGGGCGACGTCGAACGTCCACTCGTTGGCGGGCGTGAAGGCGCACGCGTTGATCGAGGCGTCCACCTCCGCGGCGCGCTCCCAGTCGCCGTAGCGGTTGAGCGCTTGCAGGTGGTAGGTGGGGGAGGGGGCGCACGCGGTGACGGCCTGGTCGGCCCGCGCGGTGGTGCTGGGCGTGAAGGCGGTCGCGGCGGCGATCGTCAGGGCGGCGGCCGCGAGGCGGAGCGCCGTGCGGGGGGTCGTGCTGTTCATCCGGGTCGTGCCCTTCATCCGGCTTCTCCTCGCTTGGCTGTTCGTGGACTACCCATTCAACGTGACATCCAGTCATCGCGCGGACACATGCTGTCATCCGAGTGGATCGCCTTCGCCCCCGTGCGCCCTGGTTCGCGCCGTTCCCCGGCCGGGCCGGGTCCGGGTCCCGCCGAGGGGGCGGGGCGGGGACCGTCCGTTCCGCTCGGCGCCGGGGTGCGGGGGGCGACGCGGCCGGACGTGCCCGCGCCGGCCGGTCGCAGTAGCGTGGGCGGTCGGCTTCCGAACAAGGCAACGAGGAGGTAGCAGTGTCAGCCGTGAATCGTGACCTCTCCACACTCGGCGGCTCGCTGGAACGGGTGGCCCGGCCCCCGGACGGGACGGTCGCGGACCGGGCCCGCGAGGTCGTCTCCGCCTACGCCCGCGACCTGGAGGACGAGCAGCTGCTCCTGGCCGTGCTCGGTCTGGAGGAACCGGCCGAGCGGACGGCCCCCTGAGGCACGGCCCTCGGCAGGGGGCGGCTCACCCACCGGCCCCTCGCATCGCGCCGGAGGGTTCGGCTGTCCGGCTGTCGGTGCCCCGGTGGTCGGTGGCGCCACGTAGTCGGGGGCGATGCGGCGGTCGGCGCACAGGGGTGTCCGAACTGTTACGTCCGGGGTGTGACGCGCCGGACGGCGACGGCGCTGAGGGACATGAGACGACCGTGACCGGTCCGGTCGGACCGGTCGGCGTCCCCTCTGCGACCACCTCTGACAGCGAATGGTGACCATGCGCGCTTCCCTCACTACCCGCGCCGTTCTCACGGCGGCGGCCGCCGGCCTCCTGATCCTCCCCACCGCGCCTTCGGCCTTCGCCACCGCCGGCACCTACACCGTCCCCGTCCACCAGGACCTTCCCGTCACGGCCGCCGGCTTCGGCGAGCACGAGGCGAAGTGCGGGTCGATCGGCGCCGACCAGGACGGCTGGCACTTCGTCCTCCCGGGGAACTCGACGGACTTCGTCAAGCTCACGGTCTCCTTCGACAACGGCGCGCCGCAGGTGGTGACCGTGTTCGGGCCGCCGACGGGCAAGCACGCCTATGTCGGATCCGCCCCGGGCGCCAAGCTGACCTCGGCCAGCGCGGAGGTGACGGGCGGCGAGGTGAAGTGGTTCAACCTCTCGCACACCTGCCCGGCGGTGCGCACCACCGCGAGCCCGACGCCGTCCACGCCCGCGCCGCCCGCCTCCACCACTCCGTCGGCCTCGACCACCCCGTCGGCCTCCACCTCGCCGAGCGTCTCCACCTCGCCGGGCGCCACGACGACCGCTTCCGTCTCCGCGTCGCCCACCGGCAAGGCCTCCTCCAGCCCCACCGCGACGGTCGCCCCCTCGACGGGTTCGACCACCGGCGTGACCGCGGGCGAGTCGGCCTCGCCCTCGCTCTCGGCTTCGCCCTCGGAGTCGGTGGCGGCGAGTGGTTCGGACCGCCTGGCCTCGACCGGCGCGAACGTCGGCCTGACCCTGCTCGCCGCCGTCGTGCTGGTCGGGGCGGGCTCCGTCCTGGTCATGCGCCGCCGCAAGGCGGGCCGGCACTGACCTGACCGTCGTCCGACACGGTGCGGGCGGGGCGGCCCACCGGCCGGTCCCGCCCGCACCGTCCCGAGCCGGTCGGGCTGCGGCGCCGCCGGCGCGACCGCGTCGCGACACCACCACCACCCGGGCCCTGGCGGCCGTGTTACGGCAGGCGGGTGAGGGGCGGATGACGGGCGCCCCCGGCGGCCGGAGCCCACGACGGTAGGCCGGAGGGCGGTGGCGGGAGGGCGGTGGCGGGAGGTGTCGCTGCTCCCGCCACCGCCCTCCGCCGTGGCGGCCCGCTGCTCCGGGCCGACGTGTCCCGGGCGGGTGGTGCGTCAGGAGGTGACGGAGACCTGGTCGACCGTCCAGAACGCGCTGTTGGTGCCGGTGTAGCGGAACTGGAGCTGTGCCGTGGTCGCGCCGGCCGGGACGGTGACCTGGAGCTTCTCGAAGGTGTTGAGGTCACTGCGGTAGGACTTCACCAGCTGTGGGGTGCCGGTGCCGAAGACGACGTACAGGTCGCCGGTCTGCGGGCCGTCGACCTTGTAGTCGGTGGCGAAGGAGACGGTGGCCCGGGTGCCGCTGACCGGGAACGCCGGGCTGATCAGCGTGGAGTCGAACTGCCCGGTGCCGTGCGACTTGTCGTCCCACTCGTCGGAGTCGGCGACCGCGAAGACGTTGCGGGCCCGGACGTTGGTCTCCCGGGACTGGCCGAGCTGGGCCGCCGTCCAGAACTCGTCCGTGGCGAAGGCCCAGCCCCGCCACTCGGTGACGCCGCCGCTGGGCATCCGGGAGTTGTCGATGGTCCAGCCGGACGGCGGGGTGTGGGTCCAGCCCTTGGTGGTGGCGGGGATGCCGGTCTCGTCCACCCGGGTCTGCAGGCCGGGGCGCAGGGCGTCGAAGGCGTCGGGGACGATCTCGTCGATCGGCTTGCCGTCCAGCTGCCAGGCCGGCTGGAGGGCGACACCCTCGTGCTTGAGGACGGTGGGCGCGATGTCGACCGGCTTGACGTCGAAGCGGGTCGAACCGGCGGCGTAGCCGGCTCCGTTGACGATCTGGAAGGTCTGGCGCTCGACGGCGCTGTTCCCGCCGTGGCCGCCGGCGTCGGTGTGGCCGTGGTCGGTGGTGACGATGATCAGCCAGTCCTCGGAGGCGTAGGTCGCGCGGTTGCGCACCGCCTGGACGACCTGCCCGACCAGCGCGTCGACCGAGTGGATCGCGGCGGCGTACTGGGAGCTGGTGCCGCCGTAGCTGTGGCCCGCCTCGTCGACCTCGTCGAAGTGGAGGAAGGTGGTGTCGGGGTTCCCGTTGGTGAGGTAGTCGGCGGCGTCCGAGGCGGTCTTGACGTCGTTCTCGCTCTCGTCGATCCGCAGGTCCGCCGTGCCGTGGAAGACGTTGTCGGCGATCGGGTTCCAGGAGGCGGCGACCAGGGTGGAGGCGCTGGGCGAGGCCGTCTCCAGCCGGGTGGCGAAGTCCGGGTAGAGGTCGAAGCGGGAGCCGGCGAAGGTGTTGTCCTTGACGCCGTGCCTGTCCGGCCAGACGCCGGTGGCGATGGTGGACCAGCCCGGCCCGGAGAGCGTGGGCGCCAACGGGCTGGCGTAGAGGTTGCCGGTCGCGGTGAGGCCCGAGGCCATCAGCGCCTTGAGGGTGGGCGCGTCGGCGGTCAGCAGCTTGTCGTACCGGGTGCCGTCGACGCCGATCACCAGGGTCTTGGCCGTCCTGGTGCCGTTCGGCAGGCCCTTGTACGGGCCGGTGGCGGCCGAGGCCTGGACGCCGGTGAGCGGCAGCAGTGCCGCGGTGAGCGTGACCGTGGCGAGGGCGGCCCGGACGGAACGGGACATGTGCACAGGAACTCCCTTGGGGAGATGGGGAGATGGGGGGAGGTGCGGGACGGGACGGCCGGGGGAACACGTGCTCGGGGTGGCCGCCCGCCGAAGAGTGTGGAGCCGCACGGCGATCCCCCGGCCTCACCCAACGCACGGCTGCGTGAACAACTCCCGAACTTGGGTTCAGACCGGTTACCTGTTCGTGATCATCAGTGCGCGACGGACGAGGTGCGCGACGGACGAGGCGCGCGACGGACGAGGTGCGCGCCGGAGCGCCGGCGCGGCGCCAGACGCGCCGCCCGCGCCCCGTACCGCTCCGGCACTACGCGGTAACAAGATGTTAACCGGACCGGCGCACTTTCCTCCCAGATGCGGGCTTTACCTTCTTCATGGCCGTGCTTTACTAGCGCTTGACGATGCATCAGGTCATCGGGGGATCACCGAAGGTCACCGGCCGTGCGGCTCCGCCGTGCCCGACGGCCGGTCCGGGCCCGGGGCCTGGGCCGAACGTCCCCTGCCCGATCCCGATCGCCCGCCCGCCGTCCGTAGCGGGAGGCAGAAGGAGGCATGCCCTCATGGAACCGTTGATCGACCGTGCCCGCGCCTTCCCCGAGCGCGCCGGCCGGGCCGGCCGCGAACTCGACGGCCTCGCCACCGGTCAGTCGCCGCAGGCGCTCTTCATCACCTGCTCGGACTCCCGGGTGGTGCCGGCCCTGATCACCGGGGCCGCGCCCGGCGACCTCTTCGAACTCCGCACCGCGGGCAACATCGTCCCGCCCTACCGTGCGGACTCCGCCTCCGGTGAGACCGCCACCATCGAATACGCCGTGGACGTCCTCGGCGTGCGCGACATCGTGGTGTGCGGCCACTCGCACTGCGGGGCCGTCGGCGCGGTGGTGCGCGGAGACGACCTCAGCCTGGCGCCCGCCGTCCGCTCCTGGCTGGGCAACGCCGACCGCGGTGTTCTGCGGGCCGACGGGACGGACGTCTTCGACCCGACCGTGGCCGGGCCCGTGCAGCGGCACGTCCTCGCCCAGCTGGAACAGCTGCGCGGCTACCCGGGCATCGCACGGCGACTGGTCGACGGCCGGGTCCGGATCCACGGATGGTTCTACGAGGTCCACACCGGGCTGGTGCTCGCGCACCGGGCCGACTCCGGACTCTTCCTCCCGCTGTGACCGGCCGCCTGCCCTCCGTCCACTCCATCGAACCGAGGACCTGATGATCCGTCGTCCCGCCCTCCGGCCCGCCGACCTGCGGGCAGACCTGGCCGCCTCCCTCGTCGTCTTCCTGGTCGCGCTGCCGCTCTGCGTCGGTGTGGCCGTCGCCTCCGGCGTCCCGGCCGAACTCGGCCTGCTCACCGGCATCGTCGGCGGGCTTCTCACCGGGCTGCTGCCGGGCAGCAGCCTCCAGGTGTCCGGCCCCGCCGCGGGCCTCACCGTCCTGGTGTTCGCGGCCGTGCAGGAATACGGGCTCGCCACCCTCGGCGTGATCACCGCGGCCGCCGGACTGCTCCAGATCGGCATGGGCGCGCTGCGGCTCGGGCGCCTGTTCCGCGCCATCTCGGTCTCGGTCGTCCAGGGCATGCTGGCGGGCATCGGCTTGGTGCTGATCTCCGGGCAGCTCTACGCGCTGGCCGACGCGAAAGCGCCCAGGAGCGGACTCGACAAGCTGGCGGGCCTTCCCGGCCTGGTCCTCGACACCGTGACCTCGACGCGGGCGCTCACCGCCGCCACGATCGGCATCGGCACCATAGCCGTTCTGGTGCTCTGGCCCCGGCTGCCCGCCCGGGTCCGGACGGTGCCCGCGCCGCTGGCCGCCGTCGCCGCGGCCACCGCCGCCACCGCGCTGTTCGACCTCTCCGTCGGCAAGGTCGAGGTCGCCGGTCCGGCCGGGGTGATCGACCTCCCGGGCGGCGCGGACCTGGCGGCGCTCGGCGATGTCGGCGTCCTCGGCACCGTGCTCGCGTTCGCCCTGATCGCCTCGGCCGAGAGCCTGTTCAGCGCCGCGGCGGTGGACCGCCTGCACGGCGGCCCGCGCACCCACTACGACCGGGAGTTGATCGCCCAGGGGGTCGGCAACACGGTCTGCGGCGCTCTCGGCGCGCTCCCGATGACCGCCGTCATCGTGCGCAGCGCCGCCAACGTCCAGGCCGGGGCGCGGACCAAGGCCTCCCGCGTGCTGCACGGCCTCTGGCTGCTGCTGTTCGCCGCGCTGTTCCCCGCCGCGCTGGCGGTCATCCCGCTCGCCGCGCTGGCCGGGGTCCTGGTGCACGCCGGGGCCAAGCTCGTGCCGGCGAAGGCGCTCGTTCCGCTGTGGCGGACGCACCGCGGGGAGGCCTTGATCCTGATGGCCACGGCGGTCGCCGTCGTGGTGACCAACCTCTTCGAGGGGGTGCTGCTCGGCCTGCTGCTCTCCGTGCTGAAGAGCGCCTGGGACACCTCGCACCTGCACGTGGAGGTCGACGAGCGCGGGGACGGAACGGTCGGGGTGACACTGGCCGGCAACGCGACCTTCCTCCGCCTGCCCCGGCTCCTGGACACGCTGGAGCGACTGCCCGCCGGCCGGACCGTCCACCTGGACCTGACCGGCCTGCGCCACCTCGACCACGCCTGCCGGACGGCGCTGGAGACCTGGGAGGAGCGCCACAACCGGGTGGGTGAGGCGCTCGTGGTGCGCGTCCCGGTCGGTGTCTGACCGCCGCTGCCAGGGTCTGCTGCTTCCGAGGAGGCGACGGCGCGGTAGCGGCGGATCGGCCGTCGCTGCCGTGCTGCCCGCACCGTGCCGCCCCGCCGAACCCGCGGTACTCAGGAACGGTCGCGTCGCGTCACCCGGGGGCGGTGGCTCCGGCCCTGCCGCGGGACGCGGCCCCGGTAGCCCGCTGTTCGGTGGCCGCCGCCAGCGCGCGCCCGGTGAGGGAGTCCGTCCGGCGCAGCAGTTCGGCGGGCGGGCCGGCGAAGAGCAGGCGGCCGCCGTCCGTCCCGGCTCCGGGGCCGATGTCGATCACATGGTCGGCCTGGGCGACGACGCGCAGGTTGTGCTCCACGACCACCAGCGTCGCACCGGCGTCCACGAGGTCGGCGAACAGCAGGTCGAGCCGTTCGACGTCGCTGGGGTGCAGACCGGTCGTCGGTTCGTCCAGGACGATCCGCTCCTCGGCGAAGCCGGGCGAGCTGCTGAGGTGCCGGGCCAGCAGGAGGCGTTGCTTCTCGCCGCCGGAGAGGGTGTCGAGCGACTGTCCGACGGCGGCGTAGCCGAGCCCCACGCGTTCGAGCCAGCCCATCGTCCGCACGATGTCGGAGCGGTCCGCGAAGAGGTCCGCCACGGGGCCCGCCGGCATTCTCAGGACGTCGGCGATCGTTCGGCCGTCGAGCTGGACCTTCATGGCGGCGGGGTTGAAGCGTTCGCCCCCGCAGACGTCGCAGAGTGTCGCGACATCGTCGAGGAAGGCGAGTTCGGTGGTGATGTAGCCCCTGCCCCGGCAAGTGGGGCAGGCGCCCTTGGAGTTGAAGCTGAACCAGGCCGGTTCGAGCCCGGAGGCGGCACTGAACGCCTCGCGCACGCTGTCCGCGACGCCGAGGATGCTGAGCGGCATCGACCGTACCCCGCCGCGCAGCGGGTCCTGTCCGACGACCGTGAACTCGGGGTGCTGCCGGGGGAGTTCGTTGGTGGCGAACGAGCTCTTGCCGGAACCCGCCACGCCCGTGACCGCGGTGAGGACGCCGAGCGGAATGTCGACGTCGAAGCCGGCGAGGTTGTGCGCGGAGGCGTTCTCCACGCGGACGAAGGCTCGCGGCCGGCGGTTCGCGCGTGCGAGCGGCAGGGGCGTCGAGAGCAGCCGTCCGGTGACGGTGTCGCTGCCGGCCAGAGCCTTCGGCGTACCTTCGAACTGCACCAGCCCGCCCCGTGAGCCCGCCCCCGGTCCCATGTCGATCACATGGTCGGCGATTCGGATCACCTGGGGGTGGTGCTCCACGACCACCACGGTGTTGCCGGCGTCGCGCAGCCGCAGCAGGAGGTGGTTGAGACGTTGCACATCGGCGGGGTGCAGGCCCGTCGAGGGCTCGTCGAAGACGTAGGTGATGTCGGTGAGGGCGCTGCCCAGGTGTCGGACGATCTTGACCCGTTGTGCCTCGCCGCCGGACAACGTCGATGACTCGCGGTCGAGCGAGAGGTATCCGAGCCCGACGGAGAGCAGTGCGTCCAAGGTCCGCCGGATCCCGTCGAGGGCCGGTTCCACCCGCGGATCCGCCAGCGCCGCCAGGAGTTCGCGGAGCTCGGCCACCGGCATCGCCGACCAGTCGACGATCGAGCGCCCCTCGATCAGGCTGGCGCGGGCCGCGGCGTTCAGGCGCGCTCCGCCGCACTCATGGCAGACGCGGTGCGTCGTCAGACGGTCCAGCTCCTCCCGCACCTGCGGCGAGATCTTGGTCGGACGGTTCTTGACGTACACGTCCCGCATCCGGGTGACGACGCCGTCGAAGCGGGCGGTCTTGGGGAAGCGCGGATCCGGATTCGGCAGCTTCAGCTGATCCGCGTAGAGGAACAGCCGCATCTCGTCCCGCGTGTAGTCCTTCAGCGGCTTCGCCCGGTCGAACAGGCCGCAGTAGGCGAAGCGCTTCCAGCGGTAGACGCCGGGGCGGAACTGGCTGAATCGAACAGGTCCCTCGTCGATGTTCTTCTCCGGATCGATCAACTCCTCGACATCGATGTCGACGACAGTGCCGAGGCCTTCGCACGCGGGGCACATGCCCGTCGGATCGTTGAAGGAGTAGGCCGGCGAGTATCCGGCGGAGGGCACGCCGATCCGTGAGAACACGAGTCTGAGCAGGGGAGCGAGGTCGGAAGCCGTCGACACCGTCGACCGGGCGTTTCCGGTGAAGCGGCGCTGATCGATGATGACCGTGAACGTCAGACCGCTCATCGACTGCACCTCGGGCGCCGGCATGTGGGGAAGGCGGTTCCTCACGAACGACGGGTACGAGTCGTTCACCAGACGTTGTGCCTCGGCGGCGATCGTGTCCAGCACGAGTGAGGACTTGCCGGACCCGGAAACCCCGGTGACCACGGTCAACGCCTTCTTCGGCAGGTCGACGCTCACCTGGGCGAGATTGTTGGCGGCCGCTCCGACGATACGGATGAGGGACTCGCCTGCTGCAGCGTGATCGGCCATGGCCGCCATCGTAGGCGCGGCCCACGGGGACGGGGTGCTGCGCGCGACGCGCCGCACTCGGCGAGCCCCCGGCGGGGGCCCGCGCGCCGCAGCCGCCCGCGCGCGCTCTGACAGCACGGCGCCCTTCACCGGCCACCACCATCGGGACCGCGGGGATGGCCTACGGCTCGGTGCGGGTCGTTCGTCCCCGCGCTCGACGAATGCGGATCGGGCCACGGGCCTCGGCGGGCGTGACAGGGCGCCCGGCCTGAGTGACCTCGACCTCACCCGCCGAAGCCAGCCGCCACGCGGCCCGGCGAGTCGGCTCCATCAACGCGCGCCATCCCTCGCCCTCTCCCGCGTACGCCGCCCGGGCGGCATCGGAGGGGCAGATCGACGAGGTCGGCCCACGACGCTCCAGCAGAGCCAGAATGGTCCGCTCGACGAGCCGGTCGACCTTCTGCGGATCCTTCGCCACCACCCGAGTATCGCACTGTGCCGGTCGGGCCGGCCCGACCAGGCGCGGGTGGGAGCGGTGCTCGGAGAGCCGGTGCGGGTGGCCGTGGCCGTCACCGCTCGCTGCTGGCGTCCAGGTCCGCGAGGCCCCGCTCCCATCGCTCGCGGCGCTCCCGGGGGGACTGCTCCCACCACGGCGTCCCCCGTTCCCCGAGGGCCGTCTTCGCCGCATGCACGCGGGACCGGGCGTCGCGCTCCGCCTCCGAGTCCCCCGCCGCCAGCCCGGCACGCACCGCGCGCCGGGCCGCCATCAGGTGGTGTCGGAGACGATCGGCCGTGGATTCGGGCAGGGACGGGTCCGTCGCCCGCCACCGGCGGCCGTCGATCACGACGAAGTGCCCGTCGGCCGTCTTCTCAGGTCCCTGCCGCTGGGTGCCCACAGGCATGATCCTCGGGGACGGGGGCCATCGGCGCGAGCCGAGGAGCTGACCGCCGAGCCGTCTGCCTCCGCCGGCCCGGTGGGGGAGGAGAAGGGACATCACGGCAGTCCTGACCCGGTTCGGGGCCGAGGATGCGCGAGCGGGAGAAGGGCACCTCGGCCGGGGCGTGCATCGGACGCCGGCCCCCGGACATGGTTACCCTGCTTTCGCCTCCGCACCGGCCAGGAACGGACGCAGCAGCCCGAGCAGGGCGCGGGGGCGGTGCAGCGGGATGATGTGGCCGCAGTCCTCGACGACGTGTCCGGTGAGGTCGTCGGTGATCGGGCGGAGCTGGCGCTCCAGCGCCGTACCGACGGGCCGGGCGCCCACCGCCATCGTCGGCACCGTCAGGCGCGCGGCGGCGACCGCCTGTTCGACCTGTACCGCGCTCTCGGGCAGCGCCCGGTAGTACGAGAACGCGCGGCTCAGCGCCTGGCGGCCGGTGTACGCGCGGACGAAGGCGTCCCGGAGGGCGGGGCGCACCCCGTCGCCGAGTGTGCCGGAGCTCAGGAACCAGTCGACGTAGGCCGCTTCGTGGCCCTCAAGTACGGACTCGGCGAGGCCGGGCGCGGCGGCATGGAAGCCGAACCACCACGGCGGGCCGTCGGCGAGGAACTCCTCGGCGCCGGGCAGCCTGCCCAGAAGGGCCTCCATGACGACCAGGCGCCGGACGAGACCGGGGCGGCGCAGGGCGAGGAGGAAGGCCGGTGCGGTACCCGCGTCGATGCCCACCACCGCGGCCGAGGCCACGCCGAGCGTGGCGAGAAGCGCCGCCGCGTCCTCGGCCAGGGTTCCCACGTCGTACCCGGCGGCGGTCCCGCCGCTCGCGCCGAACCCGCGCAGGTCCGGGGCGATGACGCGGTAGCGGCCGGACAGACCGGCCATGACGTCCGTCCACACCTCCCAGGTGTGCGGGAAACCGTGCAGCAGCAGGACGGCCGGGCCCGATCCGGCGAGGGCGACGTTCAGTTCGACACCGTTGACGGGGACGCGCCGCAACTCGGGCATGGAGGGCTCCAGAGGTGGTGAGGAATGGTGACCAGGTCACGCTAAGGAACTACGCTGACTCCTCCAAGACGGCACTTTTCCTTCAGGTGGTGAGCCCGGAGTGACCACATCGAGGCCCGGCGAACCCGGTCGGCGGCCCGGTGAGCGGGGCGATCTGCTGGATCCGCTCTGCCCGACCCGCCAGTTGCTCGACCGGATCGGCACCAAGTGGACGTCGATGGCGGTCAAGGTGCTGGCCGAGGAGGCGCCGGGCGAGCTCCGTTTCGCGGAACTGCGGCGCCGTTTCCCGGGCATCTCCCAGAAGATGCTGTCCGTCACCCTGCAGAGCCTCGTCCGCGACGGCCTGGTCGCGCGCCGGGTGGAGCCCACCGTGCCCCCCGCCGTCCACTACCGGCTCACCGAACTCGGCCTCTCCCTCGAAGAGCCGCTCTCCGCCCTGCGGGTCTGGGCCGAGACACACATGGCGGAGATCGACCGCAGCAACCGCCTCGCCGACGAGTCACCCTGACGAGGGCGTCGAGGACGAGGGCGTCGAGCCAACGCGGCGTCACGGACCGAGGATGCCGGCGGCACACCTGCCGTCGGCCCTCCGGTTCACTTCTCGTTCACTTCTCGACGAAGACGATGTCCTCGATGCCGGGGCGCAGCTTGACCGTGCCGGCGTTGATGTCGATGACGCGGTGCAGGCCTCTGGTGGAGGTCGTCTGCTCGGAGAGGAAGAACTCGTCGTCCGCGCCGGCCAGGTAGGCGGGGAGCGAGTCGAGGGAGGGGCCGAACAGGCGCAGGTAGTCGGCCAGGCGCCGGAACAGCTTGGGCAGGATGACCAGGTGGTCGGTGATCGAGCTCAGGTCCTCGATCTGGGCGCCGCTGTGGGTGACGTCCGTGGCCCAGACGCTGCCGGGTGCCTTCGCGGCCTGCGCCTGCCGGGCGGTCGCCGCCATGTCGAGGCGCAGTTCCCGGGGCAGGTTCGAGTAGAACGTCGGGTAGACCAGGCCGCGGGAGAGCAGTTCGTGGTTGGCGCTCTGGCGGAGGAGCGGTACGTCGACCCTGATCATCGTCCCGCTCCTGGCGTCCGGCGTCGGAGTTCCCCGGCCGACCAGGGCGATGCAGCGGCCGTAGGTGTCGGCGCCGCCGGCGAGGACGAAGCCGGGGACGGTGTCCGGGGTGGCGGAGGTCACCTTCTCGTCCGCCCCGCGCGTGACGTCGGTGAAGCCCAGCCAGGTCAGCAGGGCGTCCCGGGCCGCGTGGGCTCCCAGATCGAGCGGCTGGTGCACGAAGTCGGGGCCGACTCCCTGGTAGTGGGTCTCCAGTGCGTCGATCCCGTCCAGCCGGAGGCCGGCGCCGCCGTGGGCGTTCCGCTTGACCTTGTGCTCACCGGGCAGCTCGGGCCAGAAGCCGGGGTCGTCGGGGAGGAAGTGGACGGTGTCGCCGTCCGGTTCGAAGTTCTTGATCTCGTAGCGGCCCTTGACGAGCATCATGGTCATGAGTGCCTCCGGTGGCTGGACTGTGACTCATTGTGATGCTCTTCGTGGACGGACGGTGGGACCGTGCCGTCGGCGCGTTCGGCGCGTTCGGCGCGTTCGGCGCGTTCGGCGCGTTCGGCGCGTTCGGCACGTTCGGCAGGGCGCGCCGGGGCCGGCGCCCGGTGCGGAGCCGCGCGCGGCACATCCCCCGTGGCGGCACGGCCCCGCGCGTGGGGAGCTCTCAGTTCGGCGGCGGGTCGATGACCTCGCGGACCGAGACGAGTTGGCTCAGGCCCGAGACGGTGAGCAGCGGGCTCAGGAGCGGGCTCGTGATCAGCCGGATCCGGTGGGCACGCGCGAAGAGGACGGTGAGGCCGGCGCTGTCGAGGTACTCGACGGCGCTGACGTCGACGGTCAGGGGCGTGTCGGACTCGGGGATCCGGTCGATGGCCGCGGCGAGTTCGTGGGCGTTGGCCAGGTCGATCTCGCCGGCCGCCCGCAGCACGGGGAAGCCGCCCGGGCCGCGGCCGGGGGTGAGGACAAGCGCGGTGGTCATCAGGCGATCCTTAGCTGCATGTCGACGGTGGTGCCGCCGCTGCCGGGGGTGATGGTGACCTGCTGCATGAGGGCGTTCATCAGGGCGACGCCGCGACCGCGGTCGGTGTCGGCCCGGTGTCCGGGGATCTTCCAGTGGCCGGTGTCCGCGACGGTCAGGCGCAGCTCGGCGGCCGTGGCGACGGCGGACAGGCGGATCCGGGCGCCCGGCGCGTCACGGTGACCGTGTTCGATGGCGTTGGCGCACGCTTCGCCGGCCGCGACCAGGACGCTCTGCACGGTGGGCGCGGGCAGCCCGCACCGGTTCAACCAGCCGCGGAGGCTGTTCCGGACGGGGGCGAGCTGCCCGGACTCCGCGGGGAAGGTCACCTCCAGCGGGGCGGGGTGGCGGTGGAGCAGGATGGCCACGTCGTCGTCGTACCCGTCGGCGGGGGCGAGCGCGGCCATGAGGCGGGCGGCGAGATCGTCGACCGGCAGCGCGCGCCCTTCCCGCAGGATGGTTCCGGCCCGGTCGACGCCTTCGCTCAGGGGGCGGCGGCGGCGTTCCACCAGACCGTCGGTGTAGAGCAGCAGGGTGGAGCGCGGCGGCATGGTGCACCGGACTTCGGGCCGGTCCGCACCGGTCCGGACGGCGAGGGGCAGCGCGTTGCCGTCCTGGAGGAGGACGGTGGTCCCGTCGGGGTGGGTGAGGACGCCGGGAGGGTGGCCGGCACTGGAGTAGACGAGGTGGCCGTCGGCGGGGTCGAGCACTCCGCAGAAGACGGTGGTGCACATCGCCCCGGGGATGTCGGCCGCGAAGCGGTCCAGGGCCGCGAGGGTGCGGGCGGGTGAGGGGTCCTGGAGGAGCAGGGCGCGGCAGGCGCTTCGGAGCTGGCCCATGACGGTGGCCGCGGTGAGCCCGCGCCCGACGCAGTCCCCGACCACGATGCCGGTGCGGCCGTCGGGGAGGGCCACGATGTCGTACCAGTCGCCTCCGACCTCCAGGGGGCGGGTGGCGGGCTCGTAGCGTACGGCGAAGCCGCCGGGCAGGTTGGAGGGGCCGAGGATGGCGCGTTGCAGGGCTATCGCGGTCTCGCGCTGCTGGTCGATCCGGTGCACTCGGGCCAGTCCCTGGGCCAGGCGGCCGGCCAGTTGGGAGAGCAGGAGCCGGTCCTGCTCGGTGAAGGGTCGCGGCCCTTCGCGGTCGATCCACAGGAGGAGCGTGCCGCGCGGGTGTTCGAGGACGATGCCGGATCCGTCGGCCCGGTCGGTGACCGGGGTGAGGGCGGGGCGCGTGCCCAGGGCGGTGAGGGTCTCGCGCAGCTCGGCCGGCAGGTCGTCCCAGCGCTGTTCCGGGTCGGTGGCGGTCAGCACCGGGGCCCCGTCGGGCGGGAACAGCACGGCGAGGACGGTGTCGGCCCGCCAGACCCGTCGCAGCTCGGCCATGGCCGCGGCCATGGCGGCGGGCAGGGTGGCGGCTTCCGCGAGGCGCGTGCCGAGCGAGGCCAGGGCCGTCGCCCGTTGCGCCGCGTGGTGCTCCGAGGTGACGTCACGGACGGTGCCGACGATGACGCGGCGCCCGCTCTCCGGCTCCTGGACGCGGTTGAAGGCGGCTGCCACCCACACCTGACGGCCGTCGCGGTGGGTGGCCGGGATGGTGCAGGTGCCGTGCTCCCGGCCGGTCAGTTCGGCGAGGGCGTCGGCCACCAGCCGGTGGGCGTCGGGGTCGGCGTCGCGCTCGGGCCACCACGGCTGGGGGTACCGGTAGGGCAGGCCTTCGGGCCCGTGGCCGAGGATGGCGGTGAACGCGGCGTTGACCTCGATGACGTCGCCGTGCTCGTCGCAGACGAAGAACCCCTCCTGGAGGGAGTCGACCAGGGCCGTGCGCCAGCGCGCGTGGCGGTTGCGCAGCCGAGTCATGTCGATGGTGGCGCGGACCCGGGCGAGCAGTTCCGCGGCGGCGAAGGGTTTGACCAGGTAGTCGTCGGCGCCGGCGTCGAGGCCCTCGATGGAGGCCTCCTGTCCGGCGCGGGCCGAGAGCAGGATGACGGGGACGGCGGCGGTCCGCGGGTCGGCGCGCAGCGCGGCCACGAGCCGCACACCGTCGAGGCCGGGCATCATGACGTCGCTGACGACGAGGTCGGGGGCCTCGGCCCGGACCGCCTCCAGCGCTGCCAGGCCGTCGGCGACGGCCCGGACCAGGTAGCCGGGGCCGGTGAGGAGCCGGCTGAGGTACTCGCGCATGTCGGCGTTGTCGTCGGCGATCAGGACCCGGGCGCGGGGCTGGGCCGACCGCCCGCCGAGGGGCGCGGCGCCGTCCGGCACCTCGGCGGACCGGGCGGGGTCGGCCCGGTCGTTCCCGGGGAGCCAGCGCAGCGCCTCCTCCAGGTAGGGGTCGGCCGCGGCCGACGCGCGGGCGGGCGCCGCGGGCGCGGGGGCCAGGGCGTCCTGGGGGAGGTGGGCGTGGCCGAACGGCAGGCGGACGGTGAAGGCCGTGCCCTCGCCCTCCCGACTGCGGGCGGTGATGGTGCCACCGTGGGCCTGGACGAGTTCCTGGACGAGGGCGAGTCCGATGCCGCTGCCCTCGTGGGAG
Organism: Kitasatospora sp. NPDC086009; assembly: GCF_044540385.1. Classification (NCBI taxonomy): domain Bacteria; kingdom Bacillati; phylum Actinomycetota; class Actinomycetes; order Kitasatosporales; family Streptomycetaceae; genus Kitasatospora; species Kitasatospora sp. NPDC086009. The sequence continues at coordinate 461,584 of NZ_JBITSA010000004.1, forward strand.
CGCGCGCGGGTGTTCTCGATCCGGTGGAACCGTTGGAAGAGGCGCGGCAGCTCGGTGGCGGGCACCCCGACGCCGGTGTCGGTGATGGTGACGACCGCGTGGTCGTCCTCACGGTGCACGGCGACGCCGATCGAGCCCTCGAAGGTGAACTTGAGGGCGTTGCTGAGCAGGTTGAGGACGACCTTCTCCCACATGTCCCGGTCGATGTGGACGGGCTCCGCCAGCGGTGGGCAGTCCACCGTGAAGGCCAGGCCGGCCTTGTCGACGGCGGAGCGGAAGACGCTGGCCAGCTCCGCGGTGGTCGCGGCCAGCTCGACCGGTTCGTAGCTGGCCCGCAGGTGGCCGGCCTCGATGCGGGAGAAGTCGAGCAGGGTGTTGACGAGCCTGCCCAGCCGCAGCCCGTTGCGATGGATGACGTCCAGTTCCTCCCTCGTGCGCGGATCGGCGTCGGCCAGCCTGGTCCGAAGCTCTTCGAGCGGGCCCATGATCAAGGTCAGGGGGGTGCGGAACTCGTGGCTGACGTTGGAGAAGAAGGCGGTCTTGGCCCGGTCGAGTGCCGCGAGTTCGTCGGCGCGCTGCTGCTGGGCCTGGTACTCGCGGGCGCCGGCGACCCCTGCCGCGACGTGGCCGGCGGCCAGCTCGACGAATCCCCGGTAGCCCTCGTCCGCTGCCCGGTAGCGGTTGAGCGCCGCCACCAGGAAGCCGTAGGGCGCGTCGCCCCGCCGCAGCAGCGGGACGACCAGGGCATGGGTGGGCGGAGCCGGCCGGCCGAAGGTGGGAAGGTCCGCGAACGCGGGACCGTCGAGGGCGACGACCACCGGGTCGGCCTGCGCCGCCCGCGCCGACGGCCACACCCCGGGTGTGCCGCCCGGGGGCAGGAGCGCCGGGGCGGCGGGGTGTCCGGCGGGCAGGCCGGTCGCGGCGGCCAGACGGGCGGACCCGTCGGGCGACGTCAGGTAGGTCAGGACGAACGGCAGGTCATGAGGGTTGGCGGCGAGCTGGCGGGTACTGAAGGCCAGCGTCTCCTCCTCGGTGCGCACCACGCTGAGGTCCGAGCCGAGGTCCCGCAGGGTCGCCATCCGCCGCTCGCCGATGACCCGGTCGGTCTCCTCGCTGACCACGCACAACACGCCGCTCACGAGGCCGCCGTCGTCGCGCAGGGGACTGTAGGAGAAGGTGTGGTAGCTCTCCTCGGGATATCCGGAACGCTCCACGAACAGCAGCAGCGCCTCGTCCCAGGTCGCCCGGCCCGTGGTCAGCACGGTCCCGATCCGCGGGCCGATGTCGTCCCAGATCTCCGCCCACACCTCGCTCGCCGGCCGGCCCAGCGCCCAGGGGTACTTCCGGCCGAGGGTGTCGCGCCGGTAGGCGGCGTTGCAGAAGAACGTCAGGTCCTCGCCCCAGGCCATCCACATCGGGAACCGGGAGGAGAGCAGGATGCTCACGGCCGTGCGCAGGCTCTGCGGCCAGCCGGTCGGCGTGCCCAGCGGAGTCGCCGTCCAGTCCACCGCCGCGAGATCGCGCCCGACCTCGCGGTCGCCTTCGAAGATGTCGACACCGGCACCCGCCGTCGCCCCGTACTCGACTCCTTCGGGCTGGCCCATCCGACGCGTCCTCTCCTTCCGTACGGTTCGCACCGGCGACCATCCGCACCTCTCGCCACCGGCCCCGACCGTCGCCTCGTCCGTGTCGAGGCACTTGGCCCCATCGTAGGAGCCACGACGCCCCCGTCTGCCCCGGACGGGCGTTCCGAGTCGTCCGATGACAGCGCCGCGGGCGCCGCCCCCGCCGCGCGGGAGGGAGCCGGACCCGTGCGCGAAGACGCAGGTTTGGCCCGCCGCGTCCGTGGCATACGGGTGCCGGAGAGCCCGTGAGGTCGGGCATGATCAATGGAGAGTGCCCAAGTGGCGGATAAGGCAATGTCGGTGCGTTTGGTGGAGCTCTTGACGGAGCAGCGGAAGGCGCTGGGTTCGGCCTGGGTGGACGCGGTGTCGCGGACGCTGCGGGGGCGGATCAGTGAGGCCGAACTCGACCGCGAGTTGCAGGAGCTGTTCACGGCCCTGGTGGAGGGCCTGCGCCAGGGGGGTTTCGACTGGCAGGGCGAGGACTTCGCGGAGGTGCGCGCGCTGCTCACCGAGCTGTCGCGTAACCGGGCCCGTCAGGGTTTCACCACCACCGAGACCGCGACCAGCGTCCTCGCGTTCAAGGCCATCCTGGCGCCGACGACGGACAGTTCGGCGCAGGACATCACCGTCTACCTGCAACTGTCACAGTTGATGGACGCGTTGGCGCTGTTCACGATGGAGGTGTACGCGCGGACCCGTGAGGAGCTGATCAGCGCGCAGTCGGAGCAGCTCCTGGAGCTCTCCACCCCCGTGGTGAAGCTGTGGGACGGTGTGGTGGCGGTGCCGCTGGTCGGCACGCTCGACTCGGTCCGCACTCAGGTGGTGATGGAGAAGCTGCTCCAGACGCTCGTGGACACGGGTTCGGAGCAGGCGATCATCGATATCACCGGGGTGCCGGCGGTGGACACCGAGGTCGCCCAGCACTTGCTCAAGACGGTGGTGGCCGCGCGGCTGATGGGCGCCGAGTGCACCATCTCCGGCATCCGCCCGCAGATCGCGCAGACCATCGTCGCGCTGGGCATCCAGTTCGGGGACATCGTCACCAAGGCGACGCTCGCCGACGCGCTCAAGCACGCGCTGCGCCGTGGTGGTGTCGACCCGATGACGGCTGGTGGCCGGCCGTGACCGAGCGCGTACCTGTTCTGAAGATCGGCGATGTGCTGCTGGTGTCCATCCAGGTGGATCTGGAGGACCAGACCGTGTTGGACCTCCAGGACGACCTGGCCGCACGGATCGTGGCGACCGGTGCGAGCGGGGTGGTGATCGACATCACCGCGGTGGAGATCGTCGACTCGTTCGTCGGCCGGATGCTCGCCACCACCGCCGCGATCTCCCGCATGCTGGACGCCGAGACCGTGGTGGTGGGCATGCGGCCCGCCGTCGCGATCACCCTGGTCGAGCTCGGGCTCTCGCTGGGGGGCGTGCGTACCGCGCTCAGTCTGGAGAAGGGCCTGGCGATGCTGGGCCGGTCGGCGGGCGACCGCGGTTCGGTCCGGTCGTGAGCGGTCTCGCGCCTACGCCCGAGGGTGAGCAGGAGTGTATTCCGGTCCGGTCGAATGACGACGTGGTGCGGGCCCGGCAGTTGGTCCGCTCGCTGGCCCAGCGTTGCAAGCTCTCCCTGGTCGACCAGACGAAGCTGGTGACCGCCGCGAGTGAGTTGGCCCGTAACACCCTGGTCTACGGCGGGGGCGGGGTGATGCGGACCGGGCTGGTCCGGCGGGACATGCGTCTGGGTGTGGCGGCGGTCTTCGAGGACAACGGGCCGGGCATCGCCGACGTGGACCTCGCGCTGACCGACGGCTGGACCTCGGGCAGCGGGCTGGGTCTGGGTCTGAGCGGCGCACGGCGTCTGGTCGACGACTTCGTCCTGGACACCGAGGTCGGCCGCGGCACGCTGGTGTCGGTGATCAAGTGGGCCCGGTGAGTGCGGTGTTGCTGGGAACCGAGGACGTCGCCTGGTTCCGGGACGAGGATTCCATGCCGGCGGCGGCGCGCGGTGCCGCCGCCGCGCTGGCGCGCCGGATCGGCCTCGGTGACCAGCGGGCGGCCGAGGTCGCGCTCGCGGTGAGCGAGGCGGCGACCAACCTGTGCCGCCACGCCGTCGACGGTGCGCTGCTGTTGAGGGTGGTCCGTACCGCGACGGACGCCGGTCTGGAATTCGTGACCGTCGACGCGGGTCCTGGGATGGCGGACGTCTCGCGTGCGCTGACCGACGGGGTGTCGTCCGCGAGCACGCTGGGGATCGGGCTGGGTGCGATCTCCCGGTTGGCCGATACCTTCGACGTGCATTCGTTGCCCGGGCGGGGGACCGTGCTGGCGGCCCGGTTCTGGACGAGGGAGGCCGCGGCGGCGGCCCGGGTGGCGGGTGAGCCGGTGGTGGCGGGGTTGACGAGGGCGATCAGTGGTGAGGAGGTCTGTGGGGACGCGTGGGCGGCGCGGTCCCTGGCGGCGCCGGGGGACGGCCCGGGGGTGGCCGGTACCGACCCGGCCCCGCGTGGCGGCGCGGCCTCCCGCGTCTCCCTGAGCTGGGCGGCCCTGGCCGGCGTCGACGCCCCCGCGGCGCCGCGAACGGCGCCCGTGCGCGAGGAGAGGGGCGCCGCCCCGGATTCCGACGCCCTGCTCCTGATGTTCTGCGACGGCCTCGGACACGGGCCGCTGGCGGCCCGGGCATCCCGGGCGGCGGTCGACGCCTTCCACGCCTCGCGGGCGACCAGGCCGGACGCCGTGCTCGCGGACATCCACCGTGCGTTGAGCGCGGGTCGTGGTGGCGCGGTCGCGGTGGCGTTGATCGGGCCGTCGGCGGGGCGGGTGGTGTTCTGCGGGGTCGGGAACGTCAGTACCTTCGTCCTCGATCCGGCGACCGGCGGCCGGCGTTCGCTGCCCTCGGCGCCCGGTATCGTCGGCCACCACCTGCCGTCCCTGCGGACGATCGAGCAGGACCTGCCGCCCGGCAGCGCGGTGATCATGCATTCGGACGGGCTGACCGAACGGTGGCGACCGGCGGACCTGCCCGGACTGCTCGGACACATCCCGCTGGTGGCGGCGGGCCAGCTGCTGCGTGAGGCGGGCGTGCGTCGGGATGACGCGGGTGTGCTCGTGGCGAAGGGAGCGTGGTGAGCTTGCCGGGCGGTACGGGTACCGTCCATCTGATGACCATCTCGGTCGCCACCGAGCAGGACACCTTCGCGTTGCGGCGCTGTGGCCGGGCGGTCGCCGGGGTGTTCGGTATCGAGAACCAGGACCAGGTCAGGCTGGCCACCGCGCTCAGTGAGTTGGGGCGTGACCTGCTGACCGCGACCGCGTTGACGGTGGAGTTCGCCGTGACGGGCGGGGTTGCGGCGGCGTTGCAGGTGACGATGCGCTGGCAGGGCGGCCCGGGTCCGAGCCCGGAGGCGCTCGGTGCTGTCGCCCGCCTCGTCCAGGTCCGGCGGGGGGAGGGGCCGGCGGCGGAGTGTCTGGTCGTCGAGCAGCCGCTCCTCGCGTCCGGTGAGTCGCTGGCCGGTCTGATGGAAGGGGCACGTGAGGTGCTCGGCGCGCATGGCGGGTCGTCGGCGTCGGAGGACGCGCGGGCGCAGACCAGGGACCTCATCGCGGCGTTGGGGGAGTCCCGCGCCCAACGCGAGGAACTGCAGCGACTCAACGAGGAGCTGGGGGAGACCAATCGCGGGGTGGTGGCGCTCTACTCCGAGTTGTCGCAGGAGTTGGAGGAGACCAATCGCGGGGTGGTGGCCCTGTACGGGGAATTGGAGGAGAAGTCGCGTCAGCTCCGGGTGGCCAGTGAGGCGAAGACCAGGTTCTGGGCGAACGTCAGCCATGAACTGCGTACGCCCGTCAATTCCGTGGTCGGGCTGGCCGGGCTGTTGCTGGCGAGCGGCGCGGGGCGTCTCGACGAGGATCAGCGTGAGCAGATCGGGCTCATCTCGGCGTCCGGGAGCACTCTGCTGACGCTGGTGGACGAACTGCTGGACGTCGCGAAGGCGGAGTCGGGGCGGCTGGAGCCCGTCTGGGCCCGGGTGGATCTGCGGGCCCTGCTCGCCGAACTGCGCGGCACCCTGGGCGTGCGCGCCGGTAAGGGTGTGACGCTCGGCATCGCCGACCCGACGACGGTACCGGCGTTCGTCAGCGACGAGGTGATGCTCACCCGGATCCTTCGCAACCTGCTGTCCAACGCGCTGAAGTTCACCGAACGGGGCAGCGTCACGCTGGACGTGGCGCTGCGGGAGAGTCCGGAGGGCGAGGAACTGGTCCTCACCGTCGCGGACACCGGCGTCGGGATCCCGCAGGAACAACAGGAACGCGTCTTCGAGGAGTTCTACCAGGTGCGCGGCGCGCACCAGCGGGGCCGCTCCGGCACCGGCCTCGGCCTGCCCTACGCCCGCCGTCTGACCGGGCTCCTCGGCGGCACCCTGACGCTCACCAGCGGCCCGGGCGAGGGAACGCGTGTCGTGGTGCGGCTGCCGGTGCCGGGACCGCCGGTCGAAGACCCGCCGGCCCGTGTGGCGGTACTGGTCAGCGTCGACGACGACGAGGCCTACCGGGCGAGCGTCCGCCCGCTGCTCGGTGAACTGGCCGAGCGGATCGTCGAGGTCTCCGAGGGCGGCCGGGCCGTGGAGACTGTCCGGCGCGAGCGCCCGGACGCCGTCCTGCTCGACCTGCACATGCCGGACCTGGACGGGTACCAGGTCCTGGCGGAGCTGGCGGCGGACGCCGAGCTGTGCGCCGTCCCCGTCGTCGTGATCACCTCCGCGAGCACGGCCGGTCTGGAGCACGACCGGCTGGTCCACGCCCGCGCCGTCCTGGAGAAGGCCACCTTGAGGTCCCACCAGCTGGCCGCCGCCTTCGCGGCGCCCGCCCGAGGCAACCACCCCGGTGGGCCGGTCGCCGATGGACGGAGCGTCCGGTGAGCGCCGGTCCCGCCGCCGACGGCGCGGCCGCCACCATCCTGGTCCTGGACGACAACGACATCAACCGCTACCTCGTCCGGAGCTGGCTGGTGCGCGGCGGCCACACGGTGGTGGAGGCCGCGGACGGCACCGAGGGCCTCGCCCTGCTCGCGGCGGCCGGTGACCAGGACCTGCCCGAACTCGCCGTGGTCGACGTCCGGTTGCCGGACATGAGCGGGTTCGAGGTCTGCGAACGGATCAAGGCGGACCCCAGGACCGCGTCCGTCCCGGTCATCCACATCTCGGCCACCGCCATCGAGGTCGACGACCGCGCCCAGGGCCTGCACCGCGGCGCGGACGCCTACCTCACCGAGCCGATAGCCCCGTCCGAGCTGCTGGCGACCGTCACGGCGGCCCTGCGCTACGCCCGCGCCCGCCGTCGCGCCGAGCGGCTGGCCGCCCGGGTGGCGATCCTCAACCGCACCACGCTCGCCGTCCACGGGGTGAGCGGCGCGGAGGCCTTCACGTCGCGAGCGGCCGCCGGCACGGCCACCCTGATGTCCTCGCCTGCCGTCGCCCTCGCCCTCAGCCCGGACGAGCAAGCCCTGCAGGTGGCGGTCGTCGACCGGCCCGCCCCGGACGGCGCCACCACCGCCCCCCGCCTGAGCACGGCGGACGCGGGGCTCCTGGACCGGTTGACGGACCACGCGCTCGGCGACGCGACCGGCGCCGAGACCGCCGTCCTGTCCCGCGCGGAGTGGCACGCCCTGGCCGCGCGTCTGGACGCCGGGCTCACCGAGCTCCTGCCCGGGGAGGTCGCGGTGCTCCTGACCCGGACCAAGCACGGCCGGCCGCCGGTCGCGCTCGTGGTGGACGCGCCCGCGACCACCGGCCCCGACGACCGCGGGCTCTTCTCCCAGCTCGGCCAGGCCTGCGCACTGGCGCTGGAGGCGATGCGCGCCCGTAGTGAGGAGCACGCGCTCGTCCTCACCCTGCAGCGCACCTTCCTGCCCGACCGGCTGCCCGAGGTCGCCGGGGTGGACCTCGCCGTCCGCTACAAGCCCGCCGCCGACCACACGGAGATCGGTGGCGACTTCTACGAGGCGATCGAGACCCCGGCCGGCCTGCTGCTGGCGATCGGCGACGTGGCCGGGCACTCACTCAAGGCCGCGATGGTCATGGGCGAGCTGCGCCACGCGCTGCGGGCCTACGCGATCGAGGGGCACGACCCGCGGACCCTGCTGGAGCGGCTGGACGCGCTGCTCGTGCGCCTGCGGCCGACGATGACCGCCACCGTCTGCCTGGTGCTGGTGGAACCCGGCGGACGGCAAGTCCACATCGCCAACGCCGGCCACCTGCCGCCGCTGCTGCGCCTTCCCGACGGCTCCACCCGTTACCTCACCGAGCACGGGATCCTGCTGGGTCTGAACCTGCCGCACCCGCCGGCCGTCTCCCACGCCGTTCCGGCCGGTGCCACGTTGCTGCTGCTCACCGACGGTCTCGTGGAGGTGCCCGGTGAGGATCTCGACGAGAGTCTCGTCGCCCTCGGGCGTGCGGTGTCCGCCGCCGGGCAGGGGCTCGATGAGCTGTGCGACCAGTTGTTGGACGACTTCGGCAAGGCGAAGACGGACGACATCGCCCTTCTCGCAGCGAGAATCCACTGACCGTCCCGCACGAGCCGATCCGAGCCGGTGCGTACCGCACGGGCGTCCCCGGCTCCCGTTCCAGTCCTTCCAGGAGTTACGGTGCCCGACTTCGCGTTGGCCATGGCCGTCCACACCCATCCGTCGGGGGCGACGGTCCTCACCGTCACCGGGGAGCTCGACTACCACACGGCCCCGCGGCTGAGCCGGATGGTGGAAGGGCTGCCGCTGGCCGCCGCCGTCCCGCTCATCCTGGACGTCGGGGGCCTGTCGTTCTGCGACTCGATCGGGGTCTCGGCGCTGATCTCCGGCTACCAGCGCGCCACCGCGGCCTCGGCGCCGTTCGCCGTCGCGGGCGCGGGCCGGGACCTGACGCAGATCCTCCAGATCACCGGTATCGACCGGATCTTCGGCCTCTACGAGAGCGTGGACCAGGCCGTCGCGGCCTGCGGCTGACCGGGCCGGCCGCGGGGCCGGCGGCTGATGCGACAGGACAGGGAGCAGACCCGCCGGCACCCGGCCCGTCCGGTCGGCTACCCGGTGGCCGGGCCCACCGAACGCCGACCGGGACGACCAAGGCTTCACCCGCCCTCGATCGTCACCGCGCGCCGTTCCCGGAGCAGCCGCGTCGTCGACGCCCCCACAGGAGAGCGAGCGGCGCCGGCAGTCGGCGGGGCATTCGTACTGGCCGACGCACAGGCCGCGGGTGACGCGCACTCCGGGAGGCAGGAGCCTCGGCCGCCAGAGCCCGTTCGACTTCCACCGCGGCGGCCTCCTGGCGATGGAGGCCGCCGGTGTACTGCTCCCGCTCGCGCCGCAGCAAGGTCGACCGCGCCAAGGCCAACGCCCGCGTAGCAGCAGCCGGCCCCGCTGTGCCGGCGGTTCCAGCATCCACCGGAACCCGGTCGGCTGCGGCCGCGCCCATTGCAACGGCCGCTGCACGTGGCCCGGCCGCGACTGCTGCACCTGGCCCGGCCGGTGCACCCTCCGCCCCGCCGGCCGACGACGACCGCTGGGGCGAGGACGGACACCACCTCCCCGTCAGAGGAGTCGTTGGTTCCTTCGTCCCGCCACCACACGAGCAGGTCGACGCCCGTGGGGGAACGGCGCAGCCAGTCCTGCCACTGCTCGCCCCAGGGCCCTCAGCGATGGGTCCACTGGTGCGCCGCCTCCTTCACCGGGGCCTCGTCCGGTGGCGGCACGGCCTCGGGCGTGTCTGCGGTCTCGGGCCCCGTGCTGGTCGTCCTGCGCCATCGCCACTCCACGACCGCACCCCCGGCTCTGTCTCGACAACGGTCCGGCCTGACGACAGCGGACTGCCGGCGGGCGAACCCGACGATCGTAGAGGCGCTCCCGGACACGCGCCCGGATGATTCGCGCGGGTCCCGCCCCGGGACCGGACCGGTGTACCAAAGGGGCACCGAGCCGGGGAGAGCCGGCGCATGAGCGGGACAAGATTGCCGCTAGAGTGCTCGCCGCAGATGTGGGTGGACCGCGAGGGCGCCTCGGCGGTCGGAAGGGGGAGGCGTGGTCGAGATCGTCGTCACACAGGAGGCCGGGCGGCGCTGGGACGCCGTCGCCGACGAGGTGCGGGCGGTGGCGACGGGGCTGGCCGAGCGGGTGGGGAGGCGAACGGGCCTCGGGCTCGGGCCCGAGCTCCACGTCCGGCTGCTCAACCCGGACGCCTATGCCCTGGCGCACGAGGCGCACGAGCGGCGGGTCAACGAGGCCTTGCTCGCGAGCGACCTGCTCTACGCGATCCCGGACCAGGCGCGTCGGCTGCGGCTGGAGGCGGACCTCCGCCGCGCCGACGGCTCGTACTCCGGCGGAAACCGGAAGTTCGGCTGTCTGCCGTCCAGTCGGGCGGTCCCGGGGACCGACGGCGGCTCCACGATCCTGCTGGTCCCGGCACTGCTCCGGCGGAGTGCCGGGACGGTGAGCCGGGACGCCCTCCGGTCGGTCCTCGCCCACCAGCTCGTCCACCAGGCGCAGTTCGCACTGTGGGGGCCGTCGCTGAGTATGGACCTGCGGGCCGCGCACCTGGTCCATCGGGCCACGCGCGCCGCCGTCGAGGAGTTCCGGAGCCTGAGCGCCGTACTGGAGGGCCACGCACGATTCACGACCAGGGAACTGCTCGCGGCCGACTACGTCGAGGAACGGAAGGCCGGCCGCCTCCTGCGTCTGCTGTGGGGACCGAACCGGGGTCTGGCAGTGTATGACCGCGGCGAGGACTGCGTACGGAAGGCGGTGGAGTACGGCGTCACCGACCTGCTGCTCCGCCTTCGGGCCGATCCGACGCTGGTCCCGGACCGCCGGGAGCTCCTGGACCCCGATGGCTGGGTCGCCCGTCTCACGACGGCGGACGAGCCGGTGCGTCAGGAGCCGGCCGGCCCGGCCTGAGCGACGGGGTGCGGGTCGGCTGGAGCGTTGCCGCACCGGGGGCCTGCGGGCGGGGGCGACGCACCGCGAAGTCCACCGCCGGCCCGCCTGGGCCGCACACGCGGTGCGAAGCGCCCCCTCGCACCGAGGTCCTTGCGGCCCTGACCGTCCGCGTCGAGCGCGGCGAGACCTCGGTGCGAGGCCGGTGGATCATCGATCTGCCGACGACACCCACCGAGGCAGGCTCGACGAGAGCGCGGTCAGCCGTGGGCTCCCGGCCCTCGCTCGCGGCCACGAGCCCACCCGCCGGGCCCTCCTCCAGCGGCTCGGGCCGTCGGCGCCCGTGCGGGCCGCCGACGTCGGTCAACTGTCCGTACCACGTCGGCTGTCCGGGGTCCTGGCCCCCCGCACCCCGCCCATCCACCAGCGAAGACTCCTGCGGACACCGGGCCTGCGGCTGCACGCCCGATCCGGCCACCCCGAGCAGGCGGACGGTCAGCTGCGGCGGGTGTGGCGGCGGCTGAGGAGCACCGCGCCGCCGCCCAGGGCGGCGCCACCGGCCGAGATGGCGATGGTCTGAGAGGTGTTGCCACCGGTGGTGGCGAGGCTCTCGGACGGCGTGGTGGAGACCGGCGCGACGGTCGGGTTACCGACCGGCCCCCCGTCGGTGGGAGTCGGCAGTGGGGCCGAGGAGGCTGTACTGGGGCTCGCCGCGGTGGTCGGTTCAGCAGACGGCGAGATCGAGGCCGATGGGCCGGCGCTGGTGGTCGGGGTGACCGTGGCAGTGGGCGACTGCGAGGTCGACGGTTTGACCGTGGCGGTGGCGGTGGGGCTGGGGCTGGTCGGCGGGGTCGGCTTGCACGGCTTGCCGCCGTTCCCCGCCGTGATCAGGGCCGGGGGAAGACCGCATTGGGGGATGTCGGCAGCGGCGCGCTGACACCGTCGTACTTCTTGTCATTGCTGTACAGATCGATCCGGCCGACTCGAAGAGCACATCCGCTTGCTTGTACAGACACTCATAGCACTCAACCCGAAAGCGGGACAAGATGCCCAACGCGTCACCTACGGGCGCCTCGACGGGAAGACTCATGGGCGGCGGCCGTTCTCTCGTGCTTCCTGACTCGACATCTCGAAGCGTGGAGAACGGCCGCCTCTGCTGTCCCGGAAAGAACCGCAGATCAGCAGGTCGGGTGACCAGCGAGGTTGAACGCCAAGCTCAGTACCTGCCCGGCCCCGGTCGGGACCGGGTCACCAGCACGACCGCGGGTCTTGTACGCGCTCTGGTGAGTGCTGGTCCTCGCCCCTACCCAGGCCGGTCCGCACCAGGAAGCCCGGGTCCGCTTCCCACAACGGGGCAGCAGTGTGCACCCGCTGGGTGCCGGGGATGCCCACCTCGACGAGGACCCCCTCGCTGAACATCCACAGACCGAACAGGTCGTCGTCCTCGTCGTGGAGCATGACCTGCACGCAGGCGGGCTCGTTCCACGGCAGGGACTCCAAGTCCCTGAGTACCCCGCGCCGCCGGTTCCACCGCTCGAACTCGATGTGCCAACCCCCTACAAACCAGGGAATCTGCACGAAGCAGCCGTGCCAGGTGCGAGCCTCGTCCGGCCGCGTCAGCGGCTCCATCACCTCGTCCTCGTACCGCGCCAACACGATGACCTGCGCCATTCTGCTCATACCCACATGTCACACCGTGCCGGGTCCCGAGGCAATCGATTTGGGACCCGGAGCCGTCGGGGATCCTTCCGTACGCGGAGTCCGCCGCCCAGGACTTGTCCGGCCGGTCATCCTCGGAGCCAGATGGTGAGGGCTGCCACAGTGGCTGTGCCGAGGTAGACGTAACAGCGTTCGTCGTAGCGGGTGGCGACGGCTCGGTGCTGCTTGGGGAAACTCATAGGCAGTGGCCGTTCTCCGGCTTCTTCGTGACTCGACATCTCGAAGCGTGGACGACGGCCACCTTCGCTGTCCCAGGAAGAACCGCAGATCAGCAGGTCGAGTGACCAGCGAGGTCAGACAACTCGATGTTCACGGCGATGGCCGTGAGTACATGTCGCACGTGGGCCTTGGACTGGCCTCGGTAGCGGCAACGGCGCATGCCGTGTCGATGGGCGAACTCGTTGATGGTGCCCTCGGGGAAAGCCCACGTTCCGGGCGCCCTCGCGGGAGTTGGTGCAGCGGGGGCGGTCCGGGCACGGCTGGCACTGGCCCTTGGTGAACCGCGCCACGATCGGGGGTCCCGCGGTGGGTGAGGAGGTCGGATAGGGACCGTGCCAGCCCTGGCTGACCTGCCCTTGGGGGCAGGTGACTTGTCGGAGGTCGAAGTCGATGTCGAAGTCGTCCCGGTCGAAGCCCTCGTTCCTGCGGTGCTGGCGGGTGGGGTTGCCCGGTAGCGGCCCGGTGACGGTGACCTGGTGTTCGCGGGCGGCTCGCTCCAGGTGGACCCGCTGATCACCCAGCCCACTCGGAGATCACCAAGATCACCGACAGAGTCAAGCCAAGGCCTCGCGCCGAATGCTGCCGATCACCCGTTCGCAGTGGGCGTTCATCCGGGGAACCCGCGGTGTTCTCGTGAGGATCTCCATCTCCTCGGCCTCGAAGACGGCGTCGAAGGTCTGCCCGTACGTGTCGCCGCGGTCACGCGGTCACGCGGCTGGAAGCGCAGGGACTCCGTGCGCCTGCCGGGGTCGCCGGCCGTGTTCCGGGCCTGTTGCACCGCCCGGTACCGGGTGGGGTGGGAGGGGACGCCGGCGATGTGCGAGCGCCGGGTACCGTGCTCGAGGAACGCGAGCGCGTGCAGGCGCTGGCCGAGCACCGTGTCAACACACGCTGTTCGGTGTCGATGCTGTAGCGGCTCAAAGGGGTCTGCCTCCAGAATCGGCGCAAGCTATATCGCCGAGGTGACGTTCACCGGCGCGGACCGGGTCCGCGACGCGATCCACAACTTCACCACGGACGGCTTCGACTCGCTCCGCCTAAATATGAGGGCGGACGGCCCAGGACCTTCACCCTGCCCGAGCGTTCGGGGGATCAGAGAGGCCGCCAAATCCAAGCAGGCCGAACACGGCCTGCCCTTCTCGACCTGGAGCCTGGCCGAGCTGGCCGAGTTCCTGGTCGCCGAGGGCGTGGTCGACGACGTCAGCCACGAGGGCCTGCGCACACGATGGCGTCCTTCGTCCTCACGATCCTTTCTCTCGCTTCCCAGGTCCGCAACGACGGCGGCGCAAGGCAAGTGATGTGACACCCCGTGGCAGACTCGACGCCATGATCACCCCCCTGTCCGAGCCCAGCACGCGACTCTCCGACCCCGGCACCCTGCTGCTGGACTACCTCGACTACTACCGCTCCGTGATCGGAGCCAAGATCGAGGGACTGGCCGACGAGGAGCTGCGCACCAGCCGCCTCCCCTCCGGCTGGACGATGCTCGAACTCCTCAAGCACCTCGTCCACATGGAGCAGCGCTGGCTGCGATGGGGATTCCGCGCCGAGCCGGTCCCGGCCCCCTGGGGCGACCGCGGTCCGGAGGACCGCTGGCACGTCACCCCGCAGGAGAGCGCCGCCGACCTCCTCACCGCCCTGCGTGCCGGTGGCGAGTACACCCGGGCCGTCGCCTCGGGAACGCCCCTGTCCGCCGTGGCCGCAGCCGGCGGCCGCTTCCCCGACGACGGCACCGAGCGCCCCACCCTGGGCTGGATCCTGTTCCACGTCCTCCAGGAGTACGCCCGCCACGCGGGCCACCTCGACGTCGTCCGCGAACTCACCGACGGCGCCACCGGCGAGTGACACCCGCGCACGGGAAGTCGGCCCCGCCGACTTCCCGTGCGACCGCCTACCTGGCTGCCGCGCTGCCGCATCAGGCAACGTTTGCCCAGGCGACGACCGCGCGCAGGCGTTCGCCGGCGGTGTGCCTGCCGCAATGGGGACGCTGGCGGCAACGCCACCCCGATCTACTCGGACAAGGCCGCAACCTACGGATGGAGTTTTCGGCACCCATGGTCGGACGCCTGGTCAGGATCTGCTTGAAGTCCAATTCCCACGGGCTGGAGCATCCCCAGTTCGGCGGCTTCTGGGCATATCGGCAATCCCGCACTATGCCGTCATCATGACGGATCGTCGACCGTATCCGAGCGACCTGTCCGACGCCCGGTGGGCCCTCGTCGAGCCCACCCTGACCGCCTGGCACCAGGCTCGAACCGAACGGGCCCTCGCGTTCGGCCGACCCCCCCGAGCATGAGCTGCGGGACCTTGCGGAATTCTTCTCCGCCCCGGCCCCACCGGCACGAGGCCCGATCGTCGCGTCGCCCCGCGCCACGTCGGGTGCCGCACCGCCCGGCGGATCGGCCCCCCTCAGTCCGTGGTGGGCCAGTCCCAGCCGAGCTGCAGGAAGAGGCCGAGCCGGTCGGAGACGCCGCGGATCTCGCTGATCCGGCCGTGGGTGAGGGTGAAGACGAAGATCGCCTCGTTCTCGAAGCCGCGGCCGGTGGGGCTGGGCATCCGGGGATGGCTGCCGGAGCTGACACCGGTCTGGGTGATCCGGGCGACGACCGAGTCGCCCTCGGCGATCAGCGCGTCGACCCGGGCGCGGTACGGGGCGAGAGCGGTGAGCTGGGTCTCGATGGCCGCGAAGGCCGCGCCCGGCTCATCGGGCTCGCCGTGGATGATCTTGTTGTGGTCGACCACGTCGGCCGCGAGATAGTCCCCCAAGTCCCCGATCCGCACCTCGTTGAGTGCGTCGAAGAACTCCCGGACGAGCTTCTTGTTCTGTTCCACGGTCAGGGCGGAGGTCATGTTCCCGGCTCTCTCTTACGCTGTAAGGATCGATCTGGGGATACCCTGTCCTTACGGCGTAAGAATGTCAAGGAGGGCCAATGGCGACGACCGGCAGGCGGGTGGGACTCACCCGCGACAGGGTGCTGCGCACCGCACTGGAAGCGGCGGGCCGGGAGGGTGTCGAGAAGCTGTCCATGCGCCGGCTGGGTGCCGAGCTCGGCGTCGAGGCCATGACGCTGTACCACTACGTCCCCAACAAGGCCGCCCTGCTCGACGGCCTGGTG
Organism: Kitasatospora sp. NPDC086009; assembly: GCF_044540385.1. Taxonomy (NCBI): domain Bacteria; kingdom Bacillati; phylum Actinomycetota; class Actinomycetes; order Kitasatosporales; family Streptomycetaceae; genus Kitasatospora; species Kitasatospora sp. NPDC086009. The sequence continues at coordinate 477,168 of NZ_JBITSA010000004.1, forward strand.
GAGCTGGTGCTCTCCGCCGTCCGGCCGTCCTTCGAGGGCCCCGCCGACCAGTGGCCGCAGCGGTTGCGGGAGTTCGCCGTGGCCCTCCGGGCCGAACTGCTGCTCCATCCCGGGGTGATCGCCCTCGTCGCCACCCGGCCGGTGCGCTCCTCGGCCGCACTGCGCGCGGCGGAGGACGCCGCAGCCGCCCTCGGCCGCGCGGGGATCCCGCCGGTCCGAGCGCTGCGCATCGTCAACGCGGTGAGCACCCTGGTGCTGGGGCACTGCCTCGCGGAGGCCGCCGCCACGCCGGGGCACGAGGACGAGCCGACCGATGTCGACGTGGACGCGGCGCGGTTCCCGGTCCTGGCGGCCGCGGTGGCCGGCGGCCTCGGGACCCCCGCCGACCACCAGGCGCGCTTCGACCTCGCGCTGGACGCCCTGCTGACCGGCCTGCCGGTAGGAGCCGACGAGCGCCGTTGAGCGGCCGCGACCGTCGGCCCTGGGGCGCCCCGGGGAACGGGGTTCTCGTCCGGACGGGTGGCCGTCGGCATGACCCCGGGCGGGTCGGGCAGACGGACGTCACCTGCCCGACTCCTCTCCCGGAGGTGCACATGTCCACTGCCATGGTGCTGCTGGTCGTGCCGCTCATCGTCGCTGCCCTCGTGACCGCGTTCGCGCCCCCCGGTAACCACCGAGGGGCCGGCCCCCGGCCGGCGCGCCGAGCCGGGGACCGCCGCCCGCGCCACGCCCGTTCCTAAGGGTCGCCCGCGCTGTGCCGGGGGGCGGGGGGGGGGGGGGGGGGGGCCCGCCCGCCCCCCCCCCCCCCGCCCCCCCCCGCGGCCCCCCCCCCCGCCGCGGCCCCCCCCCCCCCGCCCGCGCGGGCGCCCCCCCCCCCCCCCGCGCGGGCGCGCGCGGCGGCGCGGCGCCGGGGGGGGGGGGCGGGGGGGGCGCCCCCCCCCCCCCCCCCCCCCCCCCGCCCCCCCCCCCGGCTCGGTTCTGCACGGATGCCGCCGACGGCCCGGTCCCGTCCGTCCTCCCCGTTCGACCCGGACCCCCAGCTCGGCTTCGGCGTCTTCCAGGTCCCTGACGACGAGACCGCCACAGCGGTCTCCCGTGCCCTGGGGCCGGCTACCGCGGCATCGACACCGCCGTGAACTACGGCAATGAGACCGGCGTGGGCCGGGCCCTGGCCTCCGGCGGCGTGCCGCGCGAGGAACTGTTCGTCACCACCAAGCGGTGGAACGCCGACCAGGGCCAGGACGCCACGCTGCGCGCCTTCGACGCCAGCCTCGCCAAGCTGGGCCTGGAGTACGTCGACCTGTACCTCATCCGCTTCCGGCTGACCGACGAGGACATGACGGGCATCGGCGCCACCGACCGCGACCTTCGCACCGGCCCGCACCCGGACCAGTTCAACTGAGCCGGGCCCGTCGCCCGCGTCGCCCCCGCCCCCGCGGAGCCGGCGGGGGCGACGCGTGTGCGCCTCCGTGCCGTGGCTTCTCGCCCCGACCGCCGAGGTCGTCCCGGCGTTCCTCAGGGCGGTACTCACCTGCTGCGGGCGCCGCGGGCTCGCCCGTCCCTCCTCGACCACGGCGCGCCACGCCGATGACGTGCCGTCGGCTCTGCTGCCCGACGCGTGCGCGGCCGGGGCGTGGCGCACGGTCGAGGGCGGCATCGAGGCGACCGCGTTCCACTCCCTCCACTCCCTGCCGGACGACGCGAGGGCCGACCCGCCGCCGCGCACAGTCATCGGCCGGCCGGCCCGCCCGCGGACCGGGAGCCGCGGGTCAACCGCCGTCACGACCACGGGTGGCCCGAGCCTGGTACGGCGCCGGGGTCGGCATCCCCCGTGGTTCGAAGCCCAACTCCCGAAACGGAGGCGGAAGTCGGCCGACCAGATGCTCCGTCAGCCGGTCGCGCGAACGCGTTGCCGGGCGACCGGGCCGCCCGCGAGAATGGGGGCGAGGCGGGAGGTGCCGGGATGCTGCGGATCATCGTGCGGTGCTGTGCGGCCCTGCTCGGTGTGGCGGGGTTCTGGGCGGGGATCGATCTGGCGGGGGAGCCCTACCGGGACACCGTGCGGTTCCGGCACGCCGCGGCCTGTCCCGTCGCGACGACGGACGGCGCCGGGTCCGGCGGGGGAGCGGCGGCGGACGAGGGTCGCGGCTGCATCGGGCACGAGACCGGCCGGGTGGTGGACAAGGACACCTCCACCCGCACCACGACCACGGGCAGCACCGACACCTCGTCCACGACCACGGAGACCGTCTACGAGCTTTCCGTCCGGCGCGCCTCGGGGGCGGTCGAGCGGATCGAGGTCGACTCCGCGCTGTACGACGGGGCCGACCGGGAGGCCGCGGCCGACCTGGAGACGTGGTACGCCGAGGTCGTCGGCATCACGGTCGCCGGCCGGCACCACCGGGCGCCGCCCTCGGCCTCCGGTCGGCTGCTGTGGGACCTCCTGCTCGCCTGGTCGGGGCTGGGCTGCTGCTGTGGGCCGTGTTCGGCGGGGGGCGGGCGATCACCTTCTTCGGGATCATGGGTCACCGCGCGTTCGCCTGGGTGTGGTTCGCGGTCTGGACCCTCTGGCCGGTGACCGGGCTGCTGACGGGCCGTGGTGCGTCCTGGCTCGCGTTACTGCTCTCGGCGGTGTTCTGGCTGTTCGGTGCGGTGATCGCCGTGGTCTTCTTCCGGAACGACGGCTTCCGGCTCCGCGCCCACCGGCTCCGCGCCTACCGGCTCCGCGCCCGCCGCCTCCGTTGACTGGCCGTCCCTCCCGGTCGAACCGCCGCGCCACCGCCCGCCGTCGCGGCGGCGAGGACGACGGCTCAGACGATGAGGGCGGGCCGGATCGGGCGACGGGCGAAGCGTGGGGTCACCTGGAGACCACAGGAGTGCGGCCGTCGGTCCGCGCCCAGGCGCTACGGTTCGTCCCTGCGGGTCAGGGCCAGGATGCTGCCCGTGAGCCCGATGACGAGGAGGGCGACGGCGATGCTGATGCCGCCGGTGCGCTGCCAGTAGACGTCGCTGAGGTCGATGAGGTTGGCGGTCTCGTCGATGACGAGGGCTGCGCCGATGCCGTAGGCCAGGCCCATCCAGGTGCGCCAGCGCGGTGAGCGCTCCACCAGGCCCAGCGCTCCGACGATCATGAGGATCAGGATGCCCCACACGTAGTGGTGGATGTGGACACCCCCCGCCGAGACGTTGCCCACGCCGGCGGCGTCGATGTGGATCAGCCAGGTCAGCAGTCGCAGGAAGGCGAACGTGAGGGTGAATCCCCACCACGCCAGGACCAGCCCGCGGCGGGTCGGTGAGACCTCGCGCCAGCGCCGGGGGCGGCGACGGTCCGGCTTGGGCGGGGAGTCCTGGTCCTGCTCCGTGGGTGCGTCCATTCGCAGACCCTAGCTCCCGTCCCCGGAGACGGGCTCTACGGCGAGCCGGGAGTCGTGGTGGAACCCGGTCGTGGCTCCGCACTCGGCGGCCGGCGGGGCCCGCTGGGCGGAACGGATCGACGCCGCGGCTAGGCTCACCCTTGATCCACTGAGAGCGTCGAAGGAGGTGCGGGCATGGGTCTCGCCGGGAGGACCGTGGTGGTGACCGGCGCGGGGCGCGGGTTCGGAAGGGCGTTCGCGGTGCACGCCGGCCGGATGGGTGCGCGCCTGTTCGTCTCCGCCCGCACGCCGGCCGCCGCGCGGAAGACGGCCGCGGAGGTGGCGGCCGACAGCGGTGCCCAGGTGGACGCGTTCGCCTGCGACCTGGCCGACCCGGCCACGGTGCGGGGCTTCGCGGAGGGGGTCGCCGCGCGAACGGCCCAGGTGGATGTGCTGGTCAACAACGGCGCCCGATACCTGCAAGGCCCTGACCTGTGGGACGCCGACGACGAAGCGATCGCCGACACCGTCGCCTCCGGAGCCACCGGCACCCTGCTGACGGTCAAGCACTTCCTGCCCCTGCTGCGCGCTTCGGCGGGCGCGGACGTGGTCAACCTGGTCTCCTCGGCCGCGGAAGCGAGGAACCATCGGTCGCAGGCGCATCCCGCGTTCTACGCGGCCAAGGCCGCCCAGGCCGGATTCGCGGACGTCCTCTCCCATCGGCTCCGCCCCGAGGGCATCCGCGTGATCTCGCTCTACCCGCCGGACTTCACGGACGGCGACCCGCTCCACCCCCGCTGGGACGACGCCTCCCGGACCACGGACGACCCGTTGACCGCGCGGTCCGTCCTCGACTGCGTCCTCTTCGCGATCGGCCAGCCGCGCGACTGCTTCATCCGTTCCTTCCACTTCGAGCAGCTGTAGAGCGGCACTTCGAGACTTCGAGTGGCCGTGGGGCGCCGTCGGGTCGCCGCGCAGCGGGCCCCGGCCGAGCGCGCCGTCCGTGCGGCGCGGTCCGCACCCCCCGCCGACGGTCCGCGAAGGGAGGGACCCCGGCCGACGTACGGCCGGGGTCCCTCGGGCCGGTCAGAAGCGGTCAGGAGCGGTCAGCAGGCGGAGGTGCCGGTGCCGAGGGAGGAGCGTCCGGGCACCGCCGGCCGCACGCGCCCGAGTTCACCGGGGGCGGGTCGGTCAGTGCTGCAGGGTGAGGACACCCGGCCGCCACGGCAGCTGGTCGTAGGGGCCGCTCGCGCTGGGGGACTTGCCCTGGTAGAGGAACTGCAGGTTGCAGGGGTCGACGGTCATGGTCTGGTCGGGGTTGTTGCGGACGAGGTCCCCGTGGCTGATGTCGTTGGTCCAGGAAGCGCCGCTGTTGGCCTTGCCCGCGAAGGGGTTGCTCTCGGTGGCGGCCTGCGGGGTCCAGGAGCCGTTCAGACTGGTGGCGGTGAAGGAGCGGAAGTAGCGCTGCTCGTTCGCGCCCCGGGCCTCGACGATCATGAGGTACTGGTTCCGGCCCTGGACCTTGTACACCTGCGGTGCCTCGAAGAGGTTCTTCACCGTGTCGCTCATGACCGTCGTGTAGGAGGCGCCGAAGTTGCCCGGGAAGTTCCCGATCGGCATGCTCGCCCGGTAGATGCTGCCGTTGTCACCGGCGAAGAACAGGTACATGTTCTGGTCGTCGGCGATCAGGGTCTGGTCGATCGGGGCGGCGCCCGGGATGCCGCCGGTGAACAGCGGCTGCGGCGCGGACCAGCCGTTGGGGTTGGTCGGGTCGCTCGACGTGCGGTAGATGAAGGGCCACGCGCCCCACTGGTACGCCAGCACCCAGATGTTCTTCGGGGCGAAGTAGAACAGCGTGGGTGCCACCGCGTTCTGGTTCATCCCGGTCTGCCCGGCCGACGCCATGCCCGACCAGTCGGTGAACGGAGCGAACGCCATCGAACCGTACGAGGAACCCGACACGTCCGAGGCGTAGACGAGGTGCTTGCCGTTGTACGTCACGGTGGTGAAGTCCTTCAGCGCGCCCCACCCGTTCGCCGGCTGCGCCAGCACGCCCGTCGACGACCAGCGGTACGTCGAGGGGAGGGGGCAGGTGCCGCCCGGCGTCGTCCCGGACAGGCCGGTCCACTTCTGGTTGGCGGCGCCGGTGCATGTCCAGATCCCCACGGCCGTGCCGTTGGCCGTGCCGGCGCCGGTGACGTCCAGGCACAGCCCGGACTCCACGCCGACGATCGTGCCGTCGGAGTTGACCCGCCACTGCTGGTTCGCACCGCCGCTGCAGGTCCAGATCTGCACCTTGGTGCCGGCCGTGGTGGCGTGGCCCGGAACGTCCAGGCACTTGTTGCCGTACACGGTCAGCTGGTTGGTGGACGTCGACGTCCACTGCTGGTTGGTACCGCCCGAGCAGTCGTAGATCTGCAGGGACGTGCCGTCGGCCTGGCCGGCGTTCTGCACGTCGAGGCACCGGCCGGAACCGGCACCGCGCACGGCGCTGCCGGTGGCCGCCTGTGCCGGGTTGGCGACGAGCATCGCGGCCAACGCCACCATGGCCGCGAGCACGGCGGTGAGCACCACCGACAGGTGCCCGCGACGGGAATTCCGTCTGCGCATGGGAGACCTCTTTCGTGAAGGGAGGGAGTTGTCACACGGCCTTGTCATCGCTCACCTGTGCGCGCCGCCGTGAGGGCGCGCATCGAGCGTCTTCACACCCGCTGCCCCGCGGCGGGTGCCCGGTCGCGACAGGAGCCCGGCGGGGCACCCGCCGCGCCGGCGGCTCGACTCAGCCGAACTTCCAGTGCTGGTTGGCCCCGCCGGTCGAGTCCCAGATCTGGACGGGAGCGCCGTTGGCGGTCTGACCCCCGGCGACCTCCAACGCGCGGCCGCTGGCGACGTTGGTCAGGGTGTAGGAGCCGTCGCCGTTCCGGGCGGCCCGCCAGTGCTGGTTGGCGCCGCCGTTGGCGTCCCAGACCTCCATCCTCGTCCCGTTGCCCGTCTGGTTCGCGGGCTCGTCCAGCACCCGGCCGCTGGCGACGTTGGTCAGGGTGTAGGAGCCGTCGCCGTTCTGGGCGGCCCGCCACTGCTGGTTGGCGGCGCCGCTGGCGTCCCACACCTGGAGCGGGGTGCCGTTGCCGTTCTGTCCCGCGGGTTCGTCGAGCACGCGTCCGGCGGCAACGTCGGAGAGCGTGTAGACGGTGCCGGGGGTGATGCCTCCGGGCGGCGTCCCGCCGCTACCGCGGCTCAGGGCGGAGAGCACCGCGCCGTAGGCGGCCTTCTTGTTTCCGTTGTTGTCGAACAGCAGCGGGTTCTCACCGGTGCGCCAGGAGTCGCTGTCGCGGATGCCCCACACCGTGATGCCCGTGCAGCGGGCGACGTCGAGGCAGGTCTGGACGGCGGTGGTGTACGCGCCGGCGGACGCCTGGGCGATGTCGAGCTCGGTGAGCTGGACGTCCACGCCGAGGGCGGCGAAGGCGGACAGGGTGGTCCGGAAGCTGGCCGGCGGCCCGCCGGCGCCGAAGTGGCTCTGGAATCCCACGCAGTCGATGGGCACGCCGCGGGCCTTGAAGTCCTTGACCATGGAGTAGACGCCCTGGGTCTTGGCGTCGGACCAGTTCTCGATGTTGTAGTCGTTGTAGCAGAGCTTGGCCGAGGGGTCGGCGGTCCGGGCGGTGCGGAAGGCCTCCTCGATGAAGCCGTTGCCCAGCACGTTCTGGAACACGGAGCCGCGGTGCTGGCCGCTGCCGCCGTCGGCGAAGGCCTCGTTGACCACGTCCCAGGCGTAGATCTTGCCCTTGTAGTGGGCCATCTCCGTGGTGATGTGGTTGTTCATCACGCTGCGCAGGGTGTTGGCGTCGGTGATGCCGGTGACCCAGTTGGGCAGCTGGGAGTGCCAGACCAGGGTGTGGCCGCGCATGCGCTGGCCGTGCGCGGAGGCGTGGCCGACGATCGAGTCGGCGGGCCCGAAGTCGAACGACCCGCGGGAGGGTTCGACGGTGTCCCACTTCATCTCGTTCTCCGGGGTGACCATGCTGAATTCCCGGTCGAGGATGGTGGAGTAGGTCGGGTCGCCGAGCTTTCCGGCGGGCACTGCGGCGCCGAAGTAGCGGCCGCTGCCGGCCGCCGCCGCACCGAGCGTGGTGGCACCGGCGGCGCCGGCCGCGGGGCTCGCGGCGACGGCCGTGACCGAGCTGACGACCAGGCCCGCGACCCCGGTCAGGACCTTGCCGAGGCGGGGCTTCTGGGTGAGCCATGGCATGACGGATCGTTCTCCTTGGGTGGGGGATGACTGCACACCGGTGGGGACCGGGGCCTCGTCGTGACGATCGTGCGCGGACGCGGCCGAGCCGGTCCTGCCGGGCAGGGCGGGCCGTGCGTGCCCCGAGCGCGGAGCTTGGTCCCGTCCAGGAGCCGTAGCGCCGGTCGACGCACCGAGCGCACCCCTGTGGGTTCGGCGGATCCGGGGATCAACCGGGGTGCCGGCACCTTCTGTTAGCGCTAACATTTCCGCGGTGGGGAGCGCGCCCTGCCTGACATGTTCAGGTGAAATCTCCAACAGGCGTTGCGAGTTGTCAATACCTCGCGCAGCGGCGGACCGGATTCGCCGCGGCACTCGCCCGGGCGCCGACGCCTCCGCCGTCCCCTCGGCGGCGTCACCGGCAGGCCGGCCTGCGCGGTGGCCCGGAGCGCTCGCTGTCGGCGACCCGACGCGGGACGGGGACGGTGGCCGCCGCGCGGGCCGGCACCGGCCCGAAGGCGCCGGGTAGCCGTCCGGGTGCCTCGCACCGCCGGCCCGCCGGACCCCACCCGGGCGGTGCCGCCCGGCCTTCAGGTCGCGCTCGGCCGCCCCCGGGGCGGCGCGATACGACCGGACGGTTACCCGACTACCCGACTACCCGGCTGCCCGGCTACCCGACTACCCGACTACCCGGCCACCCGGCGCGGCGGACGCCTGCCTCCCGGAGGAGGGCCCCGCCGGGCGGTGGCTCTCGCCGCTCGGCACTTCCCCGGACGTGCATCGGCCGGCTCATCGGGCGAACCCTCCCCAGACGGAGGCGGGGCCGCCCGCACTCCGGGCCTCGACCCGGTAGCTGTCGTTCGCGGCGCTGCGCGTGCCGGCGGCGTGGTTGTACTGGCCTGCGAACTCGTGCTGCCCGGCCGGCACGGTGCGGCCGGGCCTGAGGGTCCAGCGGTAGACCAGCACGCCGTCCGACTCCTGCACGGTGACGGAGAAGTCCTCGGCCGGCAGGGTTCGCCAGTTGCCGGTGTCCCGCACGTCGCCGGTCTGCGCGACGCGCAGTTCCACGGTGAGCGAGGTGAGCGGCTGGGCGGACGTGAGGACGAGGTCGCTCTGGGCCCAGTAGACGGTGCTGTGCGCGTCCACCGAGCCCTCCGACCACAGCGGTCCGTTCTGTGGCCGGGTGCTCGCCGTGGGGGTCGGGCGCGAGGCGGGCGGGGCGTTGGTGGGCGGGGCGTTGGTGGGCGGGGCGTTGGTGGGCGGGGTGGCGGTGGGTGCCCGGGTCGGGTCGGCGGCACCGGGGGGAGTCGCCACCGGGGGCGAGGAGGCGACCGCCTGAGGCGGGACGGCCGGGGTGGTGACGGGCTCCGACGGCGGAGTCCGGGCGATGCCGGCGACGGCGAGACCACCGGTCGCCAGGATGCCGGCGGCGGCGAGGCCGGCCAGGGCGGCCTTGGGCCACGACCTCGCGAACGACGGTGTGCGGTGGCGGACGGGAGGGCCGGCCGCACCGCGTTCCACGCGGGCCAGGATCCGTGCCCGGTCGGGCTGGTGGGCCTCGGCGGCCTCGTGCAGCCGACGGGTGATGTCGTCGTTCACCGGTTCCGCCTTCCTGCCGCCAGTTCGCCGACCGCTCGTGCGCCGAGTGCGCCTTCCAGCTCGGCCATCGCCTTCGAGGTCTGGCTCTTCACCGTACCGACCGATATGCCCAGTGCCACGGCGGTGTCCTTCTCCGACAGGTCGAAGGCGTGGCGCAGCACCACGCACGCCCGCTTGCGGAACGGCAGGCGGGCGAGCGCCGCGCGGACGTCCAGCACGGCGGCGACGTCCGGGCCCTCCGTCCGCTCGGGGGCCCGGGACCAGAACAGCAGGATCCGGCGCCGCTCGCGAACCGCGCTGCGGATCCGTTCCCGGGCCATGTTGGCGACCACCCCGCGGGCGTAGGCGAGGGGGTGGTCGGCTGCGCGGAGCCGGTCCCAGCGCTGCCACAGGGCGATCAGGGCGTCGGCGGCGAGGTCGTCGGCCGCGTCCGTCTCGCCGGTCAGGAGATGGGCGAGACGGGCGAGTTCGGCGTGGTGGCGTTCGAAGAAGTCGTGGAACTCCGCGGACGCGTCATCGAGGAGCATTTCCCCCGGTCGCCCTCTCCTAGCAATGTGAGCGTTAACAGCCTGGCTGAGCGTAGCAGGGGCCGTGACCGGCTCCGGGTGGTGGCCGCCCCGGAGACGGAGCCCGGACGGCGGGCCGGCGAGCGGCGCGGTCAATGCCGGGCGAACTGGACCCGGGCCGGCTGCGCGATGCCCGGTTGCAACGCGATCCCGTCGACGGTCAGTTGTTCCCCGTAGATGTCGGTGACCCTGATCGGGCCCCCGCACCCGGTGCCGTCGGCGGAGAGGAAGTAGTTGTAGTCGCTGCGGGGGAGCTGTCGCCAGCCGCCGGGCGCCCGGACCTCCAACGTCGCGACCGGGTTGCGGTGACCGATCGCCTGGATACCGCACCACCACTGGGTCGACCCGGTCTTGTACCGGACCGACATCGCCTCCGGCGCGCCCGGGCTCAGCAGCGTCCAGGTGATCGGGAGCCGGCCCACCGAGAGCTCGGCGAGCTCGGCGAAGGCCTCGTGGCTGAGGTCGAGCTGCCCCGGTGCGCAGGGCAGCGGGCACTCGTTGACGATCCGGACCGTGAGGGTGGCGCCGTTGGCGGCGCGGACGAGCACGGACGCCCCGCACGCCTTGGCCGACTCGTAGTCGGTGTGGTTCATCGCCGCGACCATGAGGTCGCCGGACGGGCCGAACGAGCAGGCGCCGTTGCCGTCGGCGGCGTCGTAGGACGTCGCGACGCCCGGGTAGCTCGCCCCGGGCTTGATCCGCCCGGCCAGGGACGCGGTGGCCGGCACCGGGTGGGCGGTGGCCGAGGGCGACGGGGTGGCCCCGGCGGTCGACGGCCGCGGCGTGGTGGTGGCGGGCGGGGAGGGGGCGGCGGTCGGCGGGGACGGGGTACCGGCGGCCGAAGCCGTCGCCACGATGGGCGTGGTCCCGGGCGGGGCGGCGGAGGCGGTCGGTGCGGCCGTCTCGGCCGCTGTCCCGACGGCAGGACCGGTGGCTTGTCCTGTGCTCGGTGCGGTGGCCGCGACGGACGCGGCGGCCGGCTGTCCGGCAGCGGCCTCCCCGCTACCCCCGCCGCCCCCGCTCCCCGGCAGGAGCGCGAAGGCCAGGAACGCCAGCACCCCGGCCGCCACCAGAACCAGCGGAACGCCCATGACCAGCCCGCGCCTCGACGGCGGGGCGGCGTGCTTCGTTGCCCTCATTCCCATCCATTCGGTAGATCGACTCGACGTTGCACTGCTCAGTGGCCGCCGGAGCCGGAAAGGTTGCCGCTCCGGCGCGGAATTCCCGAGGGCTGCCCGGGCGGGCGGCGGGCCACGCCGCCCGCCCGGGCAGCGCCGGTCAGGAAGGGTCGCCGTACAGCACGCCGCGCCCGTAGCCGCCCAGGTACACCCGGCCGTAGACGTCGGGGTCGCCGGCGACGACGTTGATGACACTTCCGCCGAACTGGTGCTGGTCGTCGTTGATCCTGGTCCAGGTCGAGCCGCCGTCGGTGGAACGGAACAGGCCGGTGACGCCGTTGACCTTCCCGCTCAGGAAGACGGCCTGGTAGCCGGCGCCCGGCGCCGCCTTGCCGAAGCCGACGGCGCTCGCCTGCTCCACGCCGTCGAGCTTGCGGAAGCTCGACCCGCCGTCCGTGGAGTGCCGTAGCCCGTTGCGCCCGCCGGCGATCCAGAGGTCGCCGGCGACGCCCGGAACCGCCTTGAGCTGCCCGTCGCCCAGACCGGCGGCGCGGGCGGTGAAGTGCCTTCCGCCGTCGGTGGCGGTGTACAGGGTGCCGCCGCTGAGCGCGTAGAAGGTGTTCGCCGCCGACCGGTCGGCCACCACGGCCGTGTCCTTGGTCAGGCCGGCGGCCGGCGTCCAGGACGCGCCGCGGTTGGTGGAGAGGAACGGAGCCTGGCCCGAAGGGGTCCACACCACGGTGGCGCCGTCCGCCGAGACGGCCGTGGAACCACCGCCCGCGTCGCCCACCGGAACGCTCGCGAACGGTGTCCAGCCGACCCCGCCGTCGGTGGACCAGGCGCCGTGCTGCGCACCGCCGAGGCCGACCCGCACCAGGAACTCCGGCTTGCCCTGGGCGAAGTCGATGCCGGTGGTGTTGGTGAACAGCGGCCCGGTCAGCGCCTTGGCGGGAACCTTGGTCAGGTCGTCGTGCCGGAAGCCGCCGACATCCCCGAGCGCGCTGATCAGCGGCAGGCCGGGGGGCTTGACCAGTCCGAGCGTCGCGGTCTCCTCCAGGCCCCTGGCCGGGATCGTCCAGTGCGTCGGACGCCCGGTGTCCGCCGCCGTCACGTCGTTGCTGCCCCACAGGCCCGATCCGGTGCCGTACAGCACGTGTCCGGAGTCGAAGGGGTCGATGGCCAGCGTGCCCATCCAGTGCCCGATGCCGGTACCCACGTACGGCGCCGCGGAGTTGTCGCGCACGGCGCTCGCGTCGAGCGGCTTCCAGGTGGCGCCGCCGTCGGTCGACCGGTAGAGCTCGTCGGAGGGCCACCAGCGGTCGAGCGTGGTGACCATCACCGTGGCCGGGTGCTGCGGGTCGACGGCCAGGCCGGCGAAGCCGTAAGCGCCGCTGGACGGCGAGATGTTCTTCCAGGCCCCGGTGGACGGCGTGTACTTCCACACCGAGCCGGCCGTCACCCCGTTCGGGCCGGGCGCGTTGGTGTAGGTCAGGTAGAACGAGCCGTCGCCGGACAGCACACCGTGCTGCGGCAGCTGCCCGGTGGGCTGGGCCGGTACGGCCTGCCAGGTGGCGCCGCCGTCGGTGGAGCGGTACAGCGAGGTGGTCCGGTCGGCCACGCCGACGTAGACCGTCCTGCTGCCGGCCGGCCCGAAGGTCACGAAGGACAGGCCGGCGCCGCTGCTCGCGCCGTCCCTGACGGGGAAGCCGCCGACCTGGCTCCAGGTCACGCCGTAGTCGGTGCTGCGCCAGAGGCCGTTCTTGCGGGTGCCGAGGTAGAGCGTGCGGTGGTCGTCGGGGTCCACCACCAGGCGCTCGCCCATGGACCGGCCGTCCTCGTTGCCGCCCAGTTTGAACGGCAGGTCGGTGCGCTGGAACGTCCGGCCCTGGTCGGTGGAGCGGAGGATCGCGCCGTTGCCCGCCCAGTCGTTGGTGTAGGTGCCGCTCGCGAGGTACAGGCGGCCCGGGTCGACCGGGTCGGTCGCCAGGCTCTCGATCCCCAGCAGGTTCCAGTCGTCGCCGCCGATCCAGTCGGTCAACGAGGTCCACCGGGCGGCGGCCGCGTCCCAGCGGTACGCGCCGCCGATGTCGGTCCGGGCGTAGAGGAGGTCCTTGCGCGCGGGGTTGAAGACCAGCCCGGTGACGAACCCGCCACCGACGATCTGGGCGTTGTGCCAGGCGTACCCGCCCGTGCCGTCGACCTTCACCAGCCGCCAGTGCTGGTTGGTGCTGCCCCGGTCGGCGTACTGGATGAGCGGCACGCCCTCGCCGTCGGAACCGCCCCACACGTCCAGGACCATGCCGCTGCTGCGGGAGACCAGCTTCACCGCGCCGCCGCCGACGTCCTGCATCCTCCACTGCTGCGCGGCGGAGCCGTGGTCGGTCTGCTGCTCGACGGCGGCGGCCGGCTCGGTGGAAGCCCCCCGCACTCCGATGACCTTGTGACTGCTGCGGTTCTCCACCTCGTAGAAGCCGTCCCCCACCAGCTTCAGCTGCCACTGCTGGCTCGCGGCACCGGCAGCGCGGCCCGCCTGGCGGATCCGGACGCCGTCGGCCGCGTCCGCCCCGGGGACGTCCAGCGCCTTGTCGCTGCGGACCGACACCAGCGTGTAGTAGGCGGTGGGGTCCACCGACGCGGCTTTCGAGTCGGCCTGCACGAGGAGCAGGTACGGGCCGAGCACGCCGGGCACGCCGAGGGCCAGGCCCAGCGTGGTCCAGCGCCGGCGGTGGCGCCCACGCGTACGTCGCCGGCCACCGGCCGCGCGGTCGTGCCGGGTGCGGCCGTCCGCGGTGGGATCCGTCTCGTTCATGGGGGCTACTCCTTGCTTCGGCGCCGTCGCGGCGCTGCCGCCCGGGTCGGCGGCGCGCGGCGGTGGGCGGCGCTGGGATCGGACGGGCCCGTGGGCGGTGTGCCGCCCTCGTGCCACCCGTCAGTTGCCGCCGGCGGAGCGAAGGTTGCCGTGCGGCCGGGACTTTCCGCCGATGCCGGCCGGACCGCGAGCGCGCACCGGGCGTCCGGCAGCCGGCTGCCGCCTGGGTGCACCCACGCCTCGTCCCGGGTCGTCGGCGCGCCGGGGCGGGGCCGCGACGGGCCGGGACGCGTCCGCGCCCCCGGCCGTCCGGTGGCGGACGGTCGGGGGCGCGGGATTCAGGGGGGAGCCGTGCCGGGCGGCGGTGTTCCCCCGGTCGGGGGCCGGGTGGCGGAGGCGCCCCACCCGTCCCCGCGCAGCCGTTCCCGGGTCAGGAGCCGGCCCTGCGCTTGTTGTAGACGTCGAAGCCGACGGCTGCCAGCAGCACCAGGCCCTTGATCACCTGCTGGTAGTCGGTGCCGATCCCGACCAGTGACATGCCGTTGTTGAGCACGCCCAGCACCAGGCCGCCGATGATGGCGCCGAGCACGGTGCCCACGCCGCCGCTGGCGGAGGCGCCGCCGATGAACGCGGCGGCGATCGCCTCCAGCTCGAAGTTGATGCCGGCCTGCGGCGTGCCGGCGTTGAGCCTCGCGGCGAAGACCAGCCCGGCGAGCGCCGCGAGGACGCCCATGTTGGTGAAGGCGAGGAAGACGACCCGCCTGCTCTTCACCCCGGACAGCTTGGCCGCCGCCTCGTTCCCGCCGATGGCGTAGGTGTGCCGCCCGATGATCGAGTTGCGCATCAGATAGCCGAACGCGACCAGCAGCGCGCCGAGGATCAGCAGCACGATCGGCACGCCGTGGTAGCTGGCCAGCAGCAGCGTGAAGACCACCACGGCCGCGGTGATCACGGCGAGCTTGGCGAGGAACAGTCCGAGCGGGAGCGGCTCCAGCCCGTACGAGGCGGTCTGCCGCCGGCCGCGCACCTCCTGGAGGACCGCGACGGCCAGCACGGCGAGGCCCAGCAGCAGGGTGAGGTTGTGGTAGTCGGTGTGCGGGCCCACCTCGGGGAGGAAGCCGCTGCTGATGCTCTGGAAACCCTTGGGGAACGGCGCCACCGACTGCCCCTGGAGGAGGATCTGGGTGCCGCCGCGGAACAGCAGCATGCCCGCCAGGGTGACGATGAACGACGGGATGCCCAGGTAGGCGATCCAGAAGCCCTGCCAGGCGCCGGCGAGCGCGCCGATCACCAGCGCGGCCAGCAGCGCCACGGGCCAGGGCAGGTGGTGCTTGACCATCATCACCGCGGCGGCCGCCCCGACGAAGGCGGCCAGGGAACCGACCGAGAGGTCGATGTGCCCGGCGATGATGACGATCATCATGCCGATCGCCAGGATGAGGATGTAGCCGTTCTGCTGGATCAGGTTGGTGATGTTGAGCGGCTGGAGCAGGATGCCGTCGGTCCAGAACTGGAAGAGCAGCACGATGAGTGCGAGAGCGACCAGCATGCCGTACTGGCGTACGTTGCCGCTCAGCGCGCGGGCCAGCACGCCGCCGACGGACGGGCTCGGGCCGCCCCGCGGTGCCTTCGGGGACGAATCCGGGATGATCTCGGTCTGGGCCATGCCTCACACCTGCTCGTTGCTGGATGCGGCGCTCATGGTCATGAGCCGCATGAGGGATTCCTGGGTGGCGTCCGCCCGGGCCACCTCACCGGTGATCCGGCCTTCGGCCATGGTGTAGATCCGGTCGCACAGACCCAGGAGTTCGGGGAGTTCGGACGAGATGACGAGCACGGCCTTGCCCTGGGCGGCGAGTTCGGCGATGACGGTGTAGATCTCCGCCTTCGCGCCGACGTCGATGCCGCGGGTGGGCTCGTCGAGGATCAGCACCTCCGGTCCGGCGAAGATCCACTTGCTGAGGACGACCTTCTGCTGGTTGCCGCCGCTGAGCGTGCCGGTCCGGGTGAACACCGTCGGCGCCTT
The DNA here is from genome assembly GCF_044540385.1 of Kitasatospora sp. NPDC086009. Classification (NCBI taxonomy): domain Bacteria; kingdom Bacillati; phylum Actinomycetota; class Actinomycetes; order Kitasatosporales; family Streptomycetaceae; genus Kitasatospora; species Kitasatospora sp. NPDC086009. Next base: position 492,870 of record NZ_JBITSA010000004.1, read on the forward strand.
GATGTTCATCGTCCGTCGGAAGGTCTCGGCGACCCGGGTCTCCTCGTGCCGGTCGACCCGGCCGAACCGGGTGACCTTGCCGAGCGCGCTCAGCGAGATGTTCCGGCTGATGTCGTCGATGAGGTTGAGACCGAGTTGTTTGCGGTCCTCGGTGACGTACGCGATGCCGTGCCCGATCGCTTCGGGCACCGTACGGGTGCGGATTTCCCGGCCGTGCAGCCGCACCCGGCCGCCGGCCCACCGGCCGTACGAACGGCCGAACACGCTCATGGCCAGCTCGGTGCGGCCGGCGCCCATCAGACCGGCGATGCCGACGATCTCTCCGCGCCGCACGTTCAGCGAGGCTCCGTCCACCACCGTGCGCTGCTGGTCGATCGGGTGCCGGACGCTCCAGTCCTCGACCTCGAACGCGACCTCGCCGACGTCCCGGGTGCGCTCGGGGTAGCGGTGTTCCAGGTCGCGGCCGACCATGCCGCGGATGATCCGCTCCTCGGAGATCCCCTCGGAGCCGATCGCGATGGTCTCGATGGTCCGGCCGTCGCGCAGGATGGTCACGGCGTCCGCGACCCGGGCGATCTCGTTCAGCTTGTGCGAGATGATGATGCACGAGATGCCGCGCGCCTTGAGTTCCAGGATCAGGTCGAGCAGCTTGCGGCTGTCCTCGTCGTTCAGCGCGGCGGTCGGCTCGTCCAGGATGAGCAGTTTGACCTCCTTGGCCAGCGCTTTGGCGATCTCGACCAACTGCTGCTTGCCGACCCCGAGATCGGCGACCCTGGTGTGGGGGCTCTCGTCGAGGCCGACCTGCCGGAGCAGTTCGGCGGCGTGGGTGAGGGTCCGGTGCCAGCTGATGATGCCCCGGCTGGCGTGCTCGTTGCCGAGGAAGATGTTCTCGGCGATGGACAGGTAGGGCACCAGGGCGAGCTCCTGGTGGATGATCGCGATGCCGAGCCGCTCGCTGGCCCGGATGTCCTTGAACCGGCAGGGTTCGCCCTCGAAGAGGATCTCGCCCTCGTAACTGCCGTGCGGGTAGACCCCGCTGAGCACCTTCATCAGGGTGGACTTGCCGGCGCCGTTCTCACCGCAGACGGCGTGCACCTGGCCCGCCGAGACGGTCAGGTTGACCTGGGAGAGCGCCTTGACGCCGGGGAACGACTTGCTGATCGACCGCATTTCGAGAACGGGTCCGGCCATGGCTGTGCATCCGTATCGTTCGGGGTGGTGCGGTGCGGGGGATCTCCCGCACCTCGCACCACCGTGTCGACGCCTGGCCCGTCAGCCGGGCCTCGGGGTTACTTGAGCTGGTCTGCGGTGTACTGGCCGCTGTCCACCAGGACCTTCTGGTAGTTGTCCTTGTCGACGCTGACCGGCTGGAGGAGCTGCGCCGGGACGGTCTTGACGCCGTTGTCGTACTGGCTGGTGTCGTTGACCTCGGGCTTGCCGCCGGTCAGCAGCGCGTCGCCCATCTGGACGGCCACCTTGGCGAGTTGGCGGGTGTCCTTGTAGACCGTCTGGGTCTGCTCGCCCGCGATGATCGACTTCACCGACGCCAGTTCCGCGTCCTGACCCGTGACGACCGGCAGCGACTTCCCGGCGCCGTAGCCGACACCCTTGAGGGAGGAGAGGATGCCGATCGAGATGCCGTCGTACGGCGAGAGCACGGCGTCGACGCGGGTGGCGGTGTACGACTTGCTCAGCAGGTTGTCCATCCGGGACTGGGCGAGACCGCCGTCCCAGCGCAGGGTGGCGACCTGGTTGAAGGCGGTCTGGCCGCTCTGGACCACGAGCTTCTTGTCGTCGATGTACGGCTTGAGGACGCTCATCGCGCCGTTGAAGAAGAAGTTGGCGTTGTTGTCGTCCGGCGAGCCCGCGAACAGCTCGACGTTGAACGGGCCCTTGCCGTCCTTGAGTCCGAGCTTGTCGACGATGTAGCCGCCCTGGAGCACGCCCACCTTGTAGTTGTCGAAGGTGGCGTAGTAGTCGACGTTGCCGGTGCCGCGGATCAGCCGGTCGTAGGAGATGACCGGGATGTGCGCGTCGGCGGCCTTCTGCAGCACGTTGGTGAGCGAGGATCCGTCGATGGCGGCGATCACCAGCAGTTTGGCACCCTTGGTGATCATGTTCTCCACCTGGGAGACCTGGTTCTCCACCACGTTGTCCCCGTACTGCAGGTCGGTCTTGTAGCCCTTGGCCTGGAACTCCTTGACCATGTTGGTGCCGTCGGCGATCCAGCGCTCCGACGACTTGGTCGGCATGGCGATGCCGACGAGGCCGCCCTTCGCGTCCCCCTTGGCCGGACCGTCGCCGGCGCCGTTGGCGCTCTGGCCGCAGGCCGCCAACGACAGGATCAGGCCCGCGGCGACGAGGCTCGCCGAAATCTTCCGCACAGTTCCTCCAGTGATGGTTCCGCGACCGGCACAGAGCGACCCTGGCTGGGCGACTGGGAGCGGTCGGGCGGGGCCGGCCGGGGACGGGGCCCTCGTGCTGTGGGGCACCGGGGTTACGGTCGCCGTGGCCTGGCGTGACAAGAGTGTTAACGCTCACATCGGCAGAGTCAAGGGTTGCCGGTGCATCGTTGGATCCCCGGGGCGGGACAACCTCCTCGCCGGGCGTGGAGCCGGGGCCGTACGCCGTTGCCGACGGCCGTCGGTTGGTTCACGTTCCACCGCCGTGCGGCCGGGGCGGCGGCCAGCGGGTCCGGCGGCCTGTCGGTCCGGCGCCCGGACGCCCGGTGGGGAGGAGCGCCTCCGCCGGCCCGGAGGTGACGCATCGGTGGGGGCCCGGTCGCGTACTGTGGTGCGCAGCCGAAGAAGGGGACTGCGAGTGGGAACCGACAGCACCGGGACGGAACAGCGCCAGCCCGTGATGGCGGATGTGGCGAAACTGGCAGGCGTGTCCCACCAGACGGTGTCCCGGGTGCTCAACGGCGCCCCGCACGTCCGGCCGGACACCCGCGAGCGCGTGCTGGCCGCCATCCGGGAGCTGGACTACCGGCCCAACTCCGCCGCCCGGGCGCTGGTGACCCGCCGCTCGCAGACCCTCGGCGTGGTCAGCTTCGACTCGACCCTCTACGGTCCGGCCTCGATGCTGGACGGCATCGAGCGGGCCGCGCGCAGTGCCGGGTACTTCGTGAGCGTGTCCAGTCTGCGATCCCTGGACGGCCGTTCGGTCCAGGAGGCCGTCGACCGGCTGCGCGACCAGGGCGTGGAGGGCGTCCTGGTGATCGCACCGCAGACCTCCGGCGTCAGCGCGGTGGCCCGGCTCTCCAGTTCGGTGCCGGTCGTCGCGGTCGGCTCGGGCAACCAGACCCGGGTGCCCATGGTGTCGGTGGGCAACCGCGCCGGCGCCGGGGAGGTCACCGGGTACCTGCTCGACCTGGGCCACCGCACGGTGCACCACGTGGCAGGGCCGGCGAACTGGCTGGAGAGCCAGGACCGCGAGGAGGGCTGGCGCGGTGCGCTGCAGGCGGCCGGAGCCCCGGTGCCGGCCGTCGAACGCGGCGACTGGAGCGCCCGCTCCGGCTACCAGGCCGGCCTGCGGATCGCGGAACTGGCGGATGTCACCGCCGTCTTCTGCGCCAACGACCACATGGCCCTCGGCCTGCTGCGCGCCCTGCACGAGGCCGGGCGGTCGGTGCCGGACGACATCAGCGTGGTCGGCTTCGACGACATCCCGGAGGCCGCCTACTTCATCCCGCCGCTGACCACCGTGCGGCAGGACTTCGGCGAACTCGGCCGCAGAGCCCTGGAGCTGCTCGTCGGAGAGCTGGAGGGCGTCACACCCGCGCGGGCCCAGGTGAAGATCTCTCCGGAGATGGTGCTGCGCCGCAGCGTGCGCCCGGTCGCCCGGCGTTGAAGCGGCGGGGGTCCGCGAGCCCCTGACCGCCCGGGGTGCCGGCGCGATGCCGTGAACTTTCCCTTGACACCGGGATTGTGAGCGCTAACAATTCCTGTGAGCGTGAACAACAGCGCCCTTCCCACTCCGCCGGCGAGGCGCTGAAAGCCCCGCTTCCCCGCGCCGCCGGCGGCCACTCGTTCCGTCCTCCTGAGGGAGAGGCAGCGGAACGGATCCTGTCGTCGGCGCGCCCTGCCCTGCCCCGGATTTGGGCCGCGCCGGCGACAGGTGACAACACCGGTCGTACGAAGGATGAGGAAGTGACCGTGACTCCTGCCGCCCAGGACTCGGAGAGATACGTCGTAGGCGTCGACTTCGGAACGCTCTCCGGCCGCGCCGTGGTGGTCCGCGTGCGCGACGGTGAGGAACTGGGTACCGCCGTCCACGACTACCCCCACGCCGTCATCGAGGACCGCCTGCCCGGCACCGGCCGCCGCCTGCCGCCCGACTGGGCGCTCCAGCACCCCGAGGACTGGCGCGAGGTGCTGCGCACCGCCGTCCCCGCGGCCGTCGCCGCCGCCGGCGTCGACCCGGCCGCGGTGATCGGCATCGCCACCGACTTCACCGCCTGCACGGTCCTCCCGGTGCTCGCCGACGGCACCCCGCTCGCCGAGACCGGGCACTGGTCCGGCCGCCCGCACGCCTGGCCCAAGCTGTGGAAGCACCACGCCGCCCAGGGCCAGGCCGACCGGATCAACGCGCTGGCCCACGCCCGGGGCGAGAAGTGGATCCTCCGCTACGGCGGGAAGATCTCCGCCGAGTGGCAGTACGCCAAGGCCCTCCAGGTCCTTGAGGAGGACCAGGCCGTGTACGACGCGTGCGCGCGCTGGATCGAGGCCGCCGACTGGATCGTCTGGCAGCTCACCGGCGCCGAGAGCCGCAACGCCTGCACCGCCGGCTACAAGGGCATCCACCAGGACGGCGGCTACCCGGGCGAGGACTACCTCGCCGCCCTGCACCCCGACTTCGCCGACTTCGCCCGCACCCGGCTGGAGCACCCGCTCGCGCCGCTCGGCTCCCGGGTCGGCTCGCTCACCGCGCTGGCGGCGGAGTGGACCGGCCTGCCCGCAGGCATCGCGGTCGCGGCGGGCAACGTCGACGCGCACGTCGCCGCCCCCGCCGCGCAGGCGGTCGAGAACGGCCAGCTCCTCGCGATCATGGGCACGTCCACCTGTCACGTGATCAACGGCGCCGCCCTCGCGGACGTCCCCGGGATCTGCGGCGTGGTCGAGGGCGGCATCGTCGAGGGCGCGTACGGCTACGAGGCCGGCCAGAGCGCGGTGGGCGACATCTTCGCCTGGTGGCTGCGCCAGGGCGTTCCCGCCGACTACCTCGCCGAGGCCGAGGAGAACGGCGAGGACCTCCACCAGCTGCTCACCCGGAAGATCGCGGACCAGCCGGTCGGCGGCCACGGCCTGGTCGCGCTCGACTGGATGAACGGCAACCGCTCGACGCTGGTCGACCACCACCTCTCGGGGGTGATCGTCGGCCTCACCCTGGCCACCCGGCCCGAGGAGGTCTACCGCGCCCTGCTGGAGGCCACCGCCTACGGCACCCGCGTCATCGTCGAGGCCCTGGAACAGGGCGGCGTCCCCGTCACCGAGTTCATCGTCACGGGCGGTCTCAAGAAGAACAACCTGCTGATGCGGATCTACGCGGACGTCCTGCGCCGGCCGGTCTCCGTCGCCGCGTCGGAGCAGGGCCCGGCGCTCGGCTCCGCGATCCACGCCGCCGTCGCCGCCGGGGCCTACCCCGACGTACGGGCCGCGGCCGCCGCGATGGGCCGGGTGCGGCGCGGGGCGTACCAGCCCGACCGGGCCGCCGCCGACGTCTACGACCTGCTCTTCGCCGAGTACCGCGCCCTGCACGACCACTTCGGCACCGGGCCCGACAAGCTCCTGCACCGCCTGCGCGACATCCGCAACGCCGCCCTGACCACACCGAGCGAGGCCCCGTGAAAACGTCCATCGACCTCATCCGCCGCCAGGTCAGCGACCTCCACCAGGAGCTGGTCCGGTACAACCTGGTGGTCTGGACCGCCGGCAACGTCTCGGCCCGGGTCCCGGGTGAGGAGCTGCTGGTCATCAAGCCGAGCGGGGTCTCCTACGACGAGCTGACGCCTCAGAACATGATCGTCTGTGACCTGGACGGGAACGTCGTCGAGGGCGGGTACGCGCCGTCCTCCGACACGGCGGCGCACGCCTACGTGTACCGGCACATGCCCGAGGTCGGGGGAGTGGTGCACACCCATTCCACCTATGCCTGTGCCTGGGCGGCCCGGGGTGAGGCGGTGCCGTGCGTGCTGACCGCGATGGCGGACGAGTTCGGTGCGGAGATCCCGGTCGGTCCGTTCGCCCTGATCGGGGACGACTCGATCGGCCGGGGCATCGTGGAGACCCTGGAGGGTCACCGCTCGCCCGCCGTGCTGATGAAGAGCCACGGTGTGTTCACGATCGGCAAGGACGCGAAGGCGGCGGTGAAGGCCGCCGTGATGTGCGAGGACGTGGCGCGGACCGTGCACCTCTCGCGCCAGCTCGGTGAACCGGCGCCGATCGCCCAGGCCGACATCGACCGCCTCAACCACCGCTACCAGAACGTCTACGGCCAGCAGCCCGCCGGCCACCGAGGAGCCGAACCCCGATGACCGAAGCATTCGCAGGCCGCGAGGTCTGGTTCCTGACCGGCAGCCAGGCACTCTACGGTGAGGAGACGCTGCGCCAGGTCGCGGAGCAATCCCGGCGGATCGCCGACATCCTGGACGGCGACGCCGCCGTCCCGGTGCGGATCGTCTGGAAGCCGGTCCTCACCGGCGCCGACGCGATCCGCCGGATCTGCCTGGACGCGAACGCCACGGACGACTGCATCGGCCTGATCGCCTGGATGCACACCTTCTCCCCGGCGAAGATGTGGATCGCCGGCCTGGACGCCCTGCGCAAGCCGCTGCTCCACCTGCACACCCAGGCCAACGTCGAACTGCCCTGGCAGAGCATCGACATGGACTTCATGAACCTGAACCAGGCCGCCCACGGCGACCGCGAGTTCGGCCACGTCCAGACCCGCCTCGGCGTCCCCCGCAAGACCGTCGCCGGACACGTCAGCGACCCGGCCGTCGCCGCCAGGATCGCCGCCTGGGCCCGGGCCGGTGCGGGCCGCGCCGAACTGAGCACCCTCAGGCTCGCCCGCTTCGGCGACAACATGCGCGACGTCGCCGTCACCGAAGGCGACAAGGTCGAAGCCCAACTGCGGTTCGGCGTCTCGGTCAACACCTACGGCGTCAACGACCTCGTCACCGCCGTCGACGCCGTGGACGACAGCACCGTCACCCGGCTCGTCAAGGAGTACCAGGACAGCTACCACCTCGCCCCCGAACTGCGCGCCGACGGCGAGGAGCACGCGGCCCTGCGCTACGCCGCCCGGATCGAGGCCGGCCTGCGCCACTTCCTCGAACAGGGCGGCTTCCACGCCTTCACCACCAACTTCGAAGACCTCGGCGCACTGCGCCAGCTTCCCGGCCTCGCCGTCCAGCGGCTGATGGCCGACGGCTACGGCTTCGGCGGCGAGGGCGACTGGAAGACCTCCACCCTGCTGCGCACGCTCAAGGTGGTCGGTGCGGGCCTGCCCGGTGGCACGTCGTTCATGGAGGACTACACCTACCACCTGGAGCCGGGGCGGGAGTTGATCCTGGGCGCGCACATGCTGGAGGTGTGCCCGTCGATCGCTGCCGCCAGGCCTTCCTGCGAGGTCCACCCCCTGGGCATCGGCGGCCGGGAGGACCCGGTCCGGTTGGTCTTCGACGCCGAGCCCGGTCCCGCGGTGGTGGTCGGTCTCGCCGACCTGGGCGACCGCTTCAGGCTGGTCGCCAACGAGATAGACGTGGTCGAGCCGCCCGCGCCACTGCCCAACCTGCCCGTCGCCCGTGCGGTCTGGAAGCCGCGCCCTGACCTGCGAACCTCCACCGAGGCCTGGCTGACCGCCGGCGCCCCCCACCACACCGTGCTCTCCAGCGCGCTGGGCACGGAGGAACTCGACGACCTCGCCGAGATGCTCGGCGTGGAACTCCTGGTCATCGACGACGACACGAACATCCGCCGGTTCACCAAAGAACTGCGCTGGAACCAGGCCTATCACCGCCTGGCCCAGGGCTTCTGACCCCGTCCGTCCCGACCCCGTCCGTCCCGAACCCGTCTGCCCCGAAGCCGTCTGTCCCGAAGCCGTCTGTCCCGAGCCGCCGGACGCCGGTCCGGTGCGTCCGGCGTCCGGCCGCCACCCACCCAGCCGCATGGAACGGAGCAACCCCGTGCCGAGAGAAGCACTCGTCTCGCGCAGCGAGTTGACGGTGTCCCAGGAGGTCGCCGCGAGCCTGCCGGACGGGCGACGCGTCATCCGCTGGACCATCGGGTCCCCGGCGGGGGCCACCGCGGAGGTGCTCAGCCTCGGCGCCCGCCTCCAGGCCCTGGACGTGCCGGACCGGGACGGGCGGCGGGCGAACGTCGTCCTCGGGTGCGACGGCGTCGGGGACCTGCTCGGTGAAGCGGCCTACCTCGGGGCGACGGTCGGCCGCTACGCCAACCGGATCGCGGGCGGCACGGTGCCGGTGGGCGGTACGACCCACCGGCTGCGGACCCAGCCGGGCGGCCACACCCTGCACGGCGGTCCGGACGGGTTCGCCACCCGGCTCTGGGACGGCGTGCCGGTCCGGGAGGGCCGGCGGGCCGGGGTACGCCTGCGCCTGCGGAGCCCGGACGGCGACCAGGGGTTCCCGGGGGAGCTCCGCGCGGAGGTGACGTACCTGCTCGACCCGGCCGGGCAGCTCCGGATCGGCTACCGGGCGCGCGCGGACGCCCCGACCGTCGTCAACCTCACCAACCACGCGTACTTCAACCTGGCGGGCGAGGGCAGCGGGACGGTGCTCGACCACCTGCTCCGGGTGGACGCCGCCGGCTACCTGCCGGTGGACGAGGGCCTGATCCCGCTCGGCCCGGTCGAGTCCGTCGCCGGCACGCCCTTCGACCTGCGCGAGGCGGCGGTGATCGGCGAGCGCGTCGCGGTCGAGGACCCCCAGGTCCGCGCGGCCGGAACGGGCTTCGACCACACCTGGGTGCTCGACGGGACGGGCTTGCGCCGGGTCGCGGTGCTGAGCCACCCGGCCAGCGGCCGGCAGGTCGAATGCCTGACGACGGAGCCGGGCCTCCAGGTCTACACCGGCAACCACTTCGACGGGTCGCTGACCGGCCGCTCCGGCCGTCCGTACCGGGCGTACGCGGGCATCGCACTGGAGACGCAGCACTTCCCGGACTCGCCCAACCGTCCCGAGTACCCCTCCACCGTCCTGCGCCCGGGAGAGGAGTTCCGCTCGACGACGGTGTACCGCTTCTCCGCGGCGTAGCGAAGCCGCGCAGCGGTGAACGGGGGCGGCGGGCCGGACGGGGCTCGCCGCCCCCTTGTCGGCGTCCCATCCCGCGCTGGTCAGGCCGTTGATCCGGCCTCGTGGTTCGCGTGCTCGAAGCGCTCCGGCATCTGCCCGCGCCCGACGACGCCGGAGCGGGGCCGGGTGAGCGGTTCACGGGGTGTCCGTTCGGGTGAACGGGCGGCGAGCCCCTGGCGAGCCCCTGGCGCGCCCGGGCCGGCGAGGAGCCGGGAAGGAGCCGCTGTCGAGCAGCCGGAAAGCCTTCGAAACATTCGATCGGCCGACCGACCCCGCGGTGCCCGCAGATCCGGCCGACGCTCCGTCAACCGGTCCGGGGCGGCGCGGTGCTGCTGCGCTCGACCAGGCTGGTGGCCAGGTCCACCCGCCGCGTGCCGGGCCGCACCCCGCGCGCCAGGTCGATCACCAGGCGGGTCGCTGTCTCGGCCATCTCGGTCAGCGGCTGGCGCACGGTGGTCAGCGGCGGCCCCACCCAGCGGGCCAGCGGAAGGTCGTCGAAGCCGACCACGCTGAGGTCCTCCGGAATGCGCAGGCCCAGCTCCCTGGCGGCCTCGTAGAGCCCGAGCGCCTGGAGGTCGTTGCCGGCGAACACGGCGGTCGGCCGGTCGGGCAGCGCCAGCAGCTCCAGGCCGACCCGGCGCCCGGACTCGTGGTGGAAGTCGCCCGCCCGGACCAGCTCAGGGTCGTACGGTACGCCCGCCATGTCGAGCGCCGCCCGGTAGCCGTCGGCCCGGGCCCGGCTGCACATCATCCGGGCAGGGCCGCCGATCAGGCCGATCCGGCGGTGGCCGAGGTCGAGCAGGTGCCGGGTGGCGGCCAGGCCGCCGTCCCAGTTGGTGGTGCCGACCGCGGGTACGTCCTGGCCGGGGTCGCCGGCCGGGTCCATCACCACGAACGGGATGTTCCGGCCGGCCAGCTGCTCCCGCTGGGAGCGGTCCAGGTCGGACAGCACCAGCACCACGCCGGTCGGGCGGCGGGCGAGCACCCCGTCCACCCAGGACTGGCCGGGGCTGAGCCGACCGGCGGACTCGGAGAGCACGATGCTCAGACCCTCCTCGCGCACCGCGTTCTCCACGCCGCGGATCACCTCCACCGCCCAGGCGCTCTCCAGCTCGTGGAAGACCAGCTCCAGCAGCGGACTCACCTGCCGGCCGCCGCGCCGCCGGTAGCCGTGCCGGTGCAGCAGTTCCTCCACCCGCTCCCGGGTGGCCGGGGCGACGTCGGCGCGCCCGTTCAGGACTTTCGAAACTGTCGGCGCGGAGACCCCGGCCTCCAGCGCGATCTCGGCGAGCGTCGCCGCTCTGGTCACGGGTTCCTCCTGCACTGCCCCGGCTGGGCGAACTCCGTCGTGGGTGACCGTACGGCACGGATGCTAGCCCGTCGACCGGCCGGATCCGATTCGGCCGGACCTCTTGACGGAGGGTCAGGACGGTCCTAGGTTTCCCACAACATTCGGCAATGTACTCGAAACATTCGATCGAGGCAGGGTATGCGATTGAGATTCGCCGCAGTCATCGCGGCCAGCGCGCTCCTCCTGGGCACGACCGCCGCCTGTGGATCCGGCGAGGCCTCCTCCGACGCGGGCTCCGGGACGATCCACGTGCTCGTCTACGGGGACGCCGCCAACAAGGTCGAGAAGCAGCTCGTCGAGACCTTCAACCGGACCTCCAAGGTCAAGGCGGTGCTCGACACCGTCCCCGGCGCGGACTACCAGCAGAAGCTGCAGACCGTGATCAACACCTCGCGCGCCCCGGACGTCTTCTTCAACTGGGGTGGCGGATCCATCCAGCCGTTCGTCAAGGCGGGCCTGCTGCTCCCGCTGGACGGGTTCATCACAGCGGACCCGGGCCTGAAGGACAACTTCCTCCCCTCGGTGTTCGACTCGGCGGTGGTGGACGGCAAGCCGTACGGCGTGCCGATGCGCGGCACCCAGCCGGTGCTGCTCTTCCACAACAAGAAGGTGCTGGCGGACGCCGGGCTCACCCCGCCGACGACGTGGGACGACCTGCTCGCCACCAGCAAGGCGCTGAAGGCCAGGGGCGTCACCCCGATCGCGCTCGGCGGCGGCGACCGGTGGCCCACCCTGATGTGGTTCGAGTACCTGTACGACCGGATCGGCGGCCCCGGTCTGTTCCAGCGGGCGCTGGGCGGCGACCGCGAGGCCTGGGCGGGCGAGGACAGCCGCAAGGCGCTGGCCGCCCTCCAACAGCTCGTCGACGCCGGCGCCTTCGGGAGCAACGCCGACTCCGTGAAGTTCACCGACGGCGGCTCCCCGGCGCTGGTCGCCAAGGGCAAGGCCGCCTTCGAACTGATGGGCTCCTGGTACTACTCCACCCAGCAGGACGCCAACCCCGACTTCGCCGCGTCCGGCCTCGGCTACACCGGATTCCCGGCCGTGAGCGGGGGGAAGGGCGACCCGGCCGCCGTGGTCGGCAACACCAACAACTTCTACTCGGTGCTCAAGAAGACGAAGCACCCGGAGGCCGTCGCGGCCTTCCTCAAGCTGATGTACTCCGACGAGTTCGTGAAGGCGCAGCTCGCCATCGGGAACCTGCCGACCACCACCAGCACCGCCGACTTCCTCGACCTCTCGGCCAGTCCCGCGTACTCCAGGGCCCAGTACGAGCTGGTCAAGGCCGCGCCGTCGTTCCAGCTCTCCTGGGACCAGGCCTACCCGCCGGCCGCCATGACCCCGATGTACACCGCCGTCCAGCAGTTCTTCGCCGGCAGGACCGACGCCGACGCCTTCATCAAGGCCATGCAGGCCTTGCCGACCTCATGACGCGCGGTGCGAGGTCCGGCCCGGGCGTGACCCGCCCGGGCCTCGCCTGGGCGGTGCCCGCAGGGGTGTTCTTCCTGCTGTTCGCGATCGTGCCGCTGCTGCTGGTCGTGGTGCTCTCCTTCACCAGCTGGGACGGCATCGGCGAGCCGCGCTTCAACGGCCTGGACAACTGGGCCGCCCTGGTCCACGACCCGGTGATGGCCCAGTCCGTCGGGACCACCCTGCTGCTCACCGCCCTCGGGGTGGTGACCCAGACCCCGGTCAGCATCCTGCTCGGCGTCTGGGCCGCCGGGCCGCAGCGCAACCGGGCCGTCCTCTCGGCCGTCTACTTCGTGCCGCTGCTGCTCTCGGCGACCGCCGTCTCGGTGGTGTGGCGGGCCGTCCTCGACCCCAACTTCGGCGTGCCGGCCCAGCTCACCTGGCTGTTCGGCGACGGCAACCTGCTCGGCAGCAGGAGCGGCGCGATCGGGGTGCTGACCTTCGTCGGCATCTGGCAGTTCACCCCGCTGCACGCGCTGCTCTACCAGGGCGGCGCCCGGGCCATCCCGCCGGTGCTCTACCAGGCGGCGGCGGTCGACGGGGCGGGCACCGTGCGCCAGTTCTTCCACATCACCCTGCCGCAGCTGCGCAACACCGTCATCACCTCGGTGATCCTCATGGTGGTCGGCGGCCTGACCACCTTCGACACGGTCCTGATCCTCACCCAGGGCGGCCCCGGCACCGACACCACCGTCACCGCCTACTACATGTACCAGAAGGCCTTCAAGGGCTTCGACTTCGGCACCGGGTCGGCCATCGCGCTGGTCCTCGTGGTGGTCGCCACCCTGATCTCGCTCGCGGTGGTCCGGATCTCCGGCTACGACCGGATGCGCGGCACGGCGGAGGGCCTGTGACGCGCCGGCGCCCCAACCTCCTGGCCGGGTTCGGCTCCCTGGTGTGGCTGCTGGTGGTCGGCCTGCCGCTGTACGTGCTGCTGATCGCCACGTTCCGAACCCGCGCCGACTACTCCACCGAGGGTCCGCTGAAACCGCCGGTGCGGTGGACCCTGCGGAACTACCTGACCGACTTCTCGAACGGCTTCGGCAAGGACTTCCTCAACACCCTGACCGTGACCGCCGGCGTGGTCGCGATCGTGCTGCTGGTCGTCCCGCCGCTCGCCTACGCCATCGTGCGCGCCCGCGGCCGGGCCACCGGCTGGGTGTTCCGGCTGTTCCTGCTGGGCCTGGCGATCCCCGCCCAGGCGGTGATCGTGCCGATGTTCTACGTGATCAGCAAGACCGGCCTGTACGACCGGCTGATCGGTGTCGTCCTGCCGACCGCCGCCTTCTGCCTGCCGGTCTGCACCCTGGTGCTGACCGGCGCGATGCGCGATATCGGCCCCGAGCTGTACGAGGCGATGGCGGTGGACGGCGCGACCCCGGCGCGCGTCTTTCGCCAACTGGTGCTCCCGCTGTCCAGGGGCGGGCTGTCCTCGATCGTCGTCTTCGCCGCGCTCCAGGCCTGGAACGGCTTCCTCTTCCCGCTGATCCTCACCCAGTCCGACTCCACCAAGGTCGTCACCCTCGGCCTGTACGAGTTCCAGACCGAGCACGGCGTGGACGTGCCCGGCCTGCTCAGCGCCGTCGTGCTGTCCATGCTCCCCGTCTTCGTCGTCTACCTGTTCGCCCGCCGCGCCCTGGTCCAGGGCCTGATGGGCGCTGGAGGAAAGTGAACGACCGCCGCACCCCCGAAGCCGTCCCCGCCTGGCGGGACACCACGCTCTCCCCGGAGGCCAGGGCGGACGCCCTGATCGGGGAGATGACCCTGCGCGAGAAGGCCGCCCAACTGGTCGGGGTCTGGGTGGGCGCCAGCGCCGAGGGTGGCGAGGTCGCCCCGCACCAGCACGACATGGAGCAACCGCCCGACCTCGACGCCCTCCTGCCCTACGGGCTGGGCCAGCTGACCCGGCCCTTCGGCACCGCGCCGGTCGACCCGGCGCTCGGCGCGCTCTCGCTGCAGCGCACCCAGCGGCGGATCGCCGCCGCCAACCGCTTCGGCATCCCCGCACTGGCCCACGAGGAGTGCCTGGCCGGCTTCGCCGCCTGGGGTGCCACCGCCTACCCCGTGCCGCTGTCCTGGGGCGCCACCTTCAACCCGGAGCTGGTGCGGACGATGGCCGCGGCCATCGGGCGGGACCTGCGGGCCGTCGGCGTGCACCAGGGCCTCGCCCCGGTGCTCGACGTCGTTCGCGACGCCCGCTGGGGGCGGGTCGAGGAGACGATCGGTGAGGACCCGTACCTGGTCGGCACCGTCGCCACCGCCTACGTGCAGGGCCTGGAGTCGGCCGGGATCGTCGCCACCCTCAAGCACTTCGCCGGGTACTCCGCCTCCCGTGCCGGACGCAACCTCGCCCCCGTCTCGATGGGCCCCCGCGAGCGCGCCGACGTCATCCTGGCGCCCTTCGAGATGGCCGTCCGCGAAGGCCGTCCCCGTTCGGTCATGCACGCCTACACGGACACCGACGGCCTGCCCTCCGCCGCCGACGAGGCCCTGCTCACGGGACTGCTCCGGGACACCTGGGGCTTCACCGGCACGCTCGTCGCCGACTACTTCGGCATCGCCTTCCTCAAGACGCTGCACGGCGTCGCCGAGTACTGGTCCGACGCCGCCGCACTGGCCCTGGCCAGCGGAGTGGACGTCGAACTGCCGACCGTGCAGACCTTCGGACAGCCCCTGCTGGACGCGGTCGGGGCCGGAGCCGTACCGGAGGCGCTGATCGACCGGGCGCTGCGCCGCGTTCTGGTGCAGAAGGCCCAGCTCGGCCTCCTGGACGCCGACTGGGACCCGGTGCCCGCCGCCCTCGCCGGCACCGACCCGGGCGAACCCCTGGCGTTGCGCGGCCTGGTCGACCTCGACCGGCCCGCCAACCGCGCACTCGCCGCCGAACTCGCCGAGCAGGCCGTGGTACTGCTGCGCAACGACGGCCTGCTGCCCCTGCGCGGCCCCGCCCGGATCGCGCTGATCGGGCCGAACGCCGACGAACCCACCGCCGTGCTCGGCTGCTACTCCTTCCCCGTGCACGTCGGCGCGCAGCACCCGCGGACCCCGGCCGGCATCGAACTCCCCACCCTGCGGCAGGCGTTGGAGGCGGAGTTCGCCGGCAGCCAGTTGCGTACGGTGCGCGGGGTGACGGTCGACGGCGAGGACACCGGCGGCATCGCCGAGGCGGTCCGGGCCGCCCGGCGGGCCGATGTGGTGGTGCTCGCCCTCGGGGACCGGGCCGGGCTCTTCGGCCGCGGCACCAGCGGCGAGGGCTGCGACGCGGCCTCGCTCGAACTGCCCGGCAGCCAGCGGAAGCTGCTGGAGGAAGTGCTGGACGCCGGCACGCCGGTGGTGGTGACCCTGCTGGCCGGGCGGCCGTACGCGCTCGGGCGCGCGGTCACCGAGGCGGCGGCCGTCGTGCAGTGCTTCTTCCCCGGCGAGGAGGGCACCCGGGCCCTCGCGGGCGTGCTCAGCGGGCGGGTCGAGCCGACCGGACGGCTACCGGTCTCCGTGCCCGCACACCCCGGCGTCCAGCCCTCCACCTACCTGGCCGCCCGGCTGGCCCAGGCCGGCGACGTCTCCAGCACCGACCCGACACCCGCCTACGGCTTCGGACACGGTCTCGGCTACACCGAGTTCACCTGGGCCGGCCTCACCGTGGAGGTGGCCGAGACCGGTACCGACGGCGAGTTCCGGCTCGCCTTCGAGCTGCGCAACGCCGGCGCCCGGGCGGGCACCGAGGTCGTGCAGCTCTACCTGCACGACCCGGTGGCCTCGGTGGTGCAGCCCGTGCAGCGGCTGGTCGGCTACCGGCGGATCCCGCTCGACGCGGGAGCCGCCTGCCGGGTGGTGCTGGCGCTCCCCGCCGACCTGGCCTCCTTCACCGGCCGCGACGGCCACCGGATCGTCGAACCCGGCGCGCTGGAACTGCGGATCGCCGCCTCCAGCACCGACGCCCGCCTCACCGTGCCGCTGCGCCTGACCGGCCCGGTCCGCCCGCTCGACCACACCCGCCGGCTCCACCCGGCCGTCACCGTCCAGGACCTTCCACCCACCCCCACCCCGTAGCGGAGGAACCACCGTGCGCCGATCGAGCCGCAGGCTGTCCCTGCTCATGGCACCCGCGCTGACCACCGTCCTTCTCGCGCTCGACCCCGGCGGCGCCCACGCGGCCGGACCCGCCCTCACGACCAGCGGCTTCTACGCCGACCCCGACTCCAGCGCACAGCGGTGGGTCAACGCCAACCGGGGCGACGGCCGCGCCGCCGCGATCCAGGCGTCGATCGCCAACGTGCCGTCGGCCCGCTGGTTCGGCAACTGGAGCGGCGCCGTCGGAACGGCCACCGGTGACTACACCCGCGCGGCGGCCGCCGCCGGCAAACTGCCCGTCCTCGTCGCCTACGACATCCCCGACCGGGACATCTGCGCGGGCCAGTCCGGCGGCGGGGCGGGCAGCGCCGCCGACTACCGGACGTGGATCGCCGCCTTCGCCGCCGGCATCGGCAACCGGGCGGCGGTGGTCGTCCTCGAACCCGACTCGCTCGGCGACGAGAGCTGCATGAGCCAGGCCCAGATCTCCGAGCGCAACGCGCTGCTGAGCGGCGCCGTCGCGCAGTTCAACGCCAAGGCGCCGAACACCCTCCTCTACCTGGACGCCGGGAACCCCGCCTGGCTGAGTGCCGAGACCATGGCCCGGCACCTGGCCGCGGCCGGGGTGGCCGGAGCCCACGGCTTCTCCCTGAACGTCTCGAACTACCTCACCACCGCCCAGAACGTGGCGTACGGCAACGCGGTCAACGCGGCGCTGAAGTCGACGAAGGGCTTCACCAAGCCGTTCGTCGTCGACACCAGCCGCAACGGCAACGGGTCCGACGGCGCGTGGTGCAACCCGGCGGGACGCCGGATCGGGACCCCCACCGGGTGGGGCGGCGGCGCCGAGATGCTCCTGTGGATCAAGGTGCCCGGCGAGTCGGACGGCAACTGCGGTGTCGGCACGGGATCGACCGCCGGACAGTTCCTGCCCGAGGTCGCCTACAAGATGATCTACGGCTACTGACCGCGGACCGGTGAGGGGCGGTCCCGCGGCCGCTCCCGAGCCGAAGCGCGCGGCGGCACCGGAACCGTTCCCCGGCTCCGGTGCCGGCGCGCACGGCTGCCCGGACCCGGGCGCGGCGGGCGGGCCCGGCCGGCAGGACGTAGGCGTCGAGGCCTTCCGGCCGCGCGGTCGCCGGGACGGCGCGAGGCGGCGGACGCTTCGAGACCCATGCGGGTGCGAAGCGTCCGCCACCTCGGGGCCGGCGGCGACCGGCCGTGGCGCAGCGGGGTCAGGCGCAGGCCGCGCCGTTCAGGGTGAAGCCGGTCGGAGCGGCGTTGCTGGCCGAGTAGCCGGCCTGGAAGCCGAGACCCACGGTGGCGCCGGGCGCCAGGGTGCCGTTCCAGCCGGCGTCCCGGGCGGTCACCGAGCCGCCCGACTGGCTGACGGTGGCGTTCCACGCGGTGGTGATCCTCTGGTCACCCGTGAAGTCCCACCCCAGTGTCCAGCCGGAGATCGTCGACGTGCCGGTGTTCCGGACGGTGACCGTCGCGGTGAAGCCGTTGCCCCAGGAACTGTCCACCCTGTACGCCACCGAGCAGGACGCCGTAGGCGGGGCCGTGTCGTCGTCCGCCTCGGTCGCCGTGAAGGTCGCCGCGGTCACCCCCGTGCCACCGACCCGGAAGACCGCGGCGCCCGCCAGCGCGTCCGCGTCCTGCGCCGCCGTCAGCGAGACCTGCTGGGCCGTCGCCCAGTCGGCCGGGGTGAAGACCAGCGTGGCGCCGGACGCCACCGCCAGGTCCTGGTCACCGGAGGAGCGGGAGACCGTCAGCCTGACGGTCTGCGCGGGCACCGCCGACAGCCGCACGCCCACCGTCGCCGAGCCGCCCTCCGGAACGGTCACCGCGGCCGGGACCACCTGCACCGCGGGCGCCGTAGGGGTGCTGCGCCGCTCGGCGGCGAAGGCCGCCAGCCACGCCAGCGACGCGTTCCAGTTGATCGCCACCTCGTTGGTGGAGTACGAGCCGATGTCGTCGACGTAGCACGCCGCCGGCGCGCAGCCCGCCAGCCGGGACTTGGCGATCGGGTCCTCCAGCCCGGCGTCCGGGCCGCCCGCGAAGGAGCCGGCCGGCGGGTGCGGCAGCGTCGCGTCGTTCTGGTGCGCCCAGAACCGGTGGTGCTGGTTCTCGGAGGCGCGCTCGCCGTAGCCGGACACGTAGGAGTGGTCCAGGGCGTTGCGGCCCAGCAGGTAGTCCAGCGTCTCCAGCGCCCCGGCGCGGTAGCCCTGCCGGCCGGTCAGCTCGTACGCGACGGCCATCACCATCGCGTCGTTGGCGACCGAGCTGTTGGAGCCCCAGACGTAGGCGTCGGCGGGGATCGGCACCGCGTAGCCCTGGCCGGCCATGGTGGACAGGTGGGCGTCGGCGGCGGCGGTCAGCAGGGAGCGCAACCGGTTGACGTCGTCGGCGGGCAGGGCCACGCCGGGGACGGTCGCCAGGGTGATCCGCCCGAGCGTGGCGGTGCCGCCCCACCAGAAGCCGTCCACCGGCCCGGTGTGGTGCGGGGAGGAGGTGACCGCGTCCCGGTACTGCGACTCGCCGGTGGTGGCGAGGAGTTCGGCCGCTGCCCAGTAGAACTCGTCGGAGACGTCCGCGTCCTCGTACGCGCCGCCCCCCGTGTTGTCGGTCGCCGGGGCGAGCACGTTCGGGTTGGCCCTGGCAGCCGCCCAGGCGCGGCGGGCCGCGTCCAGGCAGCGGGCGGCGAAGGCGCCG
Source organism: Kitasatospora sp. NPDC086009 (assembly GCF_044540385.1). NCBI lineage: Bacteria > Bacillati > Actinomycetota > Actinomycetes > Kitasatosporales > Streptomycetaceae > Kitasatospora > Kitasatospora sp. NPDC086009. The sequence goes on from NZ_JBITSA010000004.1 coordinate 511,793, forward strand.
TCGTACGGCGCGTACACCCGGGCGCACTGGGCGGCGGTGGCCGCCAGGTTGAGCGTCGCGGCGGTCGACGGCCGGTGCAGCTCGCGCTGCTGGTCGTCGAGGTCGGGCCGGGTCGGCAGGCCGGTCCACTGCGCGTCGTGCATCTTGTGGAAGGCCATCCCGGCCATCGGCCGGTCCGCGGGGACCTGCATCCGCAGCAGGAACTCCAGCTCCCAGCGGGCCTCGTCGAGCACGTCCGGCACCCCGTTGCCGCGCTCGGGCAGGCGCAGCGTGGAGTCCCCGAGCGCCGCGTCGCCGTTCGACCGGTGGGCCCGCTCGAAGGAGTTGACGAGCTCCCAGGTCGCGATGCCGCCGTTGACCACGTACTTGCCCTGGTCGCCGGCGTCGTACCAGCCGCCGTGCACGTCCAGGCGGTAGTCGCACACGCCGGCCTGGCAGGGCACGCTCGTGTCCCCCTTGTTCGGGGCCACGCCCAGGTGCCCGGCGGGGCGGGCGTACGCGCTGCCGGCCAGCGCCGCGTCGATCGCGATGCCGCTGCGCTGTTGGTAGAAGAACGACATGCTGTCGGCGCGCAGGCCGTCGTAGAGCGAGGCCGAGATGTCGAACGGGTGGCTGGCCTGGCCGCCGACCACCAGCGTGTAGCCGGTGCCGGTACCGGGGTAGCCGCCGAAGTCGACCAGGTGGGTCGACTGGCCGGAGGCCTGGTCGGCGCCGTGCACCGTGGTGGTGCCGGAGGCGACCTGCGCACCGGTGGCGTCGCGCAGCTGCCAGGCCAGGGGGGTGGTGGCGGAGCTGACGACGGTGGCCCGCTTGGGGCCGTCGGGCAGGTAGCCGAGTTGGTTGACCCGGACGGGGGAGTCGGCCACCGCGGCCGCAGGGCCGGCCCCGGGGGACGCGGTGGCGTGGGCGGAGGGCGCGGTGAGCCCGGTGGCGGTCAGGGCGCCGGCGGCCAGGGCGAGGCCGGTGAGTACGGCGGCCGCGCGCCGCGACACGCCTCGGGCGGGGGTGACAGGAGGCACGGGTGGGGCCTTCCTCGGGTGCGGAGGGTGCAGGGGGTGGGCAGCACATGCTGGGAGCGCTCCCACTCGCCAATCAAGCCAGCTTCGCAATGGCCGCGTCAAGAGACCGGCAGCGAAAGGCCGTTGATCCTGCGGGGCGGGCGATCTGACCCCGGCCGTGCCGACCGGCGACGCTCCCGGGGCGGTCGGTGGGCTGCCGAGGTCGCCGGCTCGTCCGTGCGGGGTGTGGGTCGGCGGGGAGCGGACCCGGAGCTCGCCGGGCGTCGGCCTCACGCCCGTCGGACCCGAACGGGTGGAGGGCCGGCGTCGGAACAGCCCGTGGGTCCGGTACCGGCGCGCCGTCGGTTCCCCTCGGCAGCCACTCCTGCTGTGGGAGCAGCATCACCGGTCACCGCCGCCGAGGGGAATCGCGTCGCCACCGGCGCCCCCGCGCCCTTCGCCGTTCGGCCCTCGATTGCCCCGTTCGCGGTCGCGCTACCGGCGCAGGCCCCCGCCTCGGGTGGCGCGAGGTGGCCGGCGTCTGCCCTCCGTCGTCTGTTAACGCTAACATTACACTGCACGGTGTAGGCATGAGACAGTGGCGCCGCCGCACGGCTCGTGGCGGACGGTCGGACCGGGGCACCGGAGGGGACTGCGCGTGGGATCTGAAGCGGTCGGCACAGAGGTGCGACAGCCGGTGATGGCGGATGTCGCGAAGCTGGCCGGCGTCTCCCACCAGACGGTGTCCCGGGTGCTCAACGGCGCCCCGCACGTACGCCCCGGCACCCGGGAGCGGGTGCTCGCCGCGATCCGCGAACTCGACTACCGGCCGAACTCGGCCGCCCGCGCCCTGGTCACCCGCCGTTCGAAGACGCTGGGCGTGGTCAGCTTCGACTCCACGCTGTACGGGCCCGCCTCTATGCTCGACGGCATCGAGCGCGCCGCCCGCACCGCCGACTACTTCGTCAGCGTCGCCAGCCTGCGCTCCCTGGACAGCCGCTCCGTTCAGGAGGCCGTGGACCGGCTGCGCGACCAGGGTGTGGAAGGCATCGTGGTGATCGCCCCGCAGATCTCCGCCGTCGGCGTCCTCGCCCGGCTGTCCAGCTCGGTGCCGGTGGTCGCGGTCGGCTCCGGAAGCCAGTCCCGGGTGCCGATGGTGTCGTTCGACAACCGGGTCGGCGCCGAGGCCGCCACCCGCCACCTGCTCGACCTCGGCCACCGCACGGTGCACCACCTCGCGGGGCCGGCCGGCTGGATGGAGACCCGCGACCGCCAGACCGGCTGGCGGGAGGCGCTGGAGGCCGGCGGCGCCCGGGTGCCGCCGGTCGAGAGCGGCGACTGGAGCGCCCGCTCCGGCTACGACGCGGGCCGTCGGATCGCGCATGACCCGGAGGTCACCGCCGTCTTCTGTGCCAACGACCACATGGCCCTCGGCCTGGTCCGCGCCCTGCACGAGGCGGCCCGCGCCATGCCGGGCGACATCAGCGTGATCGGCTTCGACGACATCCCCGAGGCCGCGTACTTCACCCCGCCGCTCACCACCGTCCGCCAGGACTTCGGCGAACTCGGCCGACGCGCCCTCGAACTCCTCCTGGAGGAGCTGGCCGGCGTCGCTCACGCCCGCAACCACGTCCAGATCTCCCCGGAAATGGTCCTGCGCCGCAGCGCCGGTCCCGCCCGCAGCGGCTGACTCGGGGCCGGCGGCTGCCGGATGCGCTCGTCCGGACGGTACCGGGCCGTCGGGTGCCCGCCGGTCCGACGCGCCGTCGGGTGCCGTCCGGCGGTCGAGGCCGGTGCGGCCGGTGCGGACGGCGCGGACGGCGCCTCGGCGTGGCCCGGATGGAGCCCGTGCGGACAGGACCGACCCCCGGTCGGGGTCGCGGGAGCGCGTGGCCCGTGCCGGACTCCACCACGGTCGAGGGAACTTCAGCCCCTCCGCTCCGGCCGGCACCCCTCGGTGCCGACGGTCGGCGCGCACCGGGGCGGGCGTCCCCGGGGGTCGCTGTCGACGCTCCCGCCGACCCGCGGGTGGCAGCCGACCGCCCGCCCGCGTCGACGGCTGGTGGCAACCGGCACTTCGGGCAGGTGAGGGCCCCGCACACTCCCCGCGGGAGCACGGCCCGACGGGTACCGTTCCCGGCCGCACCCGCGTCCGCGTCGGCCGCGTGCGATCCGGTGCTCGCGTCGGACTCTGCCGCCCGCGACGACTCAACTCCCCGCAGTACGGTCGAGTTGATGGTTCCTCGGGGCGGAGCCAAGGCGCTGGTCAAGATTGGGTAACGGGTCGCGAGGGTCTTGCCGCTGCCGATTGTGAGCGTTAACAATCTGTTTCGAGCGAAACGGTGCCGACACCTCGGGTTCATGTGACCGGTGCCGTCCGCGCGATCGATGATCCCGAGAGGAAGTCCCACCATGTCCAAGAGAGCTGCGGCGGCCCTGGTCGCCGGTGCGATGGTCGCCGTCCTCACCGCGTGCGGTTCCGGCACCGGCGGCGGCTCGGCCGACAAGGGTTCCGGCCACAAGCTCGTCGTGGGCTTCTCGCAGGTCGGCGCGGAGAGCGGCTGGCGCACCGCGAACACCAAGTCGGTCCAGGACTCCGCGAAGAAAGCCGGCATCGAGCTGAAGTTCTCCGACGCGCAGCAGAAGCAGGAGAACCAGATCAAGGCGATCCGCTCGTTCATCCAGCAGAAGGTGGACGTGATCGCCTTCTCGCCGGTGGTGGAGTCGGGTTGGGACACCGTGCTGAAGGAGGCGAAGGACGCCAGGATCCCGGTGATCCTCACCGACCGGGCGGTGGACTCCAAGGACGACTCGCTCTATGTCTCCTTCCTCGGCTCGGACTTCGTCGAGGAGGGCAAGAAGGCCGGCGAGTGGCTGACGAAGGAGTACCAGGGCAAGCCCGACGAGGTGAACATCGTCGAACTGCAGGGCACCACGGGTTCGGCGCCGGCCAACGACCGCAAGGCGGGCTTCGGCGACGTGATCAAGGCGGACGCCAAGTTCAAGGTGGTGGCCTCGCAGACCGGTGACTTCACCCGGGCGAAGGGCAAGGAGGTCATGCAGGCCTTCCTGAAGGCCCAGCCGAAGATCGACGTGCTGTACGCGCACAACGACGACATGGCCCTCGGTGCGATCCAGGCGATCGAGGAGGCCGGCAAGAAGCCCGGCACCGACATCCGGATCATCTCGGTCGACGGGGTCAAGGACGCCTTCACCGCGATGAGCCAGGGCAAGATCAACGTCGACGTGGAGTGCAACCCGCTCCTCGGTGACCAGTTGATGGACCTGGTGAAGAAGGTCAAGGCCGGTGAGCAGGTGCCGAAGCGGATCAAGACCGAGGAGGGTGTCTTCACCCAGGACCAGGCCGCGGCCGCGCTGCCCACCCGCCAGTACTGACAAGCCCCCGCCCGCCCGGGAGCGTTCGGCGGAACGCTCCCGGGCGGACCGGGTTCGCACGAGGAGAGGAGAACCGGGGTGCGTCAGCAACCGGTCCTGGAAGTCCGGGGGATCCGCAAGGAGTTCCCCGGGGTGGTGGCGCTGGACGGGGTCGACTTCCGGCTCTTCCCCGGCGAGGTGCACGCCCTGATGGGGGAGAACGGCGCCGGCAAGTCCACGCTGATCAAGGTGCTGACCGGGGTGCACCCGGCGGACGGCGGCGAGGTCGTGCTGGCCGGGCGGCGGGTGCGGATCGCCGGTCCGCTGCAGGCCCAGGAGGCGGGCATCAGCACGGTCTACCAGGAGGTGAACCTCTGCCCGAACCTGTCGGTCGCGGAGAACATCTTCATCGGCCGCGAGCCGCGCCGCCTCGGCCTGATCGACTGGGCCGAAACGCGCCGCCGGGCCGCCCGGTTGGTCCGCACGCTGGAGCTGGACATCGACGTCAGCGCACCGCTGGGCAGCCACTCCATCGCGGTCCAGCAACTGGTGGCCATCGTCCGAGCGGTGGACGTCTCGGCCAAGGTGCTGATCCTGGACGAGCCGACCTCCAGCCTGGACCGCGACGAAGTCCGCCAGCTCTTCACCGTGATACGGCGGTTGCGCGACCAGGGGGTCGCCATCCTGTTCGTCTCGCACTTCCTCGACCAGATCTACGAGATCTGCGACCGGATGACCGTGCTGCGCAACGGCCGGCTGGTGGGCGAGTACCTGACCGGCGAGCTCGACCAGATCGACCTCATCTCCCGGATGATCGGCTCCGAGCTCGCCGGACTCGACCAGCTCGCCGGCGGCAAACGGCGCGAGCGCTCCGCGCCGGCCCCCGGCCGGGCGTTCCTGGAAGCCGAGGGCCTGGCCCGGCGGGGTGCCGTCGAGCCGTACGACCTCGCCATCGGGCCCGGTGAAGTGGTCGGCCTGGCAGGCCTGTTGGGGTCCGGCCGGACCGAGGCCGCCCGGCTGCTGTTCGGTGCCGACCACAAGGACCGCGGCACCGTGCGGATCAACGGCGCCGAGACGGCCCTGCGCGGCCCGCGCGACGCGATCGCCCACGGCATCGCGTTCTGCTCCGAGAACCGCAAGACCGAGGGCCTGGTCGGCGAGCTGACCGTCCGGGAGAACATCGTGCTGGCGCTACAGGCGGCCCGCGGCTGGGCCCGTCCGCTGTCGCGCACCACGCAGGACGAGTTGGCACTGCGCTGGATCCGCGCGCTGGACATCCGCCCGGCCAACCCGGAGGCGCTGGTCCGCAACCTCAGCGGCGGGAACCAGCAGAAGGTGCTGCTGGCCCGCTGGCTGATCACCGACCCCAAGCTGCTGATCCTGGACGAGCCCACCCGCGGCATCGACATCGGCGCCAAGGCCGAGATCCAGAAGCTGGTCGCGAACCTCGCCGAGAAGGGCATGGCGGTGCTGTTCATCTCCGCCGAACTGGAGGAGGTGCTGCGGCTCAGCCATCGCGTCGGCGTGCTGCGCGACCGCCGGATGGTCGCCCAACTCGACAACGACGGCGAGCTCACCCCGGAGCGCGTCCTGGCCACCATCGCGAGCGGAGCGGAACAATGACCACGGCGCCGACCACCCCGAGGGCCTGGGCGGTGACCCGGCACCGGCTGTTCTGGCCGGCCGCCGTGCTGGCCGTGCTGCTGCTCGCGAACCTCGCCTTCACCTCGGACTTCTTCGCCCTCCACCTCAAGGGCGGTCACCTGTACGGCAGTACGGTCGACATCCTGCACTTCGGCGCGCCGCTGATCCTGGTGTCGCTCGGCATGACCCTGGTGATCGCCACCGGTGGGATCGACCTCTCGGTCGGCTCCACGGTCGCCATCGCCGGCGCGCTCGCCTGCCTCCACATCAGCGAGGCCGCCGACCCGGGGAGCCTCGGCACGGTGCTCGGCGCGGTCGGCATAGCACTCGGCACGGCGGTACTGCTGGGCCTCGCGAACGGGGTGCTGGTGGCCCGGGTCGGCGTGCAGCCGATCATCGCCACCCTGATCCTGATGGTCGCCGGACGCGGCGTCGCCCAGCTGATCACCGACGGCCAGATCATCACGATCACCAGCGAGCCGTACAAGCTGATCGGCGGCGGCTACTGGCTGGCGATGCCGTTCGCGATCCTGCTCAGCGCGCTGGTCGCGCTGCTCACCGCACTGCTCACCCGCTCCACCGCGCTCGGCCTGCTGCTGGAGTCGGTCGGCGGCAATCCGGTGGCCAGCCGGCTGGTCGGGATCCGGGCGATGCGCCTGGTCGGTCTGGTGTACGTGTTCAGTGCGCTGTGCGCGGCGGTCGCCGGACTCATGGTCTCCTCCAACGTCTCGGCGGCGGACGGCAACAACGCCGGGCTGTGGATCGAACTCGACGCCATCCTCGCGGTGGTGATCGGCGGGACCTCGCTCAACGGCGGCCGGTTCTCGATCGGCGGCACCGTCCTCGGCGCGCTGATCATCCAGACCCTCTCCACCACCGTCTACACCATCGGCATCCCGCCGGAGACCACGCTGGTCTTCAAGGCCTTCGTGGTGATCACGGTCTGTCTGATCCAGTCGCCGAACTTCCGTGCCAAGCTCGCCCGGCGCGGCGCCGGCCGCCGCAGCGGCGTCCGGCCGGGCCCCGCCGCCACCATCACCAACCGGGAGGTCGGCGCGTGAACGCCAACACCCTGCTGACCAGAGTTCGCGCGCAGATCCCGCTGCTGGTCACCTCCGTGCTGCTGGTGTCGATGTTCACCGTCGGCTCGGTGCGGTACGACGGATTCTTCTCCGGGCAGGTTCTGCTCAACCTGCTGATCGACAACGCCTTCCTGCTCGTGGTCGCGGTCGGGATGACCTTCGTCGTGCTGACCGGCGGCATCGACCTGTCGGTCGGCGCGGTGGTGGCGCTGTCCACCATGGTCTCCGCCTGGCTGGTCGAGCGGCACGGCTGGCCGCCGCTGGTGGTCATCCCGCTGGTACTGCTGATGGGCACGGCCGGCGGCTGGGTGATGGGGTGGGTGATCCACGTCTTCGAGATCCAGCCCTTCATCGTGACGCTGGCGGGCATGTTCCTGGCCCGGGGACTGTGCTACACGATCAGCATCGAGTCGATCTCCATCACGGATCCGTGGTACACCGCGATGGCGCAGACCCGGATCCCGCTCGGCGACCTGTTCGTCTCGCCGAGCGTGCTGATCGCCCTGCTGGTGCTGGCGGCCGGGTTCGTCGTGCTGCACTACACCCGGCTCGGGCGGAACGTGTACGCGCTCGGCGGCAGCGAGCAGTCCGCCCTGCTGATGGGTCTGCCGGTGGGGCGGACCAAGACCACCGTGTACGCGATCAGCGGCTTCTGCTCGGCGCTCGGCGGTGTGCTGCTCACCTTCTACATGCTCTCCGGGTACGGCCTGCACGCGGTCGGCCTGGAACTGGACGCGATCGCCGCCGTGGTGATCGGCGGCACCCTGCTCACCGGCGGCTCCGGCTACCTGCTGGGTACCGTGCTGGGTGTGCTGGTGCTGGGCCTGATCCAGACCGTCATCAACTTCCAGGGCACCCTCAGCTCATGGTGGACCAGGATCGTGATCGGCGGGCTGCTGTTCGTCTTCATCGTCCTCCAGCGCCTGAACACCGTCCGTCGTCGGTAGGACACCGCGCTGCCCCGGCCGGCCCGCCCCGGCCGTGCCGGGGCGGGTACCGGACCGCGGCCATCGGCCGAGGTGAGCACCGGGGGCGCCGGGTCGTGCGGCTCGCACGACCCGGCTTCGCCGTGACCGGCGTCAGCGGGCCCGGAGGAGGTGTTCGAGGGCGAGCTGGTCCAGCTGCTCGAAGGCCATGCCGCGCCGCGCGGCGGCGTCGACGTCGAACTCCTCGAAGGCGGAGCGATCCGCGAGCAGGCCGGCCAGACCGTCCTGGGCGGTGGGGAGCGCGAGTTCGGGCAACCGGGATGCGGCGAGCGCGGCCCGCACCTCCGGGTCGGCCCGGAAGGCGCGGGAGCGCTCCGCCAGCAGCAGGTAGTTGCGCATGCAGCCGGCGGCCGAGGCCCAGACGCCGTCGAAGTCCTCGGTGCGCGGCGGCTTGAAGTCGAAATGGCGCGGGCCGTCGTAGCCGGCCGACTCCAGCAGGTCGACCAGCCAGAAGGCCTGCCGGAGGTCGCCCGCGCCGAAGCGCAGGTCCTGGTCGTACTTGATGCCGGACTGGCCGTTGAGGTCGATGTGGAACAGCTTGCCGTGCCACAGGGCCTGGGCGATGCCGTGCGGGAAGTTGAGCCCGGCCATCTGCTCGTGGCCGACCTCCGGGTTGACGCCGACCCGTTCGGGGCGCTCCAACTCGTTGATGAACGCCAGGGCGTGGCCGACCGTGGGCAGCAGGATGTCGCCGCGCGGCTCGTTGGGCTTGGGCTCGATCGCGAACCGCAGGTCGTAGCCCTGCTGCTCGACGTACTCGCCCAGCAGGTCGAAGGCCTCCTTCAGCCGGTCGAGCGCGGTGCGCACGTCCTTGGCCGCGCCGGACTCCGCGCCCTCGCGACCGCCCCAGGCGACGTAGACCGAGGCGCCGAGCTCCGCGGCCAGGTCGATGTTGCGGATCGTCTTGCGCAGCGCGTAGCGCCGCACGCCGCGGTCGTTGGCGGTGAAGGCGCCGTCCTTGAAGACGGGGTGGGTGAACAGATTGGTGGTCGCCATCGGGACCTTCAGCCCGGCGGCGTCCAGCGCGGCGCGGAAGCGCTTGACGGTCTCCTCACGGGTGGCGTCGTCCGCGCCGAAGGGGATCAGGTCGTCGTCGTGGAAGGTGACGCCGTAGGCGCCCAGTGCGGCCAGCCGCTGCACGGTCTCGACCGGGTCGAGGGCGGGGCGGGTCGCGTCGCCGAAGGGGTCGCGACCCTGCCAGCCGACGGTCCACAGGCCGAAGGTGAACTTGTGCGCGGGGGTGGGGGCGAGCGGGTCGCTGGACATGGAGCGGCTCCGGATCGGTGCGGAGGGTGTTTGTCAGGGCTCTCAACAAATTAGTATGCCGGGGCGTCAGAAGGAACCCCCATCGGAGGAACGCATGGCTGAGCAGCGTGTCGTGATCGGCGTCGACAGCTCCACCCAGTCCACCAAGGCCCTCGCCGTCGACGTCGACACGGGCACGGTCCTGGGCGAGGGTCGAGCCCCGCACACCGTCAGCGAGGGAGCCGGCCGGGAGAGCGATGCCGAGCAGTGGTGGCGGGCCTTCGACGAGGCTGTCTCGGGGACGGGCTGGGCCGGACGCGCGTCCGCCGTCTCCATCGCCGGCCAGCAGCACGGCCTGGTCACCCTCGACGCGGCCGGCGAGCCGGTCCGCCCGGCGCTCCTGTGGAACGACGTCCGGTCCGCCCCCCAGGCCGCCGCGCTGCGAGCCGGGATCGGCCCGGCGGAGATCGTCCGGCGCACCGGCAGCCTGCCGACCGCCGCCTTCACCGCTCCCAAGTGGGCCTGGCTGCGCGCCAACGAGCCCGCCGCCGCCGACCGCGTCGCGGCCGTCCGCCTCCCGCACGACTTCCTGACCGAGCGGCTGACCGGGGAGGCGGTGACCGACCGCGGCGACGCGTCGGGGACCGGCTGGTGGGGGCCGGACGGCTACGACGAGGACGTCCTCGACCGCATCGGCCTCGACCCGGCCCTGCTGCCGCAGGTCCTCGTGCCGGGCGCACCGGCCGGCCTGGTCCGCCCCGGCACGGCGCTGCGCGAGGGGGCCCTGGTGGCCGCCGGAACCGGCGACAACATGGCGGCGGCCCTCGGGCTGGGACTGCGGCCCGGGCAGCCCGTGCTCAGCCTCGGCACCTCCGGGACGGTCTACGCCGTCGGCCGGACACGACCGGTGGACCCGAGCGGGACGGTCGCGGGCTTCGCCGACGCCCTCGGCGGCTGGCTGCCGCTCGCCTGCACGCTCAACTGCACCCTCGCCGTCGACCGCTTCGCCGCCCTCCTCGGACGCGGGCGCGAGGAGGTCGAGGACGGCGGCACCGTGGTGGTGCTGCCCTACCTGGACGGCGAGCGCACCCCGGACCTGCCCGGCGCGTCCGGCCTGGTCCACGGACTCCGTCACGACACCACACCGGGGGAGGTGCTCCAAGCCGCCTACGACGGCGCCGCCCACGCCCTGCTCACCGCCCTGGACGAGGTGCTGCGCGCGGGCGGCGAGGAGCCGGCGGGCGACGAGCCGCTGCTGCTGATCGGGGGCGGTGCCCGGGGCCGCGCCTGGCAGCGGACCGTCCTGCGGCTCTCGGGCCGGGCCGTGCGGGTACCCGCCGCGCGGGAACTGGTCGCACTCGGTGCGGCCGCCCAAGCCGCCGCGCTGCTCACCGGCGAGCCCGCCGACGCGGTGGCCCGCCGCTGGCGCACCGCCGACGGCCCGGTGCTGGAGCCCGTGGCACGGGACGCGGACGCACTCGAACGGATCAGCGGTACCCTGCGTCGGGCCGGGGCCTTGCAGGGAGCCCCGGCCGAGGACCGGTAGGAGGGGCCCGCGCGTGGGAGTGGTCGGCAGAACGGGGCACAGCCGGGGCTCCGGGCCCGCTTCGCAACAGGACATGCGACGGCGCAACCTCTCGGTGGTCCTCGGCACGGTCGCCGCGCACAACCCGCTCAGCCGCCCGCTGTCCCGCGCGGATGTCGCCGCACGCGTCGGTCTGACCAGGGCGGCCGTCTCCTCGCTGGTCGACGAACTGATCGGGCGGGGTGCGCTGACCGAGACGGAGACCGCGCCCGACGGACGGGTCGGCCGCCCCGGACGCGCGCTGTCGGTGAGCGACCGGGGCCCCGCCGGCCTCGGTCTGGAGATCGGCGTCATGCACCTCGGCGCGTGCGTCGTGGACCTGCGCGGAGAACCCCGGGTGTGGCGCCGGGTCGAACGGTCGAACGCCGGCCGGCCGGCCGGGCAGGTGCTGGCGGAGGTCGCCGCGCTGGCCGCCGACGCGGAGGCCGAGGCCCGCGACCTCGGCCTCCGCGTCGAGGGCCGGGTCCTGGCCGTGCCCGGGGTGGTGCCGAACGAACCCGTCGGACAGGTCGATCGCGCGCCCAATCTCGGCTGGCACACCGTCCGCGTCGCCGACCACTGGCCCGATCCGGACACCGCGCCCGAGCCGGAGAACGAGGCCAACCTCGGGGCTCTGGCCGAGTACTGGAACGCCGACCAGGCCGCGGAGACCTTCGTGCACGTCTCCGCGGACGCCGGGATCGGTGCCGCCCTGGTCATCGACGGGCAGGTGTTCCGCGGCGCCCGCGGCTTCGCCGGCGAACTCGGGCACATCCCCGTGCACCCGGACGGCCTCCGGTGCGTCTGCGGCGCGCGCGGCTGCCTGGAGCAGTACGCGGGCCAGGCGGCCGTGCTGCGAGAGGCCGGTCTCGCGCAGCACGACCCGGGTCCGGGCGGACCCGCGGAGGCCGGCGACCCGGTCGCCCTGCTGGCCGAGCGGGCCGGTGCCGGGCACCCGCCGACCCTGGCGGCCCTGGACCGCGCCGGCCGTGCCCTGGGCCTCGCCCTCACCTCCGCCGTCGACCTCATCGACCCGGACGGCCTCGTCCTCGGCGGCACCTACGCCGAACTGGCCGCGTGGCTGCTGCCGTCCGTCCGTGCCGAACTCACCGACCGGGTCACCGTCCGGCCCTGGGCCCCGGAGGCGCTGCGCTCGTCCGCCCTGGGGCGTTGCGGACCCGTGGTGGGCGCGGCGCAGACCACGATCCGCCGGATCATGGCGGACCCGACCCTGCTGTCCGTCGGCTGACGGCCCGGGGAGCATCCCGGGGCCGTCACCGTGTCAGTCGTGCTCGACCACGACCATCGCGTGCCCGGCCGGGGTCATGACCTTGGGCTTCTTGGTGGGCAGCGAGAGCCGGAAGACCTTGTGCCACGCGGAGAACACCTGCTCGGGCAGCGGCCCGGTGACGTACTCCAGCCCGTACTTCTCGAAGAGCGCGCGCACCTTCACCGCGACCTCGGCGTACCGGTTGCTCGGCAGGTCCGGGAACAGGTGGTGCTCGATCTGGTGCGACAGGTTGCCGGTCATGAAGTGCATGGCCCTGCTGCCGCTGATGTTCGCCGAGCCCATCATCTGGCGCAGGTACCACTGGCCGCGTGTCTCGCCCTTGATCGACCGGCGCTCGAAGACCTGTACGCCCTCGGGGAAGTGCCCGCACATGATGACCGAGTGTGACCAGATGTTGCGGACCAGGTTCGCGGTGAACGTGGCGGCGAGCGTGGTGAGGAACGACGGGCCTGACAGCAGTGGGTGGATCACGTAGTCCTTGAGCACCTGCTTGCGGATCTTGCGGCCCACGGCCTTGGCCCGCGCGCGGAACTCCGGGTCCTTGCGGCGGCGCTTGTGCAGGTTCTTGCCGAGCTCCAGGTCGTACGCCGCGATGCCGTACTCGAAGAAACAGGCGTTGAGGAAGTTCCACAGCGGCTGGCCGAGGTGGGCCGGGTGCCACTCCTGGTCCTCGTCGACGCGCATGATGCCGTAGCCGAGGTCGTTGTCCTTGCCGATCACGTTGGTGTACGTATGGTGCAACTCGTTGTGCGAGTGCTTCCACTGCTCGGCCGGCGAGACGTGATCCCACTCCCAGGTGGTGGAGTGGATCTTCGGGTCCCGCATCCAGTCCCACTGGCCGTGCAGGACGTTGTGGCCGATCTCCATGTTGTCCATGATCTTCGCCACGGACAGGCCGGCGGTGCCGAGCAGCCACGCGGGCGGGAAGACCGAGAACAGCAGCACGCCCCTGCTGGCCAGCTCGAGCTTGCGCTGCGCCGAGATGACCTTACGGATGTAGGCGGCGTCCTTCTCGCCGCGGTCGGCGATCACCTCGTCGCGGATCGCGTCCAGCTCGCGGCCGAGCTCATCGATCTGCTGCGCGGTCAGGTGGGCGGTGGGGTCGATGGCGGTCAAGGTGCGTCTACCGTTCGATGTCGCAGGGGCCCGCCGCGGCGGACACGCAGGTCTGGATGAGGACGCCCGGCTCGGCCTCGGTGATCTCGCCGGTGCGCAGGTCGCGGACGGCGCCCGCCTTGAGCGGCGTGACGCAGCCGAAGCAGATGCCCATGCGGCACCCGGAGGGCATGAGCACGCCGGCCTCCTCGCCGATGTCCAGCAACGGCGTGGCGCCGTCCGCGTCGACTGTCGTGCCGGTGGCGCTGAACGTGACCTCGCCGCCGCCGCCGCCGTCGCCGGCGACGACGATGCGGGGTCGGAAGCGTTCGGTGCGCAGGCGCTCCCGGACGCCGTGCTCGGTCCAGTACTCCTCCGCGGCGTCGAGCAGGCCCGCGGGCCCGCAGGCCCAGGTCTCGCGCTCGGCCCAGTCGGGCACGAGTTCGCCGAGGCGGGCGATGTCGAGCTTGCCGTCCGTGGCGCTGTGCACCTCGACGAGGCGCAGCTTCTTGTCCGCGACCAGGCCGTGCAGCTCGTTGCGGAAGATCACGTCTTGGGGCCGCGGCGCACAGTGGACCATGACGACGTCATCCAACTCGACGTCGCGCAGCATGCCCATCACGGGCGTGATGCCGCTGCCGGCCGTCAGGTAGAGCACCTTGGCGGGCTTGGCAGGCGGCAGCACGAAGTCACCGGTCGGCTGGTCGAGCTGGACCAGCGTGCCCGGTGTCGCCCTGCGGACCAGGTGGTTGCTGACCTTGCCGTCCGGGATCGCCTTCACGGTGATCGTGATCCGGCCGTCCTGGCGGTCTGTCGGTGAGGTGATGGAGTAGGCACGCCACAGGCGCCTCCCGTCGACGTCGACCCCGATCCGCACGTACTGACCGGCCGCGTGGCCGCGCCAGTCCCGTCCCGGCCTGATCACGACGGTCGCGGCGTCACCCGTCTCGGGGTGCACGGCCTCGATGCGCCCGCGCAGGTCGGCGCCCGCACGCAGCGGGCTGACCAGGTCGAGGTAGTCCGACGGCAGCAGCGGCGTCGTGACCATCTCCAGCAGTTTCCACGCCCTCTTGCGGAGGGCTGCACTCGTCATGACTCCAGCTTGCTGCGCCTCAGGGTGTAAAGTCCTGACCGTAGGACGTGAATCTGGTCGACCGAATTGTTCGCAGGGAACAGAAGCGTGAGTCAAGCAATCCGGAGGGCCAGCGAGCTGGTCCTGGATGAGACGACGGTCACCGCGCTTCGGGCCGCGCTGAGGGCCACCGCCGACGAGGTCGTCCAGGCGATCATCGACGAGGTCCCTCCTTACGCGAACGCCCTTTCGGGCCGCATGGGCGGCACCATCCGCCGAGCCGTCCGCACCGCCCTGGGCCACTACCTGGACCTCGCGAGCGGGAATGCCACGGGCGGCGACGCCGGTGACGCAGCCTACGAGCTGGGCCGCGGCGAGGTGCGCGACGGCCGTTCGATGGACGCCCTGCTCAGCGCCTACCGCGTCGGCGCCCGCGTGGCCTGGCGATGTCTGGCAGCGGGTGCCGTACCCGTAGGTCTGCCCGCCGCCGAGGTCGCCAAGTTCGCGGAGCTGACCTTCGCCTATATCGACGAGCTCTCCGCCGCGAGCGCCGCGGGCCACGCCGACGAACTGGCGGCTCGGGGCAGGGCCCGCGAGCGCCACCTGGAACACCTGGCCCGCGACCTCCTCGCCGACGCGAGCCCGGACGTGCTGCTGGCCTCTGTCCAACGGGCCGGGTGGCAGCCTCCGACTTCGCTCACCGCGGTCCTGCTGCCCGCCGCCCAGGCCCGGCCTGCCTACCGCGCGCTCGACCCGGGCACCCTCGTCCTCGATGATCTGCCGGACGCCACCGGTGTGCTGCTCGTTCCCGATGTCGACCGATCGCATCTCTTGCGGCAGCTGGCCGACCGCACCGCCGTGGTCGGCCCGGCCCGGCCGTGGACTCGTGCGTCCGCCTCGTACGCGCGAGCCGTGCGCGCGCGCTCCCTCTCCTCGGGCATCCGCGACACCGAGGCCCACCTGCCCGAGCTGGTGCTGAGCGCCGACATGGACGCGTTCTCAGACCTGCGTGCCCGCGCGCTCGCACCGTTGCGGACCTTGCCCGTCGCGACCGCGCGGCGGCTGGAGGAGACGTTGCGAGCGTGGCTGCTGCACCAGGGCAGGCGGGACGAGGTGGCGGCGGCGTTGTTCGTCCATCCCCAGACAGTCCGGTACCGGATGTCGCAGCTGCGGGAGCTGTTCCCGGATCTCGCGTCGCCGTACCGGGTCCTTGAACTGACCCTGGCGGTGGGTCTTCCGGCCGGCTGACGCGTACTCCGGGCGTCCACGACCGCGTCCGCGCGCGGGCCAGGAATCAGAAGCGATTCCCGAGCCGAAGGCCGGGCCACGTCTTCCCAGGTGAGGTGCGTGGTCGGCCGCGTGCGGCGCCCGGCGCGGACCCCTGAGTCCGTACCCTCTCCGGCTCCGACGACGACGGGAACGGCACGTACGCCGCCGCTCCGGGCGCCGGTGCGCCCGCTCCGACGGTCCCCGGCAAGCCGGCCCCGCCCGGCTCTCCACGGGCCGTCACTCGCGCCCGTGATCCCTGCCGCCGGTAGCGGGGATCGCCGTGCGGCCGGTCCGACCGGGGGCGCGGCCCGTGGGCGGCGGCCCGTCGGTGGCGGCCCGTCGGCGCGGCGCGGAACTACAGTGGCAGGTATGACCGATGGCATCTCCGGCATCCCGGCCCTCGCCGCGCTCCGGCGGCGCGCCGGCGCGGAACTGTTCGCCCGGGTGGCCGGGCCGCAGGGCCCGGCGACCCGGAGCCGGATCCACGAGACGCCGGGCCCCCGGTGGTTCGGCCCGGACCGGCCCATCCGGGTCGTCCACGGGGACGCCTCGATGTTCGTCGGCGGACTCCGGGCGCTCCTGCTGCAGTCGCTGCACCCGCTGGCGATGGCTGCCGTCGAGGCGCACTCCGGCTACCGGGGCGATCCGTGGGGCCGGCTCCAGCGCACCAGCACGTTCCTCGCGGTCACCACGTTCGGGACGGCGGCCGACGCGCAGCGGGCGGTCGACCACGTGCGGGCGGTGCACGAGCGGGTCCGCGGCACCAGTGCCTCGGGGGAGGCGTACCGGGCCGGTGATCCACACCTGCTCGGCTGGGTGCACGCCGCCGAGGTCGACAGCTTCCTCCGCGCCCACCGGGCTTACGGGGAAAGGCCGTTGGACGACGAGGCCTATGACGGCTACGTGGCCGACGCCGCCGTCGTGGCCGCCGCGCTGGGTGTCGTCGACCCGCCGCGCGACCAGCGGCAGCTCGCCGGCGTCCTCGCGGCGTACCGCGCCGAGTTGCACCGGACCAGGGCAGCCCTCGACGCGGCGCGGTTCATCCTCCTCCGGCCGCCCCTGCCGTGGGTGGTCCGCCCGCCGTACGGGCTGCTCGCGGCCGGCGCGGTCTCGCTGCTGCCGGGGTGGGCGCGGCGGGAACTCCGCCTGCCCTACCTGCCGGTGGTGGAGGGGCCGGCGGTCCGGCTGGGCGCGGCCGGCGTGACCAGGGGGATCAGGTGGGCGATGACCCGCCCGCCCGGGGTGGGCGAGGCGGGTCGGCGGGTGGACCCGGGCGTCCCGACCTGACCAGGACCCCTGACCAGGACCTCTGACCAGGACCTCGGTGCCCCGAGGGGGTGGACACCCGGCGTCCTCCAGTAGTGGCGCCGGCCGCCGCCCGGAGGACGACGCCGATCACGGCCAGGACCAGACCGGCGCCGGGTTCCGTGAACTCCTCCTGCGCCAGGCGCCGTACCGGGAGCGCCAGGAAGCGCGGTGTCCGGAGCCCGTCCGCGGCCCGCAGCCGGGCGGCCATCGGCGACCCCCGCCCTGACCGGGGGAAGGGGTGCACAGCGACGTCAGGAGCTCGGGACAGCAGGGTGGGGACCTCACACCGAAGGACTGGACACCGAAGGACCGGGCGCTGGCCCGCGAGGTGGCCGCCTGCCGGGGGTGGCCGGCCGGGAGGGTGCGGTGGAGCCCCGGCGCTTGGAACGGCGGCGCGAGGCGCTCGCCGTTCTGGTGACCGGCCTGGCCCGCACCCACGGCCGCCTGGCCTGGTTCCTGGCGGGGTGCGGTGCGGCGCTCTCCTCCCTCCTGCACTGGCGGCCTCTGCCGGCGGGGTCGGTCGCCCACCGGTCATCGCCGGCGGCGCGCGGCCGACCGCCCGAACCGATTCGCCAGGCCCGCCACCGCCACGGTGAGACCGAGTCCGGCACTGAAGAGCAGGATCGTCAGAGCCAGCACCGCCACTGTCGCCATCATGAGGATCGCCCTCTCTCGTCCAGCCGTGCGGCGCCGGACCTCGTGTCCCGCGCCGTCCGGGAGCCCGCGTTCCCCGCGCGGCCGGGACCACACGGGCGTCGGCCCGCCGACCGGGGGCGAGATTCAGCCAAGTGGGCCGACGGCCCCGCCCCTCGGAGCTATTCGCCGTCCCACGCGGTGGCGGACAGCAGGGCCCCGGCCGACCAGCGGGCGTAGCGGCAGCTCACCGGCAGCGGGAAGTCGACGGCGGCGGGGCCGGTGACGGACCGCAGATCGGCGAGCAGGGCGTCGTCGGGCAGGGCCGTTGCGGCCTCGCGCAGCAGGGGGTCACCGCTCAACCGGGCCGCCGCGGCGGTGACCGGCTCCACCGTCGTCGCCTCCCGCTCCGGGTCCGGCCACCGATCGCCGAAGTGTCGGCCGAACGTCCTGACCTCGATGGCGGTGCCGGGTCCGGCCTCGGCCCGGGCCGAGGCGAGTGCCTCCTCCAGGCAGTCGGCGAGGCGCTCCAGCCAGGCGGTCAGCGACGGCGCCACGCGCACGGAGTCGGTGGCGTCCCAGAAACGGAAGACCGGGCCCCACGCCCCCGTGACCCGGTCGACGTCCACGTAGGTGTGGCCGTCGCCGTGGTCGAGGTAGACGAACCAGTGGGTGCCGGCGCCGCCGGCGTGCTCCACGTACCAGCTGCTGTCACCGGCCGGGTAGCAGCCCCGGTTGAAGGGGTGACCCAGGTCGACGTGCTCGATCGACAGGTGGCCGTTGACCGCGGACCGCGAGACCGTGATCCGCACGCCCCCGACGACCCGCAGCAGCGCGCGGATCTCCTCGGGCACCGGCGCCGGCCAGCCGTCCATCTCCTCGTCGCTGATCCCCGGGTCCAGGACCACCAGCCCCTCGGAGGACTCCGCCACCCGCCGCAGCCGCCCCGCGGTCCGTACGGCGTCGTCGCCGGCGGCGCTGCCGGCGCCCTGGGCCGCGCTGGGCGTGCTCGCGGCGCCGTCGGTCGTGCGGTCGGTCATCAGGGTCCCCCTCGGTCGGTGCGTCGGCGGCACGACCCTACCGCCGGGAGGGGACAGTCCCCGCCGGACGACGGCGTCGAGCCGGGCCGCCCGGCCGGGCCGCCCGGCGGCCGACCGAACGCCGTCGGCTCGATCAGGACCACCGGGATCTCCCGGTCGCTCTTCGCCTGGTACTCCTCGTAGGCGGGCCAGTGCTCCACCATGAGCGGCCGGGCGGCGGCCCGCTCGGGCCGATACCGGACCTGGGCCGGGCGCGAGGCCTTCGAGCGGTCCTGCCGGCCCGCGCTCGGGTCCCTCTTCGACCTCGCCGACTCACGCTGCAAGGCTGATGACGTTCTCGTGTTCCTCTCGGAGGGCGACCCGCCGACGCTCTTGCTGACGCCGCTTCGGCTGAAGCCGCTCTTGCTGACGCGCCGTCAGGGCGAGCGGTGCGTGCCGGCGCCGCCGTGTCCGGTCAGTCCTTCCGTCGGCGCAGGGCGGACGGCCGGTGTACGGCCGTCCGCCCGGAGGCGGAACTGCGCACCTCGTACTGCGGCTCCTCGGGTGAGGCGTCGACCGTCCGGCCCGCGGCCTCGACCTGCGAGGTGATCTCCCGCTCGACCCGGCCGGTCACGGTGGTTCCGTGACTGCGCCAGGAGACGTGGTCGCCTCGCCGCAGCCGCTTCCGCCCGTTCCCCGTGGCGTGGGACTTGGTCGTCATGGTGCGTCCTCCCGGCTCCGACCGCGTCGTGGGTCCGACCGGGCGTGTGCCCATCCCCGGCCGAAGCGAATCTCGCGGGCCCCTACGGGGAGCGTGGAGCTCCAGCCGTCCGCTGCCCCAGCGCGGCGGTCGGTCGTGAGGCGGTCGGTCGTGAGGCGGGCGGGCGTCGCTCGAAGCGGCGCCCGCCGCCCCGTCTCGGGCCGATCGACCGGCAAGGAAGTGTGGTTCTGCGGGACCCGGGCAGGCGTCCGGGCATGGTGAGATTCGGCTACACGGTGATGAGCGGGCGGGCCGGCCCCCGGCACCTGGTGCGGGACGTCGTCCACGCCGAGCAGGCGGGCTACGACTTCGCTGCCATCTCCGACGACTACTCTCCGTGGCTGGACACGTCGCCGAGTCGAGTCCTCGCGGCTCCTTGCGGCGACCGCGTCGAGGGCTTCGTCGAAGCGGTCCGGGCGTACGCCGACGCGGGGTTCGACGAGGTGGCGCTGGTCCAGGCGGCGGTGACCACAGGGAGGTCTTCCTCGACTGGTCCGAGCGCACCCTGCTCCCCGCCCTGCGTGAGCTGTGACGCGGTTCACCTCCCACGCCCGGGCCCCACCGGGCCGCGTCCGTCTGGGAGAGCCTGCCCGCCGGCCCTGCGCTGACGTCAACCGCACGGCCGCCCCTACTCCTGTCCAGCTGACCGCCCCACCCACCTGACCGACATCGACGAGACTGACACATCGACGTGACCGAGGAGTGTGCCCCCGATGGACGCCGACCACAGCACCAATGAGTCTGCCCGCACCATGGCGGAGCTGAGTTCGCAGGCCGAGGAGGCCCGCGACCGTCTCGCCGACACGGGCGCGGAGCGCGACGCTGGCAGCGACGTCGCAGCCCGGGCGCGCGATGCAGCCGACCAGGCCCGGGAACGCGTGCTCCGAAGCACCGAGCAGGCCCGGGAACGGGTCAGCCACGGGGTGGCCGACGCACGGGAGCGCGTCAGCCACACCGCCGAGCACGCCCGGGAACTCGTCGGCCACGGCGCGGATCAGGCCCGGCACGCCGTGGAGGAGGGACTCGGCGGGGCCACCGACAGCCTGCGCGCCGGGGCGGTGCGGGCGAAGGCGGGTTTCGCGGGTTTCACCGACACGGCCGGGTCGGCGGTCGCGCGCGACGGGGAGGGCCCGGCCCGGGACGTGGTGCTCCAGTCCGCACGGTACGCCGGGCCGGTACTGGCCGCCGCCGGTGCCGCCATGCTCGTCGCCGCCGCTGTCGTGGCGCTCTCCCGCCGCCGGGCCTGACGCGCGCCCCTGAAGGACCGCCCGGCACCGGCCGCCCGGCACCGGCCGCCCGGGTTGCGCGACGCGGTCGCGCCCCGCTCCGGGCGGCCTCCGCGGGCCCGCCCGGCAGCCCTGCGGCCCCCACCTGTCGCCGTGGGCCGGCCGGGCGGGCCGCATCACGCCGGGCAGCGGCGGATCGGCGGGGTCACGCTCCCCGCGCAGGCGCTGCGCCCGGGGTATGACGGCATCGCGCTCCAGCGGGTGCTCGTGGCACCGATCGACTCGTCGAACAGCACCATCGGCGACCCGCCCTACCGGCTCACGGTCTCCATCTCCGACCCCGCCGTCGGCGCGCTGCGACGCGCATCCGGATCACCTCTGACCGGCGATTTCCTGAGCGCGGACAACCGGATCGACCCGGCACTCGGCTTCCCGGCCGACGACCCCGCGCGGGCGGCGGTCTGAGTTCCTCCCGAACCGCCCCTGCGCCACACCGGCGGGGGCGGCGCGTGGCTGGGTGATCAGCGGGCGTGCGGCGGGTGATCGACTCCTTGGTGCAGCCGAGGTTGCGCTGAGGGCGCCACCCGCGCCGACGTCACCGTCCAGCTGCCGACCCGGCTCCACCCTCCTGCTCTGCACCGGCGGGCTGGCCCGACCGCGCCCTCGCGCCACGGCTCTGACCCGCCACCCGCTGGGGACGTTCGGCGAACGCCTCCCCGACCACGTCCCCGCCGCACAACCACACGATGTCGCCCTCCTGGCCATGCGCGTGCCCTGCCGCTGGAGAGGAGGCTCAGGGGCCGTCCGTGCCTGCGCGGGCGGCCGGTCGTTCCTGCTACCCGGTGCTCGAAGCCGGCCCGTGGAGTGCGGGAGCGGACCTGCGGTGATCCGGCCGACCGGGACCGGTCGACCGGGCACCAGGGCAGGTCGTATGGGTGGGTCCCCCGGACGGCCCCGAGGGTCCGGGTCAGATGACCCGTGGTGTCTCGCCCGCCGCCGGGAGGTCGTCCTGCGGCAGGTGGACATCGGTGACGCGGACGTTCACCTCGACCACCTCCAGGCCGGTCATCTGCTCCACTGCGGTGACCACGGCGGCCCGGAGAGCGTCGACCGTGCGCGGGATGGAGAACCCGTACTCCGTCACGACATCGAGGTCGACGGCGGCCTGCCGTTCGCCGACCTCCACCTCCACCCCGCGAGCGGGGTCGTTCCGATCAGCGCCCCCGTGATTGCCATGTGTGAGCGAAGGTCCGCCGCCCAGCCGGTGGACACCCGGTACCTCGCAGGCGGCGGTGGCCACGATCCTTGCCACCGCGCCCTTCAGAACGGTCGTTCTGCCGGCGGGCGGCCCCGAGGCGTCCTGCTGCCGGACCGCGGCCACGGGACCGGGGCGCTTCGGCCCGGGGCGTCCGGGCCCGGTACCGGGCGCCGACGAGGGCTCGGCTGCTGCGGCCGCGTAGTCGCCGGGGGGCGTGGGGGCCGTCGTCGCGGGTTTCTGCACCGCACCGCTGCCCGTCGGGTTGGTGGGATAGGTCATCATCGTTCACCTGCCTGCACCTCGTGGCCGACCGTACCGGCCGACCACCGAGCACCTTCCCACCACCGGGTGGACCAACCCTGGTTCGACCGGCGATCGGGGTGCCGTGGCGCCGGGAGCCGGGCGGGCGGCTGAGGTTCGGCTACTGGAGATGACCGAGCAAGGCCGGCCTCGACTGCTCCGACCGCCGCCTCCCCTGGCTGGACACCCAGGGCCACGCGCCCACGCCTGCGCCGTCCTCGGGGCCATCGCCCAGGACGGACAGCAGGCTCAGGGGCGGGCCGGAGGGCCAGGCCCGGGCGTCGGCGGTGAACCGTCAGGTGGGCGAGGGCTTCCGACCCCGCGGGACAACACGCCGCGTGCCGTCCCGCGGGCATGCAAGCGCAGGACGGCCGGTGCCAGCTCGTGCTCGACGACCCCGCTTGAGCTTCCCTCCCTGGTGGAACCAGTGGAACCAGTGGAATCGGGTTAGCCCGGTGTGCGGCCGGTGGGGTCGAGGCCCCGTTCACGCCCGGCCCCCGGCGCGGGCATGAACGGGGCGACCGCCGGGGGTCGTAGGGCTCGGCGCGAACCGGAGCCGGGGGCGCTGTTCCAGCTCGAAAATGCCGTGGTTCAGGCGGGCCAGGTGCCCGTCAGGCGGTGGGTGGCGGCCGCGCCTCCCCGTTCGACGGCGGCCTTCACGGTGCCGAAGATCGCGCCCTGGAGGGCGGCCGCGACGAGTATCTCCAGCCAGGTACGGTGCTCGTCGGTCGCGTTCGGCGCGTCGTCGTCGTGGCCCAGGACCTTCCAGGTCTGCTTGAAGAGGGCGCCGGCCAGGAGGCCGGCGGATGCGCCGAGCAGCAGGCCGACCGGCCTGTAGGCGATCTTGGCGGCCTTCACCGGCGCCGTCCGAGCAGGCTGCGGAGCAGGACCACCGCGAGGACGGCTGCCGCGGCGGCTGCCAGCAGCGGCGACCGGTTGGCGCGGGCGGCGCCCACGGCCCGGCCCGCCTTCGAGCGGACCTGCGCCGGGGTGTGGTCCGCCGCGACACGCCCGGCATGCGCCGCCGTACCACGGGCCTGGGCCGCCAGGTTTCCGGCGCGGTCCAGGACATCCTTCGGGGCGTGGTCACGCATGGTCCGGGCGGTTTTGGTGACCGTGTCGCGAACCGCCTCGGCGGCGTGTGCGACGGTCTCCTGTGCCGGGTTCTTCACAGCTGTCCCCTTTCGTCTGCGAGGGCAGGGTGCGTGGCCCGCCCGTCGGCGTCCGATGTACGGCCGAGTCCTCCGCAGGTGCGGTTGGGCCGGTACAACCCCGGCTACCCCCGAACGCGCCGCGCATCCGCCTTTGTTCGGCGCGGGCGGCCCAGGTGATCCCGGCCGGGTGGAAACGGGGTCGTGGGATGACGGGGTATCGGTGGCGAGGTATGTGCGGAGCGGACGGTTTCGCCGCCGCGCCGTGGCTGCCCCGCGACAACGCCCTGCCTCTCCACCGCCTTGCGCAGTGCCCGCACGGGGCCGCCGCTCAGCTCCCAGAGGATGCGCAGGCTCCACCGCCGCCCGAACAGGTCGAGTGCGGCCATCAGGGGGAGGTCAGCGGTCGAACCGCGAACTGGTCAGCCTGGCTGTGGCGTTGACGTGACGTGGAGTGTGCCGCCGGCGGCGCGGGGGCGGCAGCCCGACCGCCGTTCTGGACCGGACCATGGGCAGTGCTGAGAGGCGATCCCAGCTTGACCTTCGACCTCGAGCGGGCCAGGCGCGCTTGGGCGTGGGTTCGCTCTCATTGGTCTCGCCGACGTCATGGCGGGGAGCTGGCTTGCCGTTCTTCGCACCTGGGAGCGCCCGGGGCCGGGCCGGAGGGTTTCGGCACGCTGGCCGGGGGAGCGGGGCGTCGGCGCGGATGTCGCGGACCCCGCGGCGGCCCCGGGCCGGGTCAACTCCGCAGCGGGCAAAGGGCGGCCTCAGCCTGCGCGTCGGTGCGCGGAGACCAGCCACCGCCAGCGTCGACGCTCCGTGAAGAGGGTGGCGGCGGCCAGTGCGGTCACGAGGGCCGCCACCCAGGCGGGCCAGGCCAGCCACGAGGAGACCACCGCCGCCGCGAGCTGGAGCAGTACCAGCAGGATCGTGGCCCAACCCGGCACCGCGACGACCACGTTGGCTTTGTCCCCCGGGGTGGAGAACAACGTCGGAAGGCCGATCAGGGCCAGGACGGAGAGGGTGGCAAGCAGCCACGAGTAGTCGGCCAGCGCCCAGGGGGTGGCCACCCATGCGACGAGTTCCGTCGAGAAGCGGAGCGCGGACGCAACGCGGTCGTCCGGGCCTTCCGAGGTCATTGCCCCAGCAGCGGTGTCGGTCACCTGCGGACGATCTCACGGCGCGCGGCCGACGGCCAGGGGTTCGGGGCACCACGGCGTCCGGTACTTCCACGGCTGCTACTCCGTCGGCGACGACACCCTCTGGGGCGTCAACCGCCGCAGGAAGGGCGCCGCGAGCACCCTGACGCCCAGCGCCGCGAGCGTGCGCGTGTCCGCACTGAGAAGGGCATCCGCCGGGGCGGACGCCCCCTCAGCACCGCGGCCTGAGCGACCGCGAACCGCAGCCCCCGGCGTCCCGGGGTGACAGCGACAGAAGGACGACTCAGGAGGCGGACGGCTCGATCTCCCCCGCAAAGACGATGAACTGGTCGATGAGGCCCCGCCGTAGATGGACGACGTCCGTTCCCGCCAGACGGGGGCCTCCATCCGGCGTGGTGAAGACCCACTGGTACCGGGCCCACTCGTCAGGCATGTCCACCGCTGAGCAGCGCACCATCGTGCCGCTCCCCGCCGGGTGGCGTCGGATGTCCAGCACGAACCGCTCGACTGCCGCGATTCCTTCGCTGCGACCCAACGGTCCCCAGAAGACCACGTCTGAGGTCAGGGCCCGGGAGAGCAGGGCAGTCACATAGCTGTCGTCCGAGGTGTTGAACGCGGAGATGAACGTGTCGATCGCGGAGCGTGCCGTCTCTTCCTGCATCCCCCAGTAATACCAGCCATGGCGCGTGCGCTCATCCCGCGAGCCGCCTTCCGATCACGGTGGACCATCCCGGTCACAGCACTGGCGCTGCGACGAAGCGGTCCACCGCAACGGTGCGGACGCAGAGGGAAGGGGGGTGCCGCTCGGGGCGGGGCGTCGGGCTCCGGGAGGACGGGCGGGTGGGACCGGGGTCCCGGAGGTGTCATCCCGGGGGCGCAGCGGCGAGGGGCCGGTCTCGTCCTGTGCGCGGACGACCCTCGGGGGCGGTGGGTGGTTCGCTGGAAACCACCCGGGAGGCCCCGGGAACCCCTCCATCGACAGGAGTTCCTTCGTGAACGAGCGTGTGTCGCCCCGGTCCCGCCTCCGTCTCCGACCCGGCGGGCGGGCCCGCACAGCGGTGGCCGTCATCGCCGGCGCACTGACGCTCGGCACGCTGGCGATCGGCGTGCCGACCTCCGCCACGGCGTCCCCGGCCGCCACGGCGTCTCCGGGCTCCGGGGCTTCCACGGCCGCCACGGCGTCCCCGGGCTCCGGGGCGTCCGCGGCCTTCGCCGCCGACTCGGCGACCGTCGGTGACGCCGCGTCCGGCTCGCGTCGGCCGGACGGAGTCCAGCAGGGGTTGGAGGCCCTGGTGAGGGACTTCAAGGCTCCGGCCGCGCTGGCCACCGTCACCGGCCGGGACGGCCGGACCCGCCGGTACACAGCCGGAGTCGGTGACCTGACCACCGGGGCGAAGGTGCCGGTGGACGGCCAGGTGCGGGTCGGCAGCAACACCAAGGCCTTCACCTCGGTGGTCGTGCTGCAACTGGTCGGCGAGGGCAAGGTGGGGCTCGACGCCTTCGTCGACACCTACCTGCCCGGCCTGCTGCGCGGGGACGGCATCGACGGACGGAACATCACCGTCCGTCAGCTCCTCCAGCACACCTCTGGCCTGCCCAACTACACGGAATACCTGGAGGGCGACCGGCTGGACCGCTACCACGAGCCCCGCGACCTCCTCGACCTCGCGCTCGCCCACCCGTCCGACTTCACCCCTGGCGACGGCTGGAAGTACAGCAACACCGGGTACCTGGTCGCCGGGATGATCATCCAGAGGATCACAGGCCGGCCGGTGGGTGAGGAGATCACCCACCGCGTCATCGACCGGATCGGTCTGCGGCACACCTACTTCCCCGTCCCGGGGGACACCACCGTCCACGAGGCGCACCCCGAGGGCTACGACCGGCTGACACCCGACGGCCCGCTCACCGACGTGACGCGGCAGGACATGTCCTGGGGATGGGCCGCGGGGGCGCTGGTCTCCACGAACACCGATCTGAACCGGTTCTACACGACGCTGATCGGCGGCGGCCTGCTCGCCCCGGAGCTGCTCGCGCAGATGCGCACGACCGTCCCGGTGGACGACTCCTTCGGCCAGGGGGCCCGCTACGGGCTGGGTCTGGCCAGCTTCCCGCTGACGTGCGGCGGCGTCTACTGGGGCCACGGCGGCACCCTCCCCGGCTATGTGACCCGCGGCGGCGTCACCGAGGACGGCCGCGCCGCCAACATCGCGGTCACCACCGTGCCCGCCGTCGAGGCCAAGCCGCGCATCGCCGCCGACGTGGACGCGGCCCTCTGCCGGTAGACCGGCGGGCAGCGCGGTCCCCTTCGTACCGACTCCCGGGGGATTGGCCCCCGCCTTGACGAGGAGAGCGGGGCGGCGGCCCGGATCCGGACGTGGCACCTGCCCGGCCGTCGACCGGATGGTGTGCGTCTGCGAGGTGATCGCCACATCACCGCGGTCGCTGTCCCGGGGCCGGGTCCGCGGTGAGAACCACCCTCGGCTCCCGTTCCCCTCGTCCGGATAGCCAGTGCGGTGCTGCCCCGGCGGCACCGCACCCGACCCCGCACCGCACCCCTCCCGCGCAGCCTCCGGGCTGCGACCCTGGTGCGGCGCGGCGGCGACCCGCCGGGCCCCGGGACGGCCGCGGAGTACGGGGCCGCTTTGTTGACGGACTGTCACAGGAGCGGCGGGAAAACCGGGCCCGAAGGTCCGCCGCGTTGGTACCGTGTCGCGACCAGAACGGCTTGACCGGGGGAGCGCGCTGGTCCGCGTTCCCCTTCGGGGGAGGAGGTTTTCGGGTGCGGATCACCAGGGTGGCGGGCGTCCTACTGGCGGCGGGGGTGCTCACGGCGTGCGGGAGCGGCGGAAGTGGTGGGACTGGTGACGGCGCGAGTGCGGGGGCGGCTGCGGGAACGGCCTCGACGACGCCGGCCGGGAGCGGTGCTCCGTCGGCTCCGTCGGATGCCCCCACCCTCGCGATGAAGGTCCCGGCGGCGTACGGGACCACCGCGCGCTGGCAGCTGTCGGCCCAGCAGGCTGTGAGCTACGGGGTGTTGCCGAAGGCCGGGCTGGTGGTCACGCTGTCCGGCACGGACCAGACGTATCTGCTGACCGCGCGGGAGGCCGGCGCCGGGAAGGTCCGGTGGGTGAGCAAGCCGGTCAAGGGCCTCGGCGAGGCGTACGCGCCCAGGCTGATGGTGGTGTCCGCCGGGGGCAAGGAGTTCGTGGTGCTCTGGTCCACCGGCAAGTCC
The DNA here is from genome assembly GCF_044540385.1 of Kitasatospora sp. NPDC086009. Taxonomy (NCBI): domain Bacteria; kingdom Bacillati; phylum Actinomycetota; class Actinomycetes; order Kitasatosporales; family Streptomycetaceae; genus Kitasatospora; species Kitasatospora sp. NPDC086009. Next base: position 539,464 of record NZ_JBITSA010000004.1, read on the forward strand.
GGCGGGGACGCGCTGACCAAGGCCCAGCAGATCTACTCGATCGACGTCTTCGCCGCCGATGGCTCGGGCCAGGACGCCGTCCCCGCCCAGCACCTGGAGATCCCGATGCCGAGCGGCGGCCGGCACGAGGTGCTCGACGGCGGTGGCGGCAAGCTGCTGCTGGACTCGGTGACCGACAAGGTCACGGTGGTCGACGCGGCCACCGGCGCGCAGCAGACCGTCGAGCCCAAATCGCTCACCGCGCCCACGGGTTGCCTTCAGTGCAACGGCCCGGTCGTGGCGATGACCGGCAAGGGCCCGGTGGTCAGCAACAGCCTGGACGCGACCAGGTTCTGGTCGCCGGCGGGCTGGGACAACACCACGGTGGCACCGCCCGAGGCGGATCCGGCCCAGGCGGCGGTCTGGCCGGTGGCCGGCGGCCAACTGCTGGCCCGCTGGCAGGAGAAGGACCAGGGCAGCCACAACGTGTGGGCCGTCCTGGACGGCGAGAGCGGCCAGGTCAAGGCGTCGGTGCTGTGTGACAAGCCGCTGATCGGCACCGGAGGGGCCCCCGCCTCGGCGCTCTCGCCGAACGGCCGCTACCTGGTCTCCGAGCACCTGGCCTTCGACCTCACCGCGAAGAAGGGCTACTGCTTCGAGGAGACGAAGAGCAGCAAGCCGCTGACCTTCACCGCCGTCACCGACGACGGAACGGCCTATGGCACCTCGCTCACCAAGGACGGCGGCATCGACGGCTCCAAGGCGCCCGTCCAGCTGTCGCTGGCCACCGGGACCGCGCAGGCGCTGGACGGTGTGGACGGCGTCCCGGTGGCCGACCTGGCCGGGGTGGGCGTCTTCAAGGTCCCGTCGGTCTCGGAGGGCGGCCTGGTCGCCTACCCGCGCAAGGGCTGACCAGCCTCTGGGCCCGCTCCTTCGCACGGCGGCGGGCCCTCCCGGGGCACAGGGGCGGCGGGGAACCACCGCTGCAGGTACTCCGGCCGCACTTCGTGATCAGGTGGCGAGTCTGCGCCGGTAGTGGCTGTGGCGGGCTCGTCCGTGGTGCGTCCGGCCGCCCGATCGACCAGTGGAGAGCGCCGCTGATCGAGGATTAGTGCGTTCACCAGGTGGCCGATCTCGTGGGGGCCAGGTCGATCGTTGGCTGACCGGATCCTGCGGGAGCGGTGGTGGCTTCGGCCACCAGGAAGGCCAGGGCGCCGAGAACCTGAGCACGGCCCACCCACGCCTGCGCCGCGCGGTGAGAACCTGCGGGTGAGGGCGAGAAGAGCGGACCCGCCCAACCGTAGGGTCGACCGGGCTCCAGGCCGGCGGCGCGTCATCCGGCGCCCCGGGCCGCGGCACCGCCGTAAGGCGCACCGCGGCCGTAGGCGTTCGTACTCGGATGGGTGGCGGCTGTTACCGGTTCGCCCGGGATGGGACGGAATCGGTAGGGGCCGGGCATACCGGCCGACGGTCGGGGCAGGTGCTTGCCCGACCGTGAAAGCGATGCGAAGGCGAGTGAGCAGCGATGAGCAAGGTGCAGGAGCAGATCGACGTCGATGTGCCGGTCAGCACGGCGTACAACCAGTGGACGCAGTTCGAGCAGTTCCCGATGTTCATGGAGGGCGTCGAGGAGATCACCCAGCTCGACGAGCGGCACAACCACTGGAAGACGAAGATCGCCGGTGTGTCCCGGGAGTTCGACACCGAGATCGTCGACCAGGTCCCGGACGACCACGTGGCGTGGCGTACCACCAGTGGTGACGTGCGGCAGACGGGGATGGTGCGGTTCGAGCCGATCGACGCGACCCATACCCGGGTGATGATGGAGATGGACTTCCAGCCCGGCGGTGTGGCCGAGAAGGCCGCCGACGTGACCGGCATGCTCGACCGGCAGGTCAAGGGCGACCTCAAGCGGTTCAAGCACTTCATCGAGAAGCGCGGGACCGCCTCTGGTGGTTACCGCGACACCCTCTGACCCGGACCACGCCTTCAGCCGCCCCCGTCACGTCCACGGATGTGGCGGGGGCGGGGTCATGTGCGAGCGGGAGCGAACCCGGCCGACGTCGCGTCGCCGGTGAAGCACCGCGTCGCGCGCTGCGCCGGAGTTGACGGGCCGCAAGCGGGGGCACCTCACCTCGGCGCCTGCGTGGCCCGGTCCGCGAGTCGGCGCCTGCGTGGCCCGGTACGCGAGAGGGACTGGCTCAGCCGAAGGAAGCTGTCCGAGCGCTCCTGCACGAGATCCGCTGACGCTCCGCCATCCACCTGGGCGGCGTCCACCTCGGCGTTCCTCCGGGATGTACCGGTTCGCTGTGCCTTACCGGCCCCCGGGAGCGTGAACCCCGTACGGCGGGGAACCCGCTGGTGACAGCCACGCCGCACACGGGAGACGTTCCATGGACTCAGGTAGGAAGACGCCCGGCCACCGGGCGAAGGCGCTGCAGCGCTTCCCGCGCCACGACCGCCGCGGCGAGGCCCGGCTGCCCGCGGTGCTCGCCACCCTGGCGGCCGTGCTGCTCTACCTCGTCCTGCCGGAGCAGCTGCTGTTCGTCCCGCGCTTCGTCCTGCCGGGCCTGGAACTGCTGCTCTTGATACCGCTGATCGCGGTCAACCCGCGCCGGATGACCCGGCAGAACCGCCTCTCCCGGATCGTGTCGCTGACCCTGGTCGCACTGATCGGCATCAGCAACCTGATCTCGCTCGGCCTGCTCGTGCACGCCATGGTCACCGACAAGGCCCAGGAGGGCGGCCCCCTACTGCTCGCCGCGCTCCAGGTCTGGGCCACCGGCATCATCGTCTTCGGCCTGGCGTTCTGGGAACTCGACTGCGGCGGCCCGGTGGCGCGCACTCAGGCCGAGCGCTCCGAACTGCCGCTGGCGGACTTCCGCTTCTCCCAGGACGAGAACGACGACGCCGTCGAGGAGGTCGCCGACGGCTCGTCCCGGACCAGCGACTGGGTCCCCACCCTGATGGACTACCTGTACGTCTCGGTCACCAACTCCACCGCCTTCAGCCCCACCGACACCATGCCGCTGTCCCCCCGGGCCAAGGCGCTGATGGCCATCGAGAGTATCGCCGCACTCATGACCTCGCTGCTCGTCATCGCCCACGCGGTCGGCGTCCTCGACAAGTAGCACGGCACACCGGTCGAATCCGCCACGGGGCGAGGCCGGCTTCCTCGGTGGCGATGTGGGCGCGCGGCAGCTCGATGTCGACCAGGTCTCCCTGCCGCACACGCGTTGAACCGGGCCATCGTGGTCCAGCCGGCTCCGTCGACGCTCGTGGTCGACCTCGGTGCTGTCACGTTCACGGACTCCGCCGGCCTCAACACGCTGCTCGCCCGCACGGAGGCCGACCGCCGGGGCATCGCGGTCCGACTCGCCCGCCCTTCGCGTTCGGCCGCCCGGGTCCTGGAGATCACCGGCGTGGACCGGGTGTTCCCCGTCGACGCGGACGGGGCCGCCCCCGCCTACTGGAGGCGCGTCGGGTGCTACTCGCGCAGGCCTCGCCAAACGGAGTGGCGTAGTCGGACGGCCGGGGTGAGTTCGAGGAACTCGACCTCAGCGCGCAGTTCGGGGCGTACGAACCGGACCTCGGTGCCGCCGCCTGCCCCGTCGTCCTCGCCGCGGCCCCCACCGGCCTGGCGCCGCGGGCCCTCGACCGACTCGCCGCCCCGGCTGCGCCGCAACGGCACCGTCCTGCTCACCCCCGGCCCCTGTCGCGCAGACCGACGACCAGGTGAGGTGGCGGAGCCGGCGGCGAGGACGAGGGCGGCGCAAAGAGCGCCGAGGAATTCGGTCGTCGTACGCGTTCGCGTCAGGGCCTCCCGCGCGGTGTGAGCTGCTGGAACAGGCCGCCGACGCCGGTGAGCTGCAGCCCGCTCGCGCGGGCACGGGCGACCAACTGCACGATCAACTGGCCGTCCAAAGCATCCGGCCGCAACGCCGACGGCCGCATAGCCTCCACGGCCTCGGCCGAGACGGTCACGTCTGTCATCAGGTGCTACTTCCTCGGTCGGGAGTTACACCGTGAGTGAGTCCGGAATCGGCGGGGTCCGGCGGATCGTGATTCGCGTTGCTCGTGCGAAGGACCGTTTATGCGAGATCAGACTGGCCGGGAACGGTCTGGAATGTCCCGGCTGCGGTGAACGCGTTGGTGATCGGCGCGATGAGGGAGGCGAAGCGGCGGGCGCCTGTGTTGCCGATCGGTGCCCATAGCGCGGCGCAGTGCTCGTCTGTCTCCACTTCGATGCGCTCGCGTGCCGCAGTGCCGGTGTCGGTGACAACGCCGTGGGAGTCGAGCCAGCCGCGCGCGACGAGGCGGGCCGTCGCCGCGCTCCACTCCTCGTCGTCCCACTGGCGGGTCGCTCGGGCGAGAGCTGCGGGGAGGCCGCCGGTTGCGGTGTGCAGGACGAGGCAGTCGCACGGTCCGAGGCCGTTGTCGGCGAGTACGACGAGATGGGCGTCGCCGCGCCACTCGCGTGCCACCGTGATCCGCTGCCACAGTGCGACAAGGGAATCGGATGGAAGCGGGACCGACGCGTTCGCGGCGGCCAGTACCTTGCCGGCATAGTCGGCACGGGTGACGACCGCGTCGATCAGCAGGCGTGCCTCGGCAAGGTGGTCGTCCGTGAGATGTACGTTGGCGCGCCGCATCGCCCGGCTGGCGGCCAGGAGCCGGGCGGCCTGCCACCGCTCCGGCGGCGCGGCGTCCCACACGCCCGCCATGGCCCGCACTGACCGCGGGCTGAAGTTGTAGAAGGCCGCGAGCGTGACTTGCCACGGAACTGCGCCCATCGCGGCCGATCGGAAGGCCAGATACGCCGGCCCGCGGTCGGTCACGCCGAGCTCGGCCGCCTCCTCGGCGGTCTCGGGGGCAAGGTAGATGAACAGGTGGGCGGCGCTGACGGCGCGGCTGACGTCGCGGACGGCGTTCAGGTCCATCGGGCCGGCGCCGGTACGGGCGGAGTGGGGAAAGGCGTCGAGGTGCATGGCGGTGGTGTCTCCGGGAGTCGGGTAGCGCTGTCAGGCGGGTGTTTCGGCAGTGGCGATCAGCACTGCGCGTCCGAGGGTGTGGCCGGCGATGGTGAAGCCGAGGACGGCCGGGGTGGCGTCGGCCGGGACGCCTGCCGTGGGGATGTCGAGGGCGTGCACCACGACGAAGTAGCGGTGCGGGCCGTGGCCGGCCGGCGGGGCGGCGCCGATGTAGCGGGCCGCGCGGGTGTCGTTGGGCACCTGGTAGGCGCCCTCGGGCAGGCCCGAGCCGGTGTCGTCGCCGGCGCCCTCGGGCAGGTCGGTGACCGTGGCGGGGATGTCGGCGACCGCCCAGTGCCAGAACCCGGACCCGGTGGGGGCGTCGGGGTCGTAGACGGTGACGGCATAGCTCTTCGTGCCGTTCGGGGCACCGCTCCAGGACAGCTGCGGGGAGGTGTCCTTCCCGCCGGGCAAGCCGGAGGAGTGCTGCTCGGGCGGCCACGCGGCGCCGTCGGCGACGGTGGTGCTGGTGACGGTGAACGAGGCCGCCTCAGGGAGGCGGGCGAAGGGATCGTTGGCAAACACAGTGGTCGTTCCTTACCGGACGGGCGTCCTCATCGGCTAATGAATCGACAGTAACACGGATAATCGATTATCTAGGGGATCAGTCTAGGATGGGCTCATGACGCAGACAGTGCACTCCTCGACCCCGCCGGTGAAACAGATGCTTTCCGAGCAGGTCTACGCACACCTGCGGGACGCGATCATGCGCGGGGACTACTCCCCAGGCACCCCTCTCAAGCCGCAGGATCTTGCCAGGGAGCAGGGCGTGAGCCTGGCCGTGGTGCGCGAGGCGCTCGTGCGGGTGGTCGGCGAGGGGCTCGCCGACCGGCTGCCCAACCGCGGTTTCGCGGTCCCGTCCTTCTCCGACCAGCGCTGGCAGGAGATCGCGGAAGCCCGTCGAACCGTCGAACCGGTCGTCCTGCGCATGTCCATCGAGCGCGGCGACCTCGACTGGGAGGCCCGCGTGCGGGCCGCCCACCATCGTCTGGTGCGCACTCCGGCGTACGTGCCGGAGGAGGGCGAGTACTACACCGGCACCTGGGCCGAGGCTCACCGCGTCTTTCACCGCACGTTGCTGGAGGGGTGTGGCAACCGCGCGCTGCTGGAGACCTTCGACCGGTTGTGGACCGCCAGTGAGCTGGCCCGCCGTTGGTCGGCGCACCGCAACCCCGACCGGGACGGCGCCAAAGAACACCGCAGGCTGGAGGCGGCGGTACTGGCCCGCGACGCCGACACCGCAGCCGCGGTCCTGGTCCAGCACCTCACCCTGACCGCGGCTGCTCTGACCGACGATGCAGGCCAGGCCACCTAGGCTTACGCCACCACAGCGAGGTCGGGTGGCGGGACCTGCCCTGCCGGAGGGCCGGGTACGGGCGGAAACCGGGCAGGCGTCGCGGCCCGCCGGTCCGGGCCTGGTTGGTCACGGCGTACTCCGCCCCCGTACCCCGTAGCCGGCGAACGGATGCGCTGGACCATCCTGCTGCCGCCTGGACTGCGCTATCGACGCTGCGTGCCGAACACAGCGCACCGGGCCGCCCTGGGCGCCGCGGTGCCCGGCTGACCCCCTGCCTGCGCGGGGAGGACCAACGGCTCGACGCCGACCGGCCGATCGTCGCCGACCGCATCCCCTCACCGGCACCAGGACGGGGCGACACACCGATACCGCATCGGTGTGGACTCTGGGGGAGATCACGGTGGCTGACGTCAACGTCGTACCGCAGGAACTGCATGCGTCGGCGCAGGTGGCGAAGGGACTGGCGGAAGAACTGGCAAAGCCTGTCCAGGCCGCGCTGACCTCGGCTTCTGACGGCAACCGGTCAGCTCGCGGGTCGGTCGGTCGGCGGCGGGCTGGGGCAGTTGGGGAGCAGTTGGAGCGCGCCGCTCGCGGCGCTCCAGCACGGCGTTCATGCAGATCGGGCTGATCCTGCGGGGCAGTACGACGCGCGTGCGCAGCGCGCCGAATCGGAGCTGGTGGACAGCGCCGTCGCCGCGTTCACGCAGGCTGCCGGTGTGGGGGAACGGCACGCGCACTGGGAGGCGGCGTGGCTGCTGTGGAAGTACCGGGGCCTGGAGGCTGCCGTCGACTGGCTTCGGCAGCGCGTGAAGGCGTACGGCCGGAGGGCCGTGCGGGAGCTGGCCGGTCTCCTTCGGGAAGCCGGGAGGCCCGAGCAGGCCCTGGAGTGGTACCTGGAAGCGGCCGACGGGGCGGTGAGTCCTCGGCAGGGCATGCGCTGCGTCTCCAATCTCAGCTTCCTCCCGGTGGGGGAGAGGGAGGGCCCGGCCGGGCGGACCACCTCAGTGACGGAAGTGACTGATGGCCGACCAGGGGCCGGCAGGGACTGGCCGGTCATTGTGTCGCCTTGCCGAGGGACCGGGTGGGGAGGGACCGTAGGGACCGAGTTCGCGGATCCCTTCGACCTGACGGCAGCTCGCTCGCGTCAGAAGGCTCTGCCTGGAGGGACAGGGACTGGCCGCATGGTGGGGAGGTGTGTGGCTACGCGTGTCGATCGTCTCGGGGGAGGCGAACGAGCCCGATGGCTTCGATCTCGATCATCCACTCGGGGTCGGCGAGTGAGGAGACCTCTACGAATGACTCCGCGAGGTGGGGCTCGCTGGAGAAGTGTTCCGCGCGCAGCTTGGCGAAGATGTCCTGGCGTGCGATGTCGGTGACGAACACGGTAGCCTTGACCACGTCGGCGAGGCTGGAACCCGCGTTCGTCAACACCGTCGACAGGTTCGCGAGCGCTTGGCGGGCCTGAGCCTCGAAGTCCCCGGCGCCGACTGTGTTCCCCTGGGCGTCGATCGGGGCCTGGCCCGAGGTGAAGACCAGATTCCCGACGCGGATGCCGAGAGATATTCCGGCCGACTCGTACCAGTCGGGTTCCGCGGAGACGCGTACCCGCTCGGCGGCGGCCGGTGTGACAGACAGAGTCATGATGCTCCTTCAAAACTGCTGTGTGCAGCCGGATGGTGTAGGACCCCTTGCTCGATGGCGATCCATGCAGAACAGCAGCGGAATGGCGTGATCCATTCCCGAGGACGCGGGGTCTGGGGGCCAGGTCTGGCCTCCCACCTGGCCGGTCAGCCGGAGTATGACGAGTAGCCGGGGGGCTCGGGTCTCTCGCCGGGTTCGACCGTCCGGTCCGTGGACGCTGACCGGGGTCTCGGGGGGCTCGCCGGATACTGGCCCGACGAAGCTTCGAGGGGGCCTGGGGTGGACTGGTTGGCGGGTCTGCTCGGCTTCTCGGCCGGGCTGCTGATATCGACGGTGACCGCGCCGGTGGGAGTGTCCGGGGCAGTCTTCCTGCTCCCGGTCCAGGTCAGCGTGCTCAGTGTGCCGAGTCCGGCGGTGACGCCCACGAACCTGCTGTTCAACGTGGTGGCCGGGCCTGGTGCCTTGCTGCGCTACCGCCGGGCTGGAGCCCTGAACGGGCCGCTCACCCGGCTGCTGATCGCGGGCACCGTGCCCGGCGTCGTCACCGGCGCCCTCATCCGGGTCTTCGCCGTCCCCGGCCCCCGCGTCTTCAAGCTCCTGGTCGCCGCCCTGCTCCTGCCGCTCGGTGTGTGGCTGTGCGCCCGCACCCTGCACCCGGCCGGCCCCCGCACCGCCGCTGCGCCGACGGCCCGCATCACTACCGCGCTCGCCCTGGCCGTCGGCGTCATCGGCGGAATCTACGGCATCGGTGGCGGCTCCATCCTCGGCCCGATCCTGGTCGGTCGCGGCATCCCCGTGGCCACGGTGGCACCCGCCGCACTGGCCTCGACGTTCGTCACCTCGCTGGTGGGTGCCGGCACCTACGCGCTGCTGGCGCTGACCACCACCGGCGACATCGCCCCCGACTGGCTGCTCGGCCTGTCCTGCGGACTCGGCGGCCTGCTGGGCGGCTACCTCGGCGCCCACCTCCAACCACAACTGCCCGAGACCGCGCTGCGTCTCCTGCTGGGTGCCCTAGCCATCGCGGTCGGCATCCTCTACACGGTGCAAGGCCTGCACTGACAGTGCCGACGCACCGTCAATTCTCGGCAAGCCGCCGTCAAAGTTCGATGAGAGGGGACATCGATCGGCTGTCAGCGGTGGCTGGCACGGTGTGTGCGACCCGTACCGTCACGTGAAGATCGGAGCTCGACAATGCTGCCCGCCATTGCCGACCGCGATGAGTTTGCCGCACTGATCATCAGAGTCGACTTCAGTGATGACCGAGCCTGACGGTCCGTGCTGGCAGAGCTGGTGAAGCCGTGGGAGTTCGAAGGCAGTGACGACGTCGACCCCTACATTCACGTGGTGGACGATCCGGCCTGGTCGGAGGCAGCGCCCGATGCCGTGACCGCCGCGCTCTCAGACGATCCGGAACTGAGCGTCCTCTACCTGGCAGACCGTGTCGCCATGGAAGACCCCGAGCACCCCTTGCTGGTGGTGTCTGTGCTGATCCGCGAGGAGTGCGCGAGCGACGCGGACGGCGGTACGGTCCGGACCGTACCTGCTGGCATCGGTGACATCCACGCGAACCTGTCGATCGCCAATCTCGCCTTCGCGGACGTCGTCGAAGCCGCTCGGTGCGACCCCTCCGGCATCTTCCGGTCCTTCTGAGAACTCGCCGTACGAGCTGGTCGAACTCCATGGGCCCTACCCGCCGTTGGAAGAACAGGTTCGCGGCCTCGGCCTCGGCTGTTTTGTCGAGTTCAGCGGGGGAAGGTCACTCCTCCTGCGCCTTGCGGGTGCGGTAGGTACGCATGGCGACCTGCGCCCCGCAGCGGTTCGGGCTGCAGTACGCCGCCGAGGAGTTGCGCGAGCGGTCATAGAACCCGAGGTGACACGGGGGGTTCCGGCAGGCCTTGAGCCTCATCCAGGCGCCTCGCAGAGCGACGTCGGACGCCGCGGCAAGCACATGTGCGAGTGCGCCCGGGACGCCGTCCCCGGTGGGCAGGAGCTGGACGCCGGAAGCGGTGACGACGGGCGCCAGGGGATACAGCCGTGCACTGCGGCGCAGGTACTCCTCGGCTCTCGCCCGGCCCTCGTCGTCCTCCTCGCCCGCGTGCGCGAGAAGGACGAGGACCAGGGCATCCCTCAGTTCCCGGGCGGCGGCGGCGTCGGCATCGGTGACCAGCGCACCGGGGCCGGTCAGGCCCTCCAGTCGCAGCCACTGCGCGAAGGCCGCCCCATCCCCGAGCTGCTCTCGACTGCCGTCGATCGCCCGCGTGTTGACAAAGGCGAGGACAGTCTCAGCAGCCGCCGAGGGACTGAGAATCGTCCGGGGCGTATCCATGGCCATAGGGCAACGATACCCGAGACCGGAGAGGCGCCACTCATCAGGCACATAGACACCAGAACACATTGAGGCTTGTGCGTTATGTGCTAACTCAATATGGTCATAACCATGACGAAGAACGAGCAGACCTCGGACACCACCCGCACCTGGTTCATCACCGGCTCCTCCCAGGGCCTCGGCCGCGCACTCGCACTCACCGCCCTCGACCGTGGCGACCGTGTCGCGGCCACCGCCCGCCGCACGGAATCGATCAGCGACCTCGTCGGGCGGTACCCCGGACAGGCCGTCGCCCTCCAACTCGACGTCCGGGACGAGGAAGCGGCCCACCGCGCCGTCGAGCAGACCGTTTCCGCGTTCGGACGAATCGACGTGGTCGCCAACAACGCGGGCTACGGACTGTTCGGCGCTGTCGAGGAGGCGACCGACGCGCAGTCCAGGGCCATCTTCGACACCAACGTGTTCGGGCCGCTGAACGTGCTGCGCGCGACACTGCCCGTGCTGCGCAGGCAGCGCTCGGGCCACGTCCTCCAGGGCTCCTCGGTCTACGGACAGTCGGCGCACCCGGGTGTCGGACTGCTCGCGGCCGGCAAGTACGCGCTCGAAGGACTCTCCGACGCCCTGGCGGCCGAGCTCGCGCCCCTGAACATCAAGGTCACCATGATCGAGCCCGGATATCTGGGGACCGGCTTCCTGTCCCACCTGGTCTTCGCCGAACCCACCGCCGACTACGACGCGACCGTGCGCGCCGTCCAGAGCTCGCTCGGCGAACTGCCGCCCGAGGCGTTCGCCGATCCCGCCCGGGTCGCCGCGGCCGTCATGGCCGCCGTCGACGCCAAGCAGCCTCCTCTGCGCCTCGCCCTCGGGCGCGCGGCCGAGGACGGCCTCCGCGAGGCTCTCACCGCACGCCTGCGCGAACTGGACGCCTGGGCCGACGTCAGCCGTAGCGCCGACGGGGCAGCGCACGACCGTCAGCCGTAGCGCCGACGGGGTGCCGTGCGAGCGTCAGCTGTCGTGCGGACGGCGCGAGCGCCAAGCCCTCGGGCCGCAAGGCAGGCGCGCCAGGGGCGGCAGACGGCCGATCGGCCACTGAGCTCAACCGCTGCGGTCACGGGCCGCGCACCAGCCCGGCGTCGGCGATCAGGTGCGACTCGTCGAAGGCAGCGCGGACCGGCGCAAAGGACACGGGAGGATCGCATCTAGCGGATGCTCTCCTGATCTGCGGGCGGATGGTCGGTGTTGTTGGAGTCGCTGAGCGGTGCCCCGGAGGAGGCGGGGGAGTTCGGCTTGTCGGAACCGTTGCCGACCGCCACCACGATGGCGACGACGACGCCGACGACCAGGAGGACGCCGAGGCAGCCGCCGAGCAGGTACCCGCGTCCGAATCGGTTCGTGGACTGGGCCGGGGGAGGCGGTGGCGGCGGGGCACCGTAGGGGCTGGCCGGCGTGCCGGGGCCGGTGCCCCAACCCGGCTGTCCACCAGCACCAGGCTGTCCACCAGGCCCCGGCGCACCGCCCGGCGGGAGCTGACCGACCCGGGGCCGACCCGTCGCCGGCTCGTTCCCGGGTTGGCTACGTCCCGGCGAGGGCGAGGGCGTTCTCGATGACGGAGCACAGGGTCGGCAGGTCGTGCTCGGCGTCGCCCAGGACGGTGCTCGGCGTGGTGGCGGCGAATGGTGGCGACGACGGCTGGGGCGAGCTGCTCGGCGGTGGACGGCTCCGGTGTGCTCCCGGCGGCCGTGGGCGTCCACAGGCGGGCGCAGGCGGGCGCGCAGCTCGCCGTCGCCGTGATGACCTCGTGGCCCGCTCGCCGGAGCCGCGGCCCTCGGCGAGCGGCCCTCGGTGAGCGGGCCACCGTCCTACGGGGCGAGCGGCGGCAGCGGCTTGGCCGGCAGTGAGGGGGTGAGCGCGTCATGGCAGGTGAACCGCTCCCGGAGGCGGCGTTCACGGCCGGGCCGGGCGGGTTGCCGCAGGACGGCCGGTGTCGTGAACGGGTTGTTCCGCCGGCCGTCGTCGTGCCGGCCGGCGAGTTGCCGCTCCGGGTTCAGCCGGATCGCTGTGGGGCTTCCCGGCTCGGCCGGTCGGCCACCCGTTCGGATGAACGCAGGTCTGCAGAAACGGTTGTTCGTCAGCAAGTGGCGCTGGCAATTGCCAAGATCTCGACCTGTCCGGAAAAGCACCCCGCTGCCGTACGCGAAGCCGCACGGCAAACAGCGAGAACGGGAACCCACCCATGGCAGTCGCACTCCGCAGGACGCTCGCCCTCGCCACGCTGGCCCTCGCCGCCTCTCTCCTGCCCGCCGGCGGGGCAGGCGCCGCCGACCCGACACCGCGCACCCCCAGCCTCTACTGCCTCGCCAACACCTGGAGCACTCCGAGCACCTCCACGAAGCCCTGCAACTCGAACGACCAGGGCCAGCACTGGACTCTCGCGGGGCAGAAGATCTCCCTCGCCAAGGCCCCCGCCTACTGCCTCGCCAACACCTGGAACGCGCAGGACGTCTCGGTGAAGCCGTGCGACTCCAAGGACCAGGGCCAGTACTGGACCGTGACCGGTCAGAAGATCTCCCTCACCTTTGCCCCCGCCTACTGCCTCGCCAACGCCTGGAACACCCCCAACATCTCCACCAAGCCCTGCGACAGCAACGACCGCGGACAGAACTGGGTCGTCTTCGGCGACCAGATCAGCCTCGCCCTCGCCTGACACCCCGCCACCGCGCCCGGACACTGTGATCTCCGGGCCGCGGGCCGCCCTTGACGGGCGGGATCGCGTAGGTGACATCAGCTCAGCGGGCCGCCGCGCTGCGGCGGCCCGCTCGTGCAGGACCGAGTTCAGCGACCGCCCGCCGCACGCTCCGTCCGAGACCCCGGTGTGGGCCCATCTCGGCGATCCCACCGGAACCGCAGGCTGCGGCTGCTCTCACCGCGCTCGTGCGCAGGGCGCGCAGGGCCACTGCCACCGCTGGCCGGTCGCGGACGGCGCGCCCAGCCCCCGGCCGCCCGCGGTCTACCCCCCCGGCCCGGCATGCTGCGCATCGCCCGCCGCGCGCAGGCCCCTACTGTCCGGCAGTTTCACCCTGAGGGGAAAGGGTGGTGGTCGTGGGGCTGGCATCCGGGCATGAGTTTCTCCCCGGGGCAAGAGGCGGCGGTCCAGCCGATGCTGTTGGGCGGGCCGGTGGACGCGGTATGCGCCGCGGAGCTGGCGTGGGCGGGCAAGGGCCGCCGGCCGAAGTACTGCTCCAAGGCGTGCTCGTCGAAGGCGGACCGCGCCCGGGAGAAGGAGAAGCGGGGCAAGGCCCTCGCCACGGCCGCCGAAACGCCTCGGGGCGAAACGGGGCTGCCCGACGGCCTGGCCGACGACCCGGCGGCGGTCGAGCTCCTCGCCCTCGGCGAGCGGCTGGCGCGCGCCGACCGGCTGCTGCTCCTCCAGCTCGACCGGGCGGCCCGCGACGGTGACGCGGCCCTTGGCCGCCAATCCCTCGCCGACGTTCTCCACGCCGCGTCCGGCGTGATGGCGCGCCGCCGTGAGCTGGCCGAGAGGCTGCTCGCCGCGCACCCGACCCAGGCCCGGGAGGCGGGGCAACCCGCCGCCGGGGCCGGCGAAACGCCCCGGGGCGAAACGCCGTCCGGTTCGGGAGACGCCTTCGACACGGCCGGGGCGGTACCGGCCGCCGTGCCCGACCCCCCTCGCCCGACGGCCGCGGCCCCCTCGCGCTGTCGCCGGCCGCGCCGGGCGACGGACCCGAGCAGCGGCGCCTGGCGCTCGCCGCCGAGCGCACTTGCGTCTCGCCGCTCGCCCGGGTCTGGGCGCGCCGACCGCCACCCGCAGTGCCCAGGGCGGCGCGGTGGTCGTGGAGAGCTGGCACAGCGACCCGCGGCTGGTCGCCGTCCGCGGCACCGACCTCCGGCTGCTCGGATGGGTCCAGGAACTGCGCCGGGCCTGACCGTCCGGCGCTGGCGCCGCGAACAGGAGTACCGGGCCCGCGCCGCACAGACCACCACCGCCCCGGACACCCGGAGGAAGATCGTCCTCACTGCCTTGCGCCGCGCCGGCCTAGAACCCACCGAAGCCGAAGCCGAAGCCGACCACCAAACCGCCCGCCGCTTGACCCACCTCGACCACCACACCATGACCGCCATCGCCGCGCTCTGCGCCGCACCGCTCCCGTGGGCTTGAGCGTGGGTTCGCGTTCGACGGTCTTGCCGACGGCGTGGCGGGGTGCCGGCTTGCGGTTCGTCGAACCCGGTGGCCGTCCGGGGCCGGAAGGGGAGGGTTCCGGCACTCCGGCTGGGCTGAGAACCCTGGCGCGGATGTTGCGATACCCGCGACGGAGTCGAGCTGGAGTCGACTTCGTTGTGGGCGGCGAACGTTTCCAGGGGCGGCGCCGTTCTGCGGCCGGCTGGCGGGCCAGGCGAAGGCCGGGTGAGGGCCACGCTGACCAGCCAGGTCCCCAGGGCCCCAGGTCCCCAGGTCGGCGGTGTCCGGTGCGGTCCGAGGTGGCCGACTCCGGTCGGTCACCTCGCCCTGCGTCAGGGAGGGTGCCCGGCCCTCCGGTGTTGCCAGAGGGCCGGGCGGGTGTCAGTTCTCTACTCCGAAGTAGCGGGTGAGGTAGTCGATGATCTCGGGCGCGTGGGGGACGAGTTCGGGCAGCTGGGTGGCGAGGGCTTCGCGGGTGGCGGCGGCCAGGCCGGCGCTGCTGGTGGCGGCGGGGCGGACGTGGGGTTCGAGGCGCTTGATCAGCTCGTAGTTGCTGTCGATGTTCTCGGCGCGCATCGCCCTCTCCAGCGGCGGCGCGGTGGGCGGCGGGACGGGTGCGAGCACCCGGCTGACGTAGGTGACCCGGTGCAGGACGCGCCAGCACGGGGGCTTGGCGGAGTTCTGGCGGGTCTGCCGCAGGGCCGCGGCGCCGGGCGCGTCGCTGTTCGACAGCCAGACCGGGTCGACGACCTTGTGGTAGAAGTCGTCGAAGTTGGCGCTGTTCTCGCCGAGGTAGAAGCTGAGGAAGCGGTAGGCGTCCACCTTGCCCGGCACCAGGACGGGCTTTCCGGCCGCGTCGTAAACGGGCTTGCCGTCCTTGTCCCGGCGCTGGAGGTCCCCGGACGGCGCGCACTGGACGTCGAGGCCGAAGCTGCGGGAGGTGTCCCTGCTCCTGGCCCGGGTGACGCTGAAGCCGCCGCCCCTGGAGGCGTCCAGGTGGGCGGTGAAGCCGATGCCGAGGACGCCGAAGCTGAAGTCGAAGGAGCCGCCGAATTTGCTGCTGTAGGTGTAGGAGCCGGAGGTCGTCTCGCTGACGGCGTCGGTGGCCTCGGTGGTCTCGGCGAAGAAGCCGCCCTGGGCCGTCCACACGTAGGTGTTGACCAGGTCCCGGTGCGAGAAGCCGGTGGCGGTCTTGCTGCCGGCGGTGGTGCGGCGGCCGTCCGGGCCGACGGACACGCCCATCGAGCGAAGGGCCGTCTTGGCCTGTTCCTTGGCCTGGTCGTCGCTCGTGTGGTGGCCGACCTCGGTGGAGATCGACTCGTAGTAGGCCTGCAGCCGCTGCTGGTCGCGGGTGACGCGGCGCTTGAGCGCGTAGGCGTCCCGCGGCTTGAAGTAGCTGTACTCGCCGTAGTCCTTGGCCGTCGGGTAGTCGGGGTCGAGGACCTTGCCGTTGTCGTTGAAGCCGACCGTGCCGTCCAGGGTGCCCTGCTTGGTGTAGCGGGGGTTGATCGGGAAGTGGATGACGTTCCAGTCCGGCGGGATGTCGGGGTTGGGCATCATCCGGTAGGCGACCAGGGCGCCGGTGTGGGCCAGGCGCAGCGCGAAGATGTCGGCGGTCTGCGACTGGACCAGCGCCATGCCGGTGTTGGCGGGCACGTAGCGGCGGCCGACGGCGGGGTTGAGCACCTTGGCGGGGTCCTCGACGTAGCCGCTCAGCGCGAGCTTCGTCTTTCGGGCGGTGTTCCTGCCCTGGCTGATCCTGGTGTCCTCGCTCCAGGTGTTGGAGTACTCGAGGCTGCCCGTCGCGGCGAGCTTCAGCTGGAAGTTGGCCGCGGGGGTCGCGGTGCCGACGCCGAGGGGCGCGGTGACGGTCATGGTGCCGGCGTCGGTCTCGCCGCCGAAGGAGAAGTTGAAGGCGGTGTCGACGCTCCGGGTCCGGCTGGAGGACAGGGCCTGCACCACCTGCTCGGCCTCGCCGAACTCCACCGAGGAGGCGGCGGCGTAGCCGTCGGACTTGTCGGTGAGGTTCTCCGACGGCACCGGCGGGGCGCCCTCGACGTAGCCCATGAGCTGCGGGTCGAACTGGGCCTGGCCGACCCATTCGGTGACCAGGTCGCCCACCTTGTAGCCGGTGATCAGGTGCCAGCGGCCGTCGCGGACGAAGCCGTAGCAGCGCTTGAGCACGCCGAGCGCCTGGCCCCGGGCGTCGTACTGGAGGTCGGCGTACTCGGTGGCGCCGGGGGAGCCGGCGACGGTGCTGTGGAAGGGGGTGCGCACGTCGGCGAGGGCCGAGCGGACCTGCGCGGTGTCGGCGGAGATGGGTGCGGTGGAGAGCAGGACGCGCGGCCGCTTCGGGGAGAAGTCCAGGTCGTTGCCGCGCAGGCCTTCGTCGCGCACGGAGGCGGCGCCGGCGGCAGTGGAGTCCCGGTCGAACGGCCAGTAGCCGAGCAGGTCCTGCTTGTCGCCGCGCAGGCGGGTGAACAGGTTGTCGGAGATCTGCTCCCGGGTGCGGACGGTGCGCCAGATCCGCACCTCCTCCAGGGTGCCGGTCAGCTGTTCGCTGGGCTTGCCGCCCACCAGGCGACCGCCCAGGGTGAGCTGGGCATCGCCCCAGGCGTCGCTGTCCTGGGCGGTCACCGGGCCCTCGGACAGCGCCTCGCCGTTGCGGTAGAGGCGCAGGGCGCTGGCCCTGGGGTCGGGGTCGCGGGTCCAGCGGGCGCCGCGCAGCTTCGCCGGGAAGGAGCCGCCGACGTCGTGGGTGACGTTGCCGGTGTTCTCGTTGAAGGGCCAGCAGGCCAGCAGGCCCTTGTCGCGCGGTCCGACCGGCAGTCCGAGCTGCGGGGCGGTGCGCGCGGTGTTCCACAGCCGCACCTCGCACAGGACGCCGCGCAGTCCCCGGCCCATCTCCAGCGGGCTGGTGTTGGACTGCGGACCGGGGCCGCTGTACAGGGTGGTGCCGGCCGACACGCCGTCGAAGTAGAGGCGGATCTGCTGCACCGGCGGGCTGCTCTCGGTCAGCGTCGCGGTGGTGCGGACCTCGGGGCTGAGGCGCTCGCGCACCACGGTGAGGCGGTGGAAGGTGCCGGGCTTGACGGCCTGGCCGGTGGTGTACCGGTTGGCCTTGCCGTCGGCGTCGGCGAAGGCGAACTCCACCCGGCCGTCGGCCCGGATGCCCAGCTGGTACGGGACTCCGTCACGGCCGCCGTCGACCGCCGCTCCCTTGGCGACCAGGACCATGGGCTTGCCCAGCTGTTCGACCTGGACGAACGCCTCGATGGTGAGGTCCTCCAGGATGTTCAGCGAGTCCTGCGAGGCCACCGACAGGCCCTCGCCGCCGTCCAGGCGCACCGCCCAGGACTGGGTGAAGGTCGCGGCGACGTGCCCCCACTCGTTGCACGGGAAGCGCTCGGCCGAACGCACCACCTGGCCGCCGACCCGCGCGACCACCTGGTAGCCCTTGATCGGGGAGGCCGTGTCGTTGGAGCCCTCGAAGTTCCAGTGGCCCAGCAGGCCGGGCTCCAGTCCGGACAGCCGCTGGTAGCGCTGGGCGGTGATCTCCTCCGGGGTGCGGACCCGCCCGAAGACGCGGACCTCGTCGATCTGGCCGTAGAGGTGGGCACCGGTGAACTGCTGGTGGCCCAGGACCAGCGGGCCGTTGCCGGCATAGGCTCCGGTGGCGGTGCGCCGGGCGACCTCCACGCCGTCCCGGTAGAGGATCTGCTCGCGGGTGGCGTTCCTGTATACCGCGGCCCAGTGGTGCCACTCCAGGTCGGAGTACGCCTGAGCGGTGGTCAGGTCGTCGTCGAACAGCGCGAAACCGAAGGTGTTGTCCGGCTCGAAGTGCAGGTGCAGCGTCCGGTCCCGGCCGCCCCCCGGGAGGCCGTGGGTCAGCAGTGGCTCCCGGACGCTGCGGGCATTGTCCCGCTTGGCCCACAGCTCGACGGTGAAGTCGCGGTTCGACAGGTCGAGCGAGGCGGTCAGCTCGACCTTGGAGTTGCCGAGGAACTGCCACACGGGGAGACCAGCGGCACCGAGCGCCAGCGAGTAGGACGCCCCGTCCGTCTTGCCGTGGACGAGCCGGCCCTGTCCGGTCTCGGGGTGGACCCACGCCTCCAGGCTCAGGTCCCCGCCCGGGGTGACGGCCTGGTGCTTCGCGGCGGGGAGCGTCAGGTACTGCTCCTTGCCGTCGAACAGGAAGGCGCGGCCGGGCATCTCGGCGCGCCAACGGCAGCCGCGGCCGGTGACGGACGGCTTGGCCGTGCCGTTGGGCACGGAGTCGACCCCGCCCGTGGTCAGTCCGATCAACCGGGACCCGGCGGACAGCAGGACCCCGGGCCGGCTGGACCGGGCCCGGCTCCAGTCGTAGGCGACGAGGCTGACCTTGTCACCGGGCTTGATCGCGGTGTTCGCCGAGGTGAGGGTGAGGGTCTTGGCGCCGATCGGGGCGTCGGCGGACGCGGCGTGGTTGGTGCCGCCGATGAGCAGGTGGGCCCTGGACGGGACGGCGACGGTGGTGGCGGCGGTGAACTCCACCGTGCTGCCCGTCACCCGTGCGACCGTGCCCAGCGTCACCGGCCGGCCGGGGTTCCCGGCCAACGCGGCCGCCATCAGCTCGGCCTTGCGCGGCAGGGACCTCCAGGTCTCGGTGTCCGTCCCGACGGTGACGGTCAGGTCGCAGCGGCCGGGCGCGTCACCGTCGCTGACCTGGATGGTGCATGGGTCCAGGGCGACGGCCGGGTCGCGGGCGAGGAAGGCGAGCGTGCCGCCGTCCCCGGCCAGCGTCCGGGCGCCCCGGATGACGGCGGTGTCGTAGTACACCGCGAAGAACTGCTCGTTGACCCCGCGGAAGTACAGCACGAGGTTGCCGGTGCCGCTGTCCAACAGCGTCGGCCGGTCGGTGCCCCGGGCGAATTCGAGCAGGCTGCCGGACACGCTCAGGCCGGTGGCGTCCACCGCGATCAGCGGCATGGCCAGCGTCAGGTCGTCATCGCCCTGCAGGCCGGTCGACAGTGCGGCCAACCGGCCCTGAGCGGCTTGCAGTTCGACCTGTCGGGCAGTGAGCCTGAGCTGCAGTTCGGCGGTGCGCTGCTGGGCGGTGATCGCCTCCTGGAGCTTCCTGCGCAGCTCGTCCATCGCCGCCTTGGCCGGGCCGTACTGCTTGTCCAGCCCCGACGTCAGGCCGAGGTTGACCAGGAGGAACAGGCCCGATTCCGCGGTGAGGCACTCGCTCGACTGACACAGGAGGGCGTACGGGACGGCGGAGGGCGAGCCGATCGCAAGCCGGCTCTTCCGGTTGACGAGGCGGACCTCGCGCGTGGCGGTGACGTCGTTGTTGTCGGTGAGGAGCATGAACTGCATGGCGGCGTTGGCCGGGTCGTGGGCGGCCGCGTCCAGCTTGGCGTTCTCCTCCGTCGAGTCGCCGACGACGTGCAGTCGCTGCCCGGCCGTGTTGCTGGAGACCAGCCAGTAACAGGGCCTGCCGTCCTGGCTCTGGCCGACGGCCGCCAGCCGCCAGACCGCCCTCGACTGCGGGTCGGCCGGCTTGTCCTCCGTGAAGACCACGACGCCGTTGCTGCCCGGATTGCTGGCGGCGAACAGCCACCGCCACCGGTAGCCGCTCGGCGCCACCCGCTCGGTCTTGAGCCCCAGGTTGTAGTTGTAGGCGGTCACCTGGTCCCTCTCGGCCAGGTAGCGCCTCTCGAGGTCGTCGAACCCCGGCCGCAGGCGGTCGTGTTCCGCCTGGTGGTCGGCCGCCTTGCCGGCTACGCCGGCCAGCTGGGCGATCTTCGACCGCAGGTCGGCGATCTCCGGCTCCAGCCGCTTGATCGTCTGCTGCAGGGCGCTGATCTGCTCCGAGTCCTGGCCCTTCACCGGCCGCTTGAGCACCGCCGGGTCCAGCACGTCCGGGGCCTGGGCCAGCCGGCCGTCGCGGCCGACGGCGAAGTCCAGGGCGGCCGTGTACGGGTCCTGGCCGTCCTTGGCGGCGAAGGCCAGCATCACCCGGGCCTGCCGCTTGGCGGGCTTGGGATCGGGGCGGTACCCGGCGACGACGTTCTCCTGCTGGTGGTAGAGCACGGCCGACATGCCGGACTCGACCGTGCGCCCCTTGAGGGTGAAGCTGTCGCGCCGCACCCCGGGGTGGTCGCCGACCGGGGCGTCCGAGCCGGTCCACTGCGCGTCGGCGCTGAGCGTCCCGTGCAGGGCGTTGTCCGTCTGGTCGTAGGCGGTGGTGCCGGCACCCTCGTCGAAGCGGTAGTAGGCCACCAGGCCCGGCTCGTTGCCGATCAGCCGGTGGCCCATGCCCGCGGTGAGCTCGGCCTGGGAGCGCACCCGGTTCCAGATCCGAAGCTCGTCGAGGTCGCCGTCGAAGTGGTCGCCCGCACCGTCCTTGCCGACCAGGGTGCTCACGCCGGTGGCCGGGGTGAAGGGCAGCGCGCCGCTGCCCGCCGGATTGCCGTTGACGTACAGCTTCGCGGTGGTGCCGTCGAAGGTGGCGGCGACGTGGGTGTAGGTGTCGGTGGGGACGGTATCGGTGGAGGTGAGCGGGGACGGCGCCCCGGTGTGGGTGAGCACCACCGAACCGGTGGGGTCCACGCTCAGCCGGTACTCCCCCTTCCGGCAGAGCACCGGGCCGTCGTAGGAGTTCGGCTTGATCCAGGCCTCGACCGAGTAGGGCTTGCCGCCGAAGCGCAGCGCCGCCGGGTCGCCGAGGTCGACGCAGGGGCCGGTACCGGTCAGCCGCAGCGCCGTCTCCGCGTGCCCCTCGGCGCCCGTGACCGGGACCAGCTCGCGCCCGGTGAACGGACAGGTGCCCGGGCTGCGTTCGAACACCGAGTCCCGGTAGAGCGGATCCGGGCTGGTGTAGAAGCGGGTGCCGAGGGTGTTGAACAGGCCCTGGGCGCCCTGCTCGACGTTGAAGCAGTCGACCCGCCCGGTGGCGTCGTTGTGGGCGAACAGCTGCCAGCGCCGCACGTTGCTGACCGCGGTGGGCACCAGCACGGCGGCGAACCGGCCGCGGGTCAGGTTCCGGACGAAGGACAGCTCCTGGGTCGGCTCGTGGAAGGGGCGGCCCTCCATGTCCTCGGTGCCCAGGCTGTCCTTGGCCGACTCGGGACGGGTGGCGTGCCGGCTGCGCTTGAAGCGCACCTCCAGGACCGGCTTGAGCTTGCCGTCCACCAGCAGGAACCGGTCGACCAGCAGGGTGTCGCGCACCAGCGGCACCTTCTTCGCCCCGCTGAGCACGTAGTCGCCGCGGGTGGCGTCCCCCGAGCAGCCGCCGCCGGTCAGCTTGTGCACCGCGTCGGTGTGCGTCGCGCCGATCGACTGCCGCAGCACCACCACGTAGGTGCCGTCGGAGACCACGTGGAACGGCGCGTCCGCCGTCAGTCGCGCGGTGCTGGAGAGGAAGGAGTCGGTCTCAGCGGCCGTCGGCCGGTCATCGGGGCTCGCCTCGGCTCCGCCCCGCTTGACCGTGGGCATCGCCGTCGCCCCGACGACGGCGTACCCCACCTCGGCCAGCTCACGGGGGAAGGCGAGTTCGGCGGGGTTCTCGCTCCAGTACGCGGAGTCGATCTCCCCCTTGGTCTGCTGGCCGGACAGGTCGAGGACGGAGTAGACGATCCGGCGCGCCGCGTCCATCGCGAACGCGATGGTCGTGCCCTGGTGCCGGGCCATCGTCACGTGCCGGTACGACCGGTCTCCGTAGACTTTGAGCAGGGATTCCCGAGGTGCCACTGTTCCCCTCCCACAAGCATGGACGCCTGCCCCGGCCTGTCCCCCGTCCCGGAGCGGCGATGAATGTGCCGCGTACCCCTGACGAGGCGTCGGCAAGTCTGGCATCGGAGCTTCGGCGGCGAGGTCCGTTTGAACTTACTCTCTTCACAACCGACTTGAACGCTGCGGCTGGTGGCCGGAACACCGCGTTCCGGTCGTCGGGGCCGGCCACCGCCTTCAGGCCGGCGCGGGTCGGCGAGCCGGAGAGGCGGGCGAAAGGGGTGACCGTGCCGCGACCCCGCCTCATCCGCGGCGATGGCCCCGACCGTCGGCTTCTTCTTGCCGGGCACAGCTCCAGCCCGAGTACGAGGACGACCTCCTGGTACGTCATCACCCGCCGTTCGACCGTGCGGCGTTCGGTCAGCGCCGAGAGGAGCTGCTGGTAGTCCGCCGCGAGCACGTCCGCGGTCGGCGCGGGCCGCCACACCGGCACGATCGAACCCGCCCGTGCTGCACCCGCGAGGGCGCCCCGATCGACGGCACCGTGACTCTGCCTCCGGCTCCGGCACACCGGAGTCCTCGACCGAGACGGAACCGACAACGCCGGCCTCCGAGCGCTGCGCGCGCGGCGCCGGGATCCCCTCAGGCCCGAACGCCCGGGTCGTGGCCGGTGACGGCGCGGGCGTAGGAGTTCAGTGCGCTGATCACCTCGGTGCGGGTGCGCCGACCGGCGAGCACCTCCATCTGGTAACCGTCCTCCATCGCCACGAAGTTGGCCGCCAGCAGGCGCGGTGGGTCCGGGAGGACGAAGTGGCCCTGCGCCTCGCCGAGGACCAGAATTGCCGAATAGACGGCAATTTGACGTTCCGTCAGGGCGCTGTCCAGTGCGGCGGCCTTCGCGTCACGCAGGCAGCGTGGCCAGTACTCGAAGAGCAGCCTGGTCAGCGCGTCGTCCGGGCCGGTGGCGACGCCGTTGTCGATGCAGGCCCTGAGCTTGTCGCGGGCGTCGGCGAAGCCGTCCGCCGCCTCCTCGCGCCCACGGCTGTAACGCTCGATGGCCTGCTGGTAGGTCTCGTGGACCAGGCCGTCGAGGTCGCCGTAGTAGAGCACGGCGGCCGGCGTGACCCCGGCCTCCTCCGCGATGTCGCGCAGCCGCAGTCCTTCCAGGCCCCGCACCATCAGGGCTCGCTGCACCGCCGCCCCCAGCTCGGCCCGGCGAGCCTCCTTGCCGCTGCCCTTCTTGGCCGCCACTCCCTCTCCCTCCATTGGTTCTGTTGCATCTCAATTTAACAATACCTCCTCAGCTCTTGACTGATACAGCAGCTGTCTCTTAAATCTGCGTTTAACAACTCCCTGTGCCCCCCACCGCCCCAGGAGCCCGCCGTGACACCCGACCCCCGTGCTACCGACGTCAGACCGGGCCCACCACCCACCCCCGCCGGAAAGGGCCTGCGGGCCGGCTCGGTCGGCCTCGCCGCCTCGATCGCGCTCGGCCTCTCCTCCGTCGCCCCGGCCTACAGCATCGCCGTCACCCTGGGCTTCGTGACGCTCGTCGCCGGAGACCTCGCCCCGGCCGCGCTGCTGCTCGGCTTCCTGCCGATCCTGCTCACCGCCTTCGCGTTCCGTGAGCTCAACCGGGAGATGCCGGACTGCGGCACCACCTTCGTCTGGACCACCCGCGCCTTCGGGCCGGCCGCCGGCTGGCTCGCCGGGGGCTGGGTCGCTCAGGCCGCCACCGTCATCGCGATGACCGCTCTCGCCAAGGTCAGCGCCGGCTACCTGCTGGCTCTGCTCGGTCTGCACGCGCTCGCCGACGACGGCGCGACCGTCACCACGACCGCCGTCCTGCTACTGGCCGGTCTCACCGCGATCGCCCACCGCGGCCTGCGCGTCGCGGCCGCCGTCCAGTACGCGCTGCTCGGGCTCCAGTTGATCGCGCTGCTCGGCTTCGGAGCCGTCGCCCTCACCCGGCCCGGCGCCGCCACCCCGTCACTGGCCTGGCTCGACCCGCTCGGCTTCGACGGCTTCGGGCCGTTCGCCCAGGCCGTGCTGCTCTGCCTGTTCATCTACTGGGGCTGGGACGCCCTGATCACCACCAACGAGGAGACCCGGGACAGCGGCCGGGTCCCCGGCCAGGCCGCCGTGATCTCCACCCTCGTCCTGCTGGGGACGTACCTGTTCACCGCCTTCGCCGCACTCTCCTTCGCGGGCTCCGGCACCGACGGCCTCGGGCTCGGCAACCCCGACAACGCCGCCGACGTCCTCGCCACCCTCGCCCCACCCGTCCTCGGTGACGCGCTCGCCCGGGTGATGCAACTGGCCGTCTGCGTCTCGGCCGCCTCCGCGCTGCTCACCTGCCTGGTCGGCACCTCGCGGGGCACGCTCTCGATGGCGGCTCACGGCGCCTTGCCGCGCGCCTTCGCCCGCATCCACCCCCGTCACCTGACGCCGGGCTTCGGCACCGTCTTCTTCGGCGCGACAGCGGCCGGCCTGCTCGTCCTGCTCACCCTGGTGTCGAGCCACTTCCTCGGCGACGCCATCCTCTGCGTCGGCCTGCTCATCGCCTGCTACTACGGCACCACCGCACTGGCCTGCGTCTGGTACTTCCGCGGCCGACTCCGCGACTCCCCGCGGGACCTGCTGCTGCGAGGCGTCCTGCCCCTGTTCGGCGGGCTGCTGATGCTCGCGGCCTTCGCCCGCAGCGCCGCCGACATGTTCGACCCGGGATACGGCAGCACCTCCTTCCACGGCGTCGGCGGGGTCTTCCTGCTGGGCGTCGGCTCCATCGCCGGGGGAGTGGTCGCCATGCTGGTCGTGCGCGCCCGGCTGCCCCGCTTCTTCCGCGACGGCCGCACGGCCGTAGCCCGACTCACCGTCACCGACACCGATGTCCCCGCCCCGGCCACTGCCACGGGCCGTCTCTCTACCACCGCCCGCCCCTCTGCCACCGCCCGCCTCTCTGCCACCGACGCCGACCACCCATCCGACTCCACGGAGGACTGAACACCATGCGCACGCTCGCCATCGCCGCCCTGCAGACCTCGCCCGTCCCCCACGACCTCGAAGCAAGCTGGCAGCGCTTCGCCGACCAGGTCCGCACGACGCGGGCGCTCTTCCCGCACGTCCAGCTCGTCGTCGTTCCCGAACTGCTGCTCGCGGCCGAAGGCCCGCTCCTGCGGCCGGCACCCGCGGACTGGATGGAGCGGGCCGCCGTCACCGTCCCCGGCCCGCTCACCGACCGGATCTGCGCGCTCGCCGTGGAGACCGGCCTCTGGCTCGTCCCCGGCAGCCTCTTCGAACGGGATCCGGCGGACGGGCTCGTCTACAACACCGCCATCGCCGTCTCCCCGCAGGGCGAGATCGCGGCCCGCTACCGCAAGGTCTTCCCCTGGCAGCCGTACGAACGCGCCGCCCCGGGCCACGAGTTCACCGTCTTCGACATCCCCGGTACCGGCCGGGTGGGCCTGGCCGTCTGCTACGACGGCTCGTTCCCCGAGACCTACCGCCAACTCGCCTGGCTGGGCGCGGAGATCGTCATCCAGCCCACCCTCACCACCACCCGCGACCGGGAGATGGAGCTGGTCTGCGCCCGCGCCAACGCCTGGACCAACCAGGTGTACGTGGTCAACGTCAACGCCGCCGACCCGGCCGGCGTCGGCGCCAGCGTCGTCGTGGACCCGGAGGGCATCGTCCGCCAGCAGGCCGGCCCCGGCGAGGAGATCCTGGTCGACGTCCTCGACCTGGACGCCGTCACCCGCGTCCGCCGCCACGGTTCGGCCGGCCTCAACCGCCCCTGGGCCCAGCTCGCCCGCTACGGCGATACCGTCCGGCTCCCCATGTACGGCGGCGGCGGCTTCCGCACGCCGGACTGGTTGCGGGAGGCGGAGGCGTAGGGCGGGACCGCTCCGCCGTCCGGCTCCCCGGCGCGGGCGGGGACGCCGGGGGTGCGCCGGGAATGCCGGGGGATGCCCGGAGCGCCGGGTGCGTCCGCCACCCCGGCGGACGCGCCCGGCGCTCGAGCGACGGCCGCCGGCCGGTCGCTGCCCGCCGCCAGGCTGGCGCCGGCCCGCGCAGGCCGCCGAACGGGTACTGCCAGGCGGCCCGTTCGGGACCGAGGAACGGAATGGTCAGCTCGCCCCTCCGCGGCTCGTGGGCGGCCCGGAGCGGCGGGACGTTGGCGAGCGCGCCGAGCGCGGCAGGTAGCTCGGGTCGACGGCCTGGAGGCGCGCCAGGTGGTCAGCGGGCGGACCGGATGGGGCAGTCGGTCGCGGCGGGTCAGCACGACCACCGTCCCGCCGTCCGTGACCTGCCGGTCGCGTGAGCCCGCGCAGCACACCACCGGCACCGAGGGCATCGTCGGGAGGTAGCGGGAGCATCGTCACACCGCTGGAGCCTGCTAGACCACGACCCGGCGGACCGGCACCGCTCCGTGCGGGTCCACCCGATGGTGCAGCGAGCGGTCCGTGAGGGCGTGCCCGAAAGCCGGGTCGCAGAGCTGGCCGGCGTGGCCGTCGGCCTGCTCCTCGTCGCGTCCCGGAAGTCCGCGGACGAGGCGAACCCGGTGATGTTCTTCCTGGCTGCCCCGGGGGATGAGGGGCCGCACCTGCGTTCTCGCGCTCTCGACTTCCCTCCTGCTGACCCGCTGGCCCGAACGGGCTGGCCACCTGCCGGGCGTCGGTGGGCGCTGCCGTGCGGCCCTTGGAAGGCTCGTCACCTACAGGGTTGGGCGGCGGGCCGCAGGGGGAGCCTGTGTTCTGCGGCCCGCCGAGGGAAGTGGAGCCCGGCGGCGTAGGCAACCGCTGTCCGGGAGCCGGGCAAACATCAGGGCTGGAGTTGATGCACGGTGGAACGACGCATGTCGGTTGCGACGCACTGGGGCAGTTTCATCGCGGTGGTCGATTCTGGCCGGTTGGCGCGCATCGAGCCGAGGAGCGATGACCCGGCGCCGTCGCCCATCGGCCCCGGGATGGTGACGGCCGCCGACGACAGCGCTCGCGTGTTGCGCCCAGCGGTCCGCAGGGGCTGGCTGAACGGTCTGCCGCGCGTCCACGACACGGCCAGGGGCACGGACGCCTTCGTGGAGGTGAGTTGGGACGACGCGATCACCCTGGTGAGCGAGGAACTGAGTCGGGTGCGTGCCCAGCACGGAGACAGCGCGGTGTTCGGCGGATCGTACGGCTGGGCGAGTGCGGGGGCCTTCCACAACGCGCAAGGTCAGCTCCACCGGTTCCTGGCGTTGGGCGGGGGATACACCGACTCGCGCAACACGTACAGCACTGCGGCTCTGGAGGTCATCCTTCCCCATGTGATCGGCGGGGCCCCGTGGAGCTACCAGTCCCGGATGCCGATGTGGGACGAGATCGCCGAGAACTGTGAGCTGGTGGTGGCGTTCGGAGGGCTGGCCCTGAAGAACAGCCAGGTCAACCCGGGCGGGCTGGCCCGGCACCAGACGCAGGAGCTGCAACGGAAGTGCCGAGCGGCCGGGGTGCGGTTCGTGAACGTCAGCCCCATCCGCAGCGACACCGCAGGTTTCCTCGACGCCGAGTGGCTACCCGTCATTCCCAACACCGACACCGCCGCGATGCTCGGCATCGCCCACACGATGCTGGTCAACGGATGGCACGACGAAGACTTCCTGCGCCGGTGCTGCGTCGGGTTCGACCGCTTCGCCTCCTACCTGGTCGGCGACCTGGACGGCGTCCCGAAGGACGCTGACTGGGCGGCGACGATCACGGGCATCAGCCGCGACACGATCACCGACCTCGCGCGCCGCCTCACCACGCAACCTTCCCTCATCATGGTCAACTACGCGATACAGCGGGCGGACCACGGCGAACAGCCAGTCTGGATGTCGGTCGTGCTGGCTGCCATGGCGGGCTCGATGGGGCGGCCCGGCTGCGGCTGGGGCGCGGGCTACGCGACGATGGACGCGACCGGTGTCGCCCCCGGCCGGCCCTCCGTGGCGTCGATTCCCCAGGGTCCCAACCCTGTTGCGGAGTTCATCCCCGTCGCACGGATCGCCGACACCCTGCTGCATCCGGGCAAGACCATCGACTACGACGGCCGGCGCCTCACCCTGCCCGAGCTTCGCCTGATCTACTGGTGCGGAGGCAACCCGTTCCACCACCACCAGGATCTCCACCGGCTGGCGCGCGCCTGGCAGATTCCTGACACGGTGGTGGTGCACGAAGCCTGGTGGAACACCACGGCCAAGTTCGCCGACATCGTCCTTCCCGTCGCCACCAGCCTCGAGCGCGACGACTTCGCCGCCGGGTTCTCCGACCCTCACCTCGTCGCGATGCCGAAGGTCCGCGAGCCGGAGGGTGAGTCGCGCACGGACCACCACATCTTCACCGCCCTGGCCTCCCGGCTCGGATACGAGCAGGAGTTCACGAAGTCGCGCTCCGAGATCGAATGGGTCCGGCACCTCTACGAGCAGACGAGGGCCAACCTCGGCGACGACACCGCCTTGCCAAACTTCGACGACTTCTGGCGAAGCTCCACCGCTGAGCTGCCGGCGCTGAGCGGACCGTTCCCCGGCAGCTTCGAGGCGCTGCGCTCAGATCCGCAGCGGTTCCCCCTGACGACGCCGTCGGGTCGGATCGAGATCTTCTCCGAGGAGATCGACTCGTTCGGCTACGACGACTGCACCGGGCATCCGGCGTGGTTCGAACCGGTGGAGTGGCTCCGTGGCGGCCTGTCGGACCGATTCCCCCTGCACCTGATTTCGAATCAGCCGGCCTCGCGTCTGCACAGCCAGTACGACAACGGCGGCCACAGCCTCAAGTCGAAGATCCTTGGTCGTGAGCCCGTGACGATCAATCCGCTGGACGCCGCGTCCCGCGGCATCGAAAGCGGCATGATCGTGCGGGTCCACAACGATCGGGGCAGTTGCCTGGCGGGCGCAGTCCTGTCGGACGACGTCATGCCAGGCGTCGTCCAGCTGTCCACGGGAGCGTGGTGGGATCCGGTCCGGCCGGGCCTGAGCGGAACCCTGGACCGCCACGGCAATCCGAACTCCCTCACCGCGGATCGAGGCTGCTCGCGCCTGTCCCAGGGGCCGAGTGCGCACAGCGCGCTGGTCGACGTCGAGGTCTACGACGGCCCTCTTCCGGAGGTGCTCGCCTTCATGCCGCCACACCTCGAACGTTGACACGAAGAACTCCCGACCCCGTCGGCGCGTGTCCCGGGTTCGCCGTCGTCAAGCGCGCGGCCACTGGCCGGCCCGCCGGGATACCCCACTCACCCGTTTGCGATTGGGTAACCGAATGAATACTGTGCGCAGTCATGAGTGCACTTCGAGACCTCAAGTACGGCCAGTGGTTCAGGGGCGCCGACACCGACGGCGACGGGTTCATCACCCGGCAGGACGTCCGTGCGATGAGCGAGCGCTACATCGCCGCCCGGGGCACCGCGCCCGACTCCGCGACCGCCCGCCGGCTCACCGACGGGATGGACGAGTTCTGGACGAACGTGATCGCCCCGATGGACCAGGACGGTGACGGAAAGGTCGATCTGCGGGAGATGACCGAAGGCTTCAAGCGGGTCCTGACCGACCCTGCCCGGTTCCCGGAACAGATCGAGCCGGTCACCAACTGCTTCTTCGACCTCGTCGACCTCAACGGAAACGGCAAGATCGAGCAGGCGGAGTTCCAGCTGATGTTCAACTCGATCTCAGGCGTTCCCGGCGAGGACTGCGCCGAGGTCTTCGCCGCCTTGGACCGGGACGGCTCCGGCGCGCTGGACCGCACCGAGTTCCACCAGGCGGTCTCGGAGTTCTTCTACGGCGACGACCCGGACGCTCCTGCCAACCACCTGTTCGGCAGGGCCACCGCCTGACAGCCCCGGATACGGCCCGGGACCCGATGGCCCACCCCTGCTGGTGTGTGGGCCATCGGCGTCGAGGCCACGGGCCAGGCAGTTTCTGGCGGCGCCTTCGGAGGGTATGGCGCGCCGCTGACGCGGCCTCGGCCTTGGGGGCCAACGGCGCCCCGAGGCGAACCTGGACCTCGGAACCACTGAGCATGTCCAGAGCGGCCACCGATCGGGTGACAAAGCCGCGATCGGTGCCAGCACCACCGAGCACGATCACGCTGGTCCGGCAGCCGTCACGCGTTCCCGGTCGGTGATGCCGTCGACCACGGCCCGGCGGGTAGGGGCGGCGGCTAGGGGCGGCGGGTTCGGGCCGTGCCGCGAACTCCTCGATGAGACGGCGGGTGACGCTCGGAGCTATGAGGGCGTCTCCGGCGGTGACAACCCTGATCCCGTCGGGATGGTCTTCAGCGGCATGTCCTTGACGAGGAGCCTCTCGCTCCGGCGCGGAGCGGGCCATAGTCGTACTCGTCGTCGTCGAAAGTGGTGAGGACGAGGACGCGGGTCTTCGACTCCGGATCCGCGTTGATCCGGTGGGTGGCCTCGATGACGGAGCGCTCGTGCCGCCGTCACAGCCGGCCGACGGCTACCCCCATGGTGTCGCCCGCGCCGACGGTGATGGAAGTCACCGCGTCGGTCGCCGTGTTGATCGCGAACACCGTCCCCTCGGGTGTCCCGTTGCCGTAGGAGCCCACCACATAGGCGCTCTTTCCGTCGGGGGTGAGGCCCACCTCCGACGGACGGAAGTACCTGCCCGACCCGGTGGACGGCGGGATGTCGCCGATCGGGATGGTCTTGGTGACCTTGTTGGTCTTCAGGTTGATCACGGACACCTTGCCCTGAATGATCTTGTTGTCGACGCCGACCACGTAGGCCCGCTTGCCGTTGGGGCTGATCGCTAGCCCGCCCGTGCCGGCGCCGGTGATGGTGCGGACGATCTTCTGCTTCGCGAGGTTGATGACCGAGACGTTGCCGCTGTTGCCGGTCGCGTAGAGGCGCTTGCCGTCCGGGCTGATCGCCATGCCGTTGGCCGCTTCGGTGAGGCGGATGGTGGCGATGAGCTGGTTGTCGGCGGTGTTGATGACGGACAGGCTGCCCTTGCTGTCGGCCACGTAGAGGCGCTTGCCGCCGGGATCGATCGCCACCTGGTCGGGCCTGCTGACGTTGATGGTGGCGGAGGCCTGGTTGGTGGCGGTGTCGATCACCGACACCTTGTCCCCGTCGACGGGGTTCTGGACGGCCACGTAGACGTGCTTGCCGTCCGGGGCCATCGCTTCCCCGTAGAGGATGTCGGGAGAGAGCTCGTCCTTGTCGAAGGGGATGTCCGTGACGCTCTTCTTGCCGATGTTGA
This sequence comes from Kitasatospora sp. NPDC086009, assembly GCF_044540385.1. Lineage (NCBI taxonomy): Bacteria > Bacillati > Actinomycetota > Actinomycetes > Kitasatosporales > Streptomycetaceae > Kitasatospora > Kitasatospora sp. NPDC086009. Next base: position 570,874 of record NZ_JBITSA010000004.1, read on the forward strand.
TCGCCGACACGTACTTGAAGGCGTTGGTCACGTAGAGACGGGTGTTGTCAGGGGTGATCGCCACCTGGTCGGGGCCGCCACCGACGGCGGTGGTCCCGAGCCCCTGGACCTTGTTGGTCCTCGTGTCGATCGGGTACACGTGCCCGTCGAGGCTGGTGACGTACGCGTATTCCTGTTGCTGCGGCGGCGGCTTCGGGGCAGCCGTGGCAGGCGCGGGCGCCAGGAGTGCCAGTCCTGACGTGATGGCCACCGCGATGGTTCGGCGTACAGCGGGTCGCTGAAAGTGCACGTGGACCTCCGGATCGACGTGATGGTCTCTCGCGCCATCAGATGTACCGCGCCACCTGTCCGGTCGTCTGCTGGCCAGCAGGTCAATCCCCTGAAAGGGTGTCAGCCCGAGCAGCACACGACGTGGGTGCCGTATTCCCTGGTCCCTCGACCGTCACCTTGAGCGCACCCAGGGAATACGGCACGCGAGGAATAGGCACCCTCCGCCGGTATGACGAGCGGTACCGCATCGGACGCATGGGCCGGCTTCGGTACCGGAGCGAAGCCATGCCCGCGGAACTCGGCACCGCGCTGGACGTCGAGGCGGGACTCCAACAGACCCTGGGTCAGGAGGCATGTCAGGCGTGCGATCGCTCGCGGCCGGGGAGGCGGCGACCCCGCCGCGATCGAGCGCCTGCTGTTCCTTCCCCGGTACGAGGCGGCGTACCGGAGGGTCCTCGACGCCCACCGGCCGCGCATCCTGCCCCTTCAGGTCGGCTTGCGCGAAGCACCGGAGGTCGCCTGCGAGATGGCCGCCGCGATCACCGACCGCCTCCGCGCCCCCAGCCCGCGCACCCTGCCCCAGCAACCTCGACGAGATGAGTCCCCTGTGCCCTTCCTGACCGACCGCCCGCGCGAGGGCACGATGATCGACGCCTCCGACACGTCCTTCATCCCCGACGCGATCTTCTTCCCGGACCGTGGTGCGGGCGCTGCGCCCCCGCACCACGGTCCCCTTCCACGTCCACCCGATGGCTCACCGCCCGGCCGGGCTGGCCGCCGCGGTGCAGCGGATCCCCAGCGTCGATCCCCAGCGTCGACCGCTGCTGGCGGATCACGGTGGGCTCGTCGAGGACGGCGTCCTGGTCGGCACCGACCACGACTGCGACCAGGAGGACGGCCCCGACACCGGCTGGGACGGTCGAGTCGAGCCCGGGCGCCCCGTAGCGGTGGCTGTCCCGGTGCGGTTCACGCGCCGGCCGGGCCGCTGCCGGAATGGCCTGGGCCTCAGCGCACGTCCGGGGTCATGGTCGGGGTGCGGGTCGTTTCGTTTCTGCGGGTTCTGAGGCGTCGGTGAGGTCGGCGCCGGTGGCGGCGTCGCGCTGGGTGTTGCGGGGGCCGTGCCAGTCCAGGCACATGACGGTCGCGTCGTCGTCCAGGTGGCCGTGGCCGGCGTCGAGGATCGCCCCGATGAGGGTGCGGGCGGCTTCCCGGGGGTGCAGGGCGCGGGTGCGGACGATCAGGTCCGGAAGGTGGAGGTTCTGGGCGTTGCGCTCCAGCATGCCGTCCGTCAGCATCACCAGCCGGTCCCCGGGCCGCAGGTCCAGGGACTGCACCCGGTAGGTGTTGGTGGGGGCGGCCCGCAGTCCGAGGCCGAACGGCGGATCGATTTTCGGGACGATCTCCCGCACTTCTCCGTCGCGCAGCCGCAGCGGCCAGGGGTGCCCGGCGTTGACGAACTCGGTGGTGCCGTCGAGCAGGCTGATGCGCAGGAGCTGGCCGGTGACGTAGCCCTGGCGGCTGTGGTCCCGCATGGCCTGGTCGGCCTGGCGCGCCTGTTCGTCGAGGCCGGCACCCGCCCGTCGGGCCCGGCGCAGGGCGCCCACCACGAGGGTGGCCAGCAGCGCGGCGCCGACGTCGTGGCCCATGGCGTCGGTCACGGACAACTGGACGGTGTCCCGGTCGATCACGTAGTCGAAGGTGTCGCCGCCGACGTGGTCGGCGGGCTCCAGTGCCCCCGCGACCGCGAACTGCGCGGCCTCGCACGCCAGCGACGCCGGAAGCAGCCGGTGCTGGATCTCGGCGGCCAAGCTCAGTGGGACGGTGCGTCGGCCCCACTGGTACACGTCGGTGAAGGACCGGTTGGCGATGATGATGTACGCCAGCGCGTGCGCGCTCTCGCCGATCTCCCGCATCACCTCGGGGTTCGGTGCGGCGGGCAGGAACAGTTCGAGGAGCCCGATGGCGTCCCCGCGGTTGGTCACCGGGACGATGATCCGCGCCAGCTCTGCGGCACCTGTTTGCTCCACGCTCGGGCGTTGGCTGCGGATCACGTCGTCGTACGGGGTGCCCCGCACGGGGATGCGCTGGGCCGGCTCGCCGGTCTTGACGCTGCCCGCGGCGCCCAGTCGCACGACTGAGCTGCCGGTGAAGTCGATGATCAGGAAGGACACGGACGATGCCCCGAGGCGCTCCTTGAGGATGCGCGCGACCACGTCCAGGGACTCCACGGGCGCCGCGGCCTCCGCAGCCTCCAACATCCCCGCCAGAGTCATCGCCCTGCCCAGAGGGCTCCCGCCCTCAGCAGGACGGGGCGAGCACCCGTCGTCCTCCTCCGGCTTCCTTGCGGTCACGGTGACTCCTCACTGCTCGACGACGCTCAGGACCCCGGCCCCGGTGGGCGAAGGATTCGCTCCGGGCCCGCGGGTCGCATTGCACCACGGGATTGCCGGGTCCCGAGGCCCACCGCTCCGAGGCTTTCGCATGCCCTCCCGAGGGCCGGCGAGGTGGCTACCAGACGACCTGTCCGTCCCTCCCGGCCGGCGCGTCGGCGGCTTCGCTTCCTGGCGCACCACCGTCACATACCCCATGGACAGCCACACCAACAGGGCCCCCGTGCGCCTGCTGCTCACGTCTGAGGGCCAGGACCGGGGGGCCGACTCTCCTCCTCGGCCAGGGCCTCGACATCCTGGACATCCGGCAGTCCCTCAGTTGGTGCACCCACGGCGTTCGCGTGCCCACCGTTCTTCTCCCTTTTGGCTCAGCTGATTCTGCGGGTCAGGCCGTACTGTCGAAGTTCCGAGAGAGCCCCAGCCGGCCGCCGCGCTGTCCGTACCCTGGAGCCGGCGGCCGACAGCGTCTGCGGCAGGCGGCCGCCGGCACCTGAGACGTACACACCTTGGTCAGCCGGTGGGCGCCGGCTGACCTCCGGCGGCCAGGCGCGCGGGGCGGACCCACCGGCCGGGTGATGGGGTCAGTGGGTGGCGCTCGTGGAGGTGTGCAGGCGGGGGAGTGCGTCGCGCAGGGCGTAGAGGTCGTCGATCGTGGCTTGTTCGGCGAGGCGGGCCAGCAGGCGGCGCAGGACGTGGTCGTCGCGGTCGTGGACGGCTTCGGCGATGCCGCGCAGCACCGGTTCGAGTTCGGGTCTTATGCTCATCGTCTCTCCTGTTCCGCCGAGGTGGTGGGGCCTGTTCGGACGTGTGCCCGTTGCGGGTGGGGGCATGCGTGGGGCCGCCGGGAGGCGGAGATGGCGCGGCCCTTCCGGCGGCGCCGGGGAAGTGGGGGGCCGCGGGTCAGCGGTCGTCGAGCCCCAGCCTGGGTGGCGGCTCTGGCGGTTGCCGGTCCCTTGCCCGGCGGTTGCGCGGTCGCGGGCTGTGGAGGCGGCGGCGAGGGGCAGGCGGGTGGCGATGGCGCCGGCTTTGCGGGAGTTGCGGGGGTGCCCGGGGACCCCCAGCAGCGCCCGCTTCCACGGCCACTCCCCGCCCTGTTCGGCGAGCTGCCCGGGGGGGCCTCCCGCCGGGCCTTCTGGGTGATTGAGCCCGGCGCCCACCGCGAGGCGCGACACCACCACCTCCCCACCCCCGGGGCCGGCCTTTACGGCCTCCACCGGCTCCCCGCGCGGGCGGGGCACCCGGGGGATGCCGCTCCCGCTCCACGACCCGGGCGAGCGCGGCGACGCCCTGCCGGAAGCGGCCGGTGCGGGACCCCTCGGCTTCGCCTCGGCCGCGGCCTTCGCGGCCACCGACTCCGGCTCCTCCTCGATGCCGATCGCCCACAGCAGGTCGGCCTCGTTCAGCGCCCGGCCCCGGTCCGCAACGTCAGCAGGCGCAACGAGCAAACCGTTCACGCGCATGGAAGGGGCGGACGCGGGGGACCGGCGTGGGCAGCGGGTTGATCGTGGCGGGGTTGGCGCTCTCCTGGCGGGGCACAAGGTTCGGGCAGGATGGAGCGGGGTTGGCGACGCAGGAAGTAGGTGAATGATGGGCATGGTGAGCGTTGAGGTCGCGGCCCTCGGTTCGGGCTCGTGTGTCGCGGCCGCGCGCGAGAGAGCGCGCGGGTTCCTCGACGGCCTCGTCCCGGCGTCCGCGCCCGAGGCTGCGGAGACGGTGCTTCTCGTCGTCTCGGAGCTCGTCACCAATGCCCTGCGCCATGGCGGCGGCACGTTCACTCTGGACCTGACCGCGCAGGCGGACGGTGTGGAGGTGGCCGTGCACGACCGCAGCTCGCGGCTGCCGCGCATGCGGACCCCGGACCTCGACGGCGGCGCCGGGGGTTTCGGCTGGCCCATGGTCAACCGTCTTGCCCGTGCGACCGCTGTCGTACGTCGGGAGGGCGGCGGCAAGACCGTCAGTGCCCTGCTCGCCCGGTAGCGGCGGGACGGTCGTTCGAGACGGCCTCGGGCACCGCGCAGGGTGCAGTATCGGCGCGCCCGTCGAGCCGGCCCGCTGGGATGTTCGGGCGCGGCGTCAGTGGGATGCGGCTTCCTGCCAGCGGTTGCTTGGAGGAAGAGTCGCAGGTGAGGCTATCCGGCAGGGGCTGGAACGCCCATCGGCGAGCGGGTTTCGTAGCCGTTGGCCGTCCACTCGGCGCCGGAGATCGGCAGCGCCGGACCGTCCACCACCACGTACCGGCTCGGGTCGCTGCCGGACCGGACGGACACCACCAGGCCGGAGGAAGGACTGCCCTGGCGGGCACCCTTCAGCCAGGAGGTCTGCACTCCGAGGGCCGGCCGGGTGCGGTACCCGTCACCGGACCGGACCGGACCGGACCGGTCCGAGCCGGAGATCGGCAGCGCCGCGCCGTAGACGGCCACGTATCGGCGGCGTGGGACTCACGTGTCGTTTCTCTCTGTGAGCGCCTGGGCCGGGTCGGGCTGGGCGACATCCGCAGTGCGGCCGGTCAGGTCGGTGTGGGCCAGCTCCGGAGGAGCTTGCGGGCGGCTCCGCTGTTTCCGAGCTGGTAGACGGCGACGGTGGCTGGGCGGACGGTGAAGGCGTCGAACGGCTCGGCCTCGATGGTTTTGAGGTCGTCGAGGGTGGCGAAGCCTACGGTGATGTGAGCGGTGTACCGGTCGGGCCCGATCTGGTGGGGGACGTAGCCGGCGACCCAGTCGAGGGTGCTCTGGCTGATGCCCTCGCCGGGGTCGGTGACGAAGGCAGCGGCCGTGCCGCCGGACTCGGTGAAGGGGGTGATCGCGGCCAGCAGCGCGGCCTGGAAGTCGAGGACCTGGGGGCCGGGGCGCAGGAGGATGACCGCGAGGCCCTGTCCGGGCACGCCCCAGTCGGCGTGCCTGATGGCGACGGCCCGGTAGGACAGGGTGCGCGTGTCGGTCGCGGCCAGGGTTCGGTGGACCGCCTGGTAGGCGTCGTCCAGGTCGGTTGTCCGGACGTAGCGCTGGAGGGTGGTGATGTGGGGTTGGTGGGAGGCGTCCAGGGCGAAGCCGTCCGGGACGCTCTGGCGCATCCGGGCGTTCCAGGCGTGGGCGTGCCGCATGGTTGTCTCGTCCGGGTTGACGAGTATGTCGACGGCGGTCAGGTCGTCCACCGCGTCCTCCTGGTCAGAACAGGGTCGTCCAGTCGCTCTTCATGCTCACCACGGTCCAGCCGAGCCGCTCGGCCGTGGTGAGTGAGGCCTCGGCGCCCTTGGTGTAGGCGTGCTCGCGCTGGTCGTCGTCGTGGCGGACGAGCAGTGCGAACGCGGCGCTGGTGAGCATCTCGATGTCGACGTCGGCGTTGCCGCCCGCGAAGGCGGGCAGCCGGCCGGTGTGGGCGAAGATGTGCTCGGGTTTGCCCGGCCCCAGGTCCAGGCCGCCCAGCAGCTCGGGGGAGCGGACGAGCCCGCCGCCGGTGTAGGTGTAGGCGGCCGCCGAGCCGATGACGTCCTCCTTGAGGATTCCCCAGGTCTCCTCGGAGAACACGCGCATGAAGTCGCGGCCGCCGCCCGAGCAGACGAACACCCGGAACCCGCATTCCCGCAGGAGGTCGAACAGCTCCAGCATCGGCCGGTAGACCAGCTCCACGTACGGGACACCGAATTGCGGGTCCCGCACCGTCCTGGTCCACTCCCGCACCCGCGCGTCGAACTCTTCGGGCGTCGTGCCCGCCCACGACCGGGCGAACGCCTCCAGCAGGGTCGCCACCGTCTCGGGTTCCTGCGTCGCCACGCCCTCGAAGAACGCCCGCTCCCGCTCGATCAGCGCCTTGTACGGCTGCCGCTCCGCGAGCGACGGGTCGGCCTTCGCCTCCTCCTCCCAGGCGCGGAACACGAAGTCGAACTGCGGTGGCAGCGGCTGCTCGACCCACAGCGTGCCGTCGTTGTCGAACGTGGCGATCCGGTCGGCCGGCTCGACGAACGCCGTCCCCGGTGTCGTCGCCTCGTGGAGGTAGTCCATGATCGCTCGCCTGGCCGGGCCCTCGCTCCAGCTCGCCAGCACCTGACCGGTCATGGGCCACTCCTCGGCTTGGCGGTCGCGTCGCCCTCGAACGGCGACTCGGGGGCGTCCATAAGGCCATGGTTACTCCGGACGGCACCGGGCGCCGCTCGGACAGGTGTCGTGTTCTCACCGCATCTGTCGTCGTCTGCACGCTCGGACAACGACGCCCGGCATCGTGGCCTACGTGCGAAAAAGCCGCTGACCCGCGCGGTCAACCCTCGGAGACACAAACAGCAGTCCGTCCATCTTCGAGGGCAATCGATCAAGGTTCGATGGCACAGGAGACGTGGTGGACTCCTCGATGGCCGGCCTCCCACCGTGGAGACGGCGCCGGACACCTTGACGAATCTCGTGAGGCCGGGGCCGGGCACCTTGACGGCGCCCCGGAGTCCGGGCCCGGCCCGGCCCGGCATGGCGCGGGCCGGGCCGGCGGGCAGGACTACAGATCCCAGGCCCCGCACTGGGTCCTCGAGGTCGGCCAGGCGGGCAGCGCCGGCCTTCACGCCGGTCGGCATCCGCCGCACCATCGGGTGGCCGTCGGCATCGGCCTTGAGGTCGCGTACGCGCTGGCGGGCGGCCCGCTCGCGGGTGTCGGCCAGGACGAACAGCAGCCTCGGGAGGGCCGGGTAGTGCTGCTGCCGGGCCGGAAGCACCAGCCGATCAGCTTGGAGGGGATGACCGCCCTGTCCCCGGAGGTTCGACGTGTGCTCGTCCGGGTGACCGCTTCGTCGTCCGGGTGTCTGAACCGCTGGTCGTGTGCGGAGCGTTGTCAGGTACGGGGCCGCTGAACGGGGCTCCGGACCATCGGTGGGGCGGGGAGGGGTACCGCGCCGCCATGAACTGTAGGCCCGGGAGCGGTCGGGAACGCTCCGGGGCGAGGAGGAACGCCATGACCATCCGCAGGACGTCCGAACGGCTCGTCGCACTCGCAATCGCCGCGACCGCCCTGGCCGGCGGCATCGGCCTCACCACCGCCACCAGCGCGTCGGCCGACGCCGTCGACCAGGAGTGGAAGTGCACGCGGAACCCGCGTGGCTGGGACCACATGGACTGGCGCACCTGTCTGCTCCCCGGCGACTCGCTGGTCTCCGGTAACGGCGATCAGCGGCTCGTCTACCAGAACGACGGCAACCTCGTGCAGTACGACGAGGGCGGCCACGCGGTCTGGACCACCGGGACCGCCAACACCACGCCGGGCAGGGTCATCATGCAGTCGGACGGCAACCTCGTCGTCTACGACCGCTCCATGCGCGCCCTGTGGGCCTCCGGAACCGCTCTCGGCTGCAACCCGCCTGTCAACTGGCTGCGCCTGCAGAACGACGGGAACCTGGTCATCTATCGTCCCCACGACGACGGTCCGTGGACCGCGGTCTGGTCCCGGCTGAACGGCCGCGTCGGCACCTGCTGACCCGACCCGGACGGGCCGGACACCGGGCGCCGGCGGCGGGGGCCGCCGGCGCCCGCCGCCTGATGTCCGCTGTCGGGCTGTCTGCCTCCTGGGCCTGGCGGTGCGGTCTGTGGTGGCTGCTGCTTTCCTGTGTCTCGGCCCCTGACGTGTCGCGGGGTGCGACGCGAGACTGCGTGTTGCACCCCTGAACCGGGCCTCTACCTCTGCTGGATGGCTGGCAGGCCGTGTTGCGGCGGGTGCGTTGCACCCTTGTCGGCGGTCACGGAGTTCCCCGACTTCGACCGTTTCCGCGCGTCACGGAGCTCCCCACCCTCGTGGTCACGATGTCCCCAGGGGGACGGCGATCGCAGTCCGGTGCGCCGCACAGGTGGTGGCAGCAGGTGCGGATCACCCCGGTACGGATCATCCCGGTCGGTGCGCGGGCGGTGTTCTCACGCGTGCTGTGGCGTGGCGTGCAGTCCTTCGAGGAGCGTGGCCAGGTAGCGGTGGGCGGTGTCGATCCGGGCGGCGGGTTCTCCGCCGTGGACGGTGACGGCGTGGGCGATGCCGCACATGAGCGGGACGAGATCGGTGGCGGCCAGGTCAGGTCGGACCGCTCCGGCATCGCGAGCCCGGTCGAGGAGTGCGGTGCCGACCGACCGAAGCGTCTCCTTGAGTTCCGTGGTGCGCGGCAGGGTGTCGGTGGCTGCCGCGGTGACCGGGGCGAGGGACGCGTCGGTGACCTGCGCTTCGACGGTGCGGAACAGGAAACCTTCGAGGGCGTGCCAGGGGTCGGTGCCGGCCAGAGCCTGCCGGCCGTGGTCGGCCAGGGCTTCCAGGCAGGGAGCGGCGACGGTCTCCAGTAGCGCCTCGGGGGTGGCGAAGTGCCGGTAGACGGTGCCGACTCCGAGTCCGGCGCGGCCGGCGACGTCGTTCAGCTGCAAGGGTGTGCCCTGGTCGACCAGTACACGGGCGACCGCGACGATCCGGTCCCAGTTGCGTGCCGCGTCCTTGCGCAGGGGCATCGTCATGGGGGACATGCTAACCGGATTCTCCATCCGGATGGCGCCGGGTCCGCCGCCGGCACCCGCACCGCCTGGCGGGTCAGGCGGCGGTGAGGGGTGCGTACCGTTCACTGAGCCGGCGCACGTCCTGGGCGATGCGGGGGTCGGTGGCTGCGCGCAGCGGCGTCACCGGGCGCGCCTGGGCCCCGATGACGATACCGGTCCGGCCCGCGAGGGCTTCGTCGGTGGCGGCGACGATCGAGGACCGGGCGGCCACGGACGCCGGGCCCGAGGTGGAGCGGTCGAACTTGCGGCGCACCAGCGGCCACAGCAGTCGCAGGGCCGGTGAGACGATCTTCGGGTCGGTCATGGTGCCGTTGGTCATGTCGGTCGCGGCGCCTCCCGGGTCGGCGGCGAAGACGGAGGTGGCCGTGCCCTTCAGTCGGTTCGCCAGGTCGAGCGTGTAGGCGAGGTTGGCGAGCTTGGCGCGGCCGTACCAGTGGAAGCCGTAGTAGCCGCCGGGCGGCTCGACGGCGTCGAAGGCCTTCTTCGCGAGCCCGACCGCGCCCGAGGTCACGTTCACGATCCTGCTCGGCGCCCCGACTGTCAGCGTGGGCAGCAGCAGTTCCGTCAGCAGGTACGGCGAGAGGTGGTTGACGAGGAACGACGCTTCGATGCCGTCCAGGGTCCGTCGCTGCGGGAACATCGCGCCGACGTTGTTGACCAGCACGGTCAGCGGGTCACCGGAGGCGGCGTGCTCGGCGGCGATCCGATCGGCGAGCGCGCGCACCTGGTCGAGCGAGCCGAGGTCGGCGGCCAGGAACCGTCCGGGATGCGCCGGGTTCGTTGCGTTGATTCGGCCGACCGCCCGGGCGCCGCGGTCGGCCTCGCGGCCGACCACGGTGACCGAGAACCCGGCGTCGGCCAGTCCCAGGGCCGTCTCCAGCCCGATGCCGGCCGTCCCCGCTGTGACCACAGCTGTCTTCGCCATGTGCCCCTCCACTCCGATATCCGGATAGTTCATCCGCTTGCTGGGACGGTAGCATAGAAACGGATGAACTATCCGAATTAGAGTTGTCGGGCGGCGGACAGGCGATGCCGGGCGCCATGAAGCCGCGCCGATCCGAGCACGCCGGACAGCCCGGGCGCTCATCCGCCACTGCCCCCGGGCGCCTGGGGAATCGCGTCACCCTGGCCTGGGGATCACGTGACCGTCGACACCTCCCCGGCCGGCATCGCAGGAGCGGCGGGCCGGCGAGGCGCTGGCGGCCAGTTCCCGAACCGCGGCCGAGGGTTGACGCTCACGCAGGGCACCGTCGTGACGAGAGCAGAGGGAGTACCTGGGGGAGTGCCGCGGACGACAGAGCACCTGCCGCACGATCCGTACCTCGACGCCGTGATCCGAGCGGTCCGCGAGGCCGGCTACGACACCGGCCCGCACCGCTCCACCGACTACGTCACCGACGACGGAGAGGCGATGCTGCGGGAGGCGTTCATCGACCTGGGCGAGGACGACCAGGACGACGAGGACGAGCCCGTACGAACGGCGCTCGCCCGGCGCCAGATCACCGGCTGGCTCGGCAGCGACTACGACGGCCACGGCCGCCACGGCCGCCACGAGCACGCCGACGAGGCCTTCGCCGACGACGGCGCGCTGCCGGCCCCGCCGCCGTCGCCGACTTCGTCCGTGCCTGGTTCAACGGGCCCCCGGGTGTCGCCGACACCCGGGGGCCGACGGCACCACGCCATCCGATGGCCCGCTGCCCGCCACGCTCGCCACGGCCCTGGAGAACGGCGACGTCACCGCGGACCTCGCCCGCCGGCTCGCTACCTACGGGTCAGCGGCCTGACCACCCGGCTGAGCGGCGGGCCGACGCACCCCCCACCTCGCCGCCCGCCCCGGCCCCGGCCGCCTGGCCCGGCGCGAGTCGGGACTTCGTGACGCCGGGCCGTGAGACTACCCGCGATTCCCCCGGTGGCAGGGCTGTACCAAGGGTCGGTGTCACGAAAGGGCGATCGGCGTAGGTGCGCTGTCAGGTGATCGGCCCGGCGGGGCACCGCCTGGGGGCACCCCCCCGCCGGGGTCCGGCCCGGCGGGTCGGGCTGTCCGGCTTTGCAGGGCTCCTGCCCGGTCTGGGGCGCCGGTGGTCCGGTACATGGTTGATACACGACTGCGTGATGGCGGAAGCCGCGCTACGACCGGGCCGAAGCGCCGGTCGCGGAGTCTGTGGGTACACCCGGTGGCCGCGGCCCCGGGACCTTGTCCCTCTGGCTCCGGGAGGCCGTTGTCGTGTCAGTTCCCACACCATCCGAAGACCGAGACCGAGACCGGAACAGTGACCGGGACCGGGAGCGGCGTTCCTCGCCCGGTCGGCTTGCCCCGGTCCGTCGTGGGGCGCTGTGGGCCTTGGCCGTTGTCCTGCTCGCCGGGGCCGGCGCCGGTGGTGGCGCGCTGGCTGCCCGGCAGGGCGGCGACGCGGCCGTCGGCAACGGCAACCGGGCCGGCGGGACGCTGGAGCTGCCGGTACCGGAGGCGATCGCGGCGCTGGGCCTGCCCTGGCCGCAGGAAGGGCAGTCGGCTGTCGCGGCGGCGAAGGTCGGTGTGCTCGGTGTCAGAGGGCCGCAGCAGCCGGTGCCGATCGCGAGTGTCACCAAGGTGATGACGGCGTACGTCGTTCTCAGGGACCACCCGCTCCAGGACGGCGAGGACGGGCCGACGATCACGGTCGACGCGCGGGCCGCCGAGGAGGCGGAGGCGACGGACGAGTCCACCGCCCCCGTCACCGCCGGGCAGCGCCTGACCCAGCGCAAGTTGCTGGAGGTGATGCTGTTGCCCTCCGCCAACAACGTGGCCCGGCTGCTGGCCCGGTGGGACGCGGGCAGTGAGGACGCGTTCGTTGCCCGGATGAACGCGCAGGCGGCCCGGCTGGGGATGACCGGTACCACCTACACCGGGGCCAGCGGACTTGAGGCCACGACCGTGTCCACCGCCGCCGACCAGCTCAAACTGGCTCGCGAGGCGATGAAGGACCCGGCGCTGCGGGCCACGGTGGCCCTGCGCGACACCACGCTCCCGGGCCGCGCCGCACCGCTGCGCAACACCAACAGGCTGCTCGACCTGCCCGGGGTGGTGGGCCTCAAGACCGGTTCGACCACCTCGGCGGGCGGGAACCTGATGTGGGCGCTGGAGGTCGCTGACGGCACGGACGGCTCGGGGCGCCGGCTCGTTTACGGCGTGGTGCTCGGCCAGCGTGCCGGTACCACTCCCGCCGACGGCCTGCGGGCCGCCCTGGAGCGCAGCGGGCGGCTCGTCGACGCCCTGCGGCAGAAGCTGCCCGGTGTCCTGCCGGCTCTCGACGGCGGTCGGCAGGAGTGGGCATGAGCGCGCGCACCGGAACGGCCGCGACGACACCCCCGCCCGTGGACAGCGCCACGTCGGCCCGCGGGCCCGGCGACGACGGTGGGCATGGGCCCCGTGGTCGGACGGTCCGCCACCACGTCCCTCTCCGCCACGTCCCTCTCTACCGCGTCCTTCGCGACCGCGTCCTTCGCCGCCCGACGTGCCCGACGCGCCCGGCACGTCCGACGCGCTCGCCGCGTCCGGCCCGTCGTGCTGTGGGGCGGCGCGGGTGGCTGATCGCGGGGGCCGCCGCCGTGCTCGCCGCCGTGATGGTCCTGGGCCCCTGGCTGCCGGGCGGCCCGCTCAACCTGGTCAGCCTCTGGCAGACCGTGCTGCCCTGGTCAGGCCTGGGCATCGCGCTGCTTCTCCTCCTCGCGGCACTACGGCGCTCGGCCCTCGCAGCGGTGGCCGTCCTGCTGCCCGCTCTCGTCTGGAGCGTTCTGTTCGCACCGGCCCTGGTCGACAAGCGCGCGGGCGGCGGGGACTTCACCGTTGTCAGCCACAACGTGAACGAGGACAACCCCGACCCACGCCGAACGGCACGCGCCCTGGCCGGCTCCGGAGCCGACGTCGTGGCGGTGGAGGAACTGGCGGGCCGGGCGCAGGAGACCTACCGGCGCGAGCTGGCCGCCACCTACGCCCACTCCGAGGTGCACGGCGGCATCGCACTGTGGAGCAAGTACCCGCTCCAGGACGTGGAGCCGGTGGAGATCATGCCCTGGACCCGGGCCCTGCGCGCCACCGTCCTCACTCCCAAGGGCCCCCTCGCCCTCTACACGGCGCACCTCGCCTCGGTCCGGGTACGCCCGGACGCCGGATTCACCACCGCCGCCCGCAACGAAGCGGCGGCCAAACTCGCCGCGGCCGTACACAGCGAGCCGCTCACGAGAATCGTCGTCGTGGGCGACCTCAACGGCTCCTTCGACGACTCCGCGCTGCACCCGCTCACCGGGCCGCTGCGCTCGGCCCAGCAGGAAGCCGGCGACGGCTTCGGCTTCACCTGGCCCGCGCCGTTCCCGGTGGTGCGCATCGACCAGATCCTGGTGAAGGGCATCACCGCGCGCTCCGCGTGGACCCTGCCGGACACCGGCAGCGACCACCTCCCCGTCGCGGCGTCCCTGAAGCTGTGACCACCCCGGCCACCCGCCACCGCCCCCAGCGGCGCGCTCCCCCCCCGCCGGTCCCCGGCGACGGGGACCGGCCCCGGACGTGCTGGAATGATGACCCGACCCCCAGGCGACGACACCGGAGAGCTCTTGTCCGCCACCCGAGTACCCGAAGCGGTCCACGTGCTCCTCGTCGAGGACGACGCGGTCATCCGCCGCTCGGTCCAGCTGGCCCTGGAACGCTACGGCTACCGGGTCGACGTCACTGGCGACGGCCTGGACGGCCTGGACGCCGTGCGGGCCGGCGCACACGACGTCCTGATCCTGGACGTCATGCTGCCCGGCCTCGACGGCATCAGCCTGTGCCGGCGCGTGCGCGAGGAGACCCTCACCCCCGTCCTGATGATGTCCGCCCGCGGCGACGCCCTCGACGTCGTGGCCGGCCTGGAGGCCGGGGCCGACGATTACGTGGTCAAGCCGGTGGACGTCCCCGTCCTCGTCGCCCGCATCCGCTCCCTGCTGCGCCGCGCCACGTTCCACCAGCGCCCGGCCGCGGAGCCCGTTCGGCAGGAGCCGATCGCGCCGGGCGGGCCGGGCAGCCGCCACGGGGACCGCCCCGCGGAGGACGTGCCGGACCTGCTCACCTTCGGCGGCCTGACCATCGACCCGCGCGGCCTGGACGTCCGTCTGGACGGGCGTGCCGTTGCCCTCACGCCCACCGAACTGCGCCTGCTGCTGGTCTTCGCGGAGAGTCCCGGCACGGTCCTGGACCGCCGCCGCCTGCTGCGCGAGGTGTGGGACTACGGCTGGGAGGGCGACACCCGGGTGGTCGACCTGTGCGTGGTACGGCTGCGCAAGAAGATCGGCGCCGAGCGGATCGAGACCGTCCGGGGTTTCGGCTACAAACTCCTGCGGAGCTGACGCGATGACCGCACCACGCACCGGCCCGCGCCCCCTGGACCCGCGTTCCCTGCGCTGGAAGATCACCGCCCTGGTCGTGCTCGCCTGCGCCGCGGTCGCGGTGGTGATCGGCGTGCTCGTCCACCGGGCGACCGCGGAGCGCGGCGAGCGGACCGGGCGCGACCAGGCGATCGCGCGACTGGGCGCCGCCGAGCAGGAGCTCTCCCGCACCGGCCGCCGTCCCGACAACGCCTCCCTCGAACCCCGGACCGGCCTGCCCCAGCCGCTGGCCCAGGCCCTCGAAGGCCCGAAGGCTCCGGGGGAGTACACCCTGTGGTACGACGTCAAAGCACCGAACTGGTACTGGATGTGGGCAGCCGTCCCGGTCGGCGACGGCCAGGTGCTCACCGTGCGGAGCGACATGAGCGCCACCGTGCGCAGCCTCCAGCTGCTGGACCGCAGCATCGTCAAGGCAGCCCTCGCCGCCCTGGCCGTTGTCGTCCCCCTCACCGTGCTGGCGGCGGAACGGATGAACCGGCGCCTGCGCCACGGGTCCCGGACCGCCCGCCGGATCGCGGACGGCGACCTCGACGCTCGGATCGGCCGCCGGGGCCGCGCCCGGGACGAGATCACCGAGATGTCCACGGCCGTGGACGAGATGGCCGGGGCACTCCAGGGCCGGCTCGCCGCGGAGAAGCGCTTCACCGCCGACGTCGCCCACGAACTGCGTACCCCGCTGATGGGCCTGGTCACGGCTGCCGGTCTGCTGCCCGAGGACGACGAGGCCGCCGGCCTGGTCCGCACACAGGTCCGCGCCCTGCGCGCCCTGGTCGAGGACCTGCTGGAGGTCTCCCGCCTCGACGCCGGCGCCGAGAGCGCCCGACTCGACGAGGTCCCCCTGGGCGATCTCGTCGCCGAGGTGAGTGAGAGGGACGACGGCGATGTCCGCCTCCGGCTGACGAGGCCCGCCACCGTCCGCACCGACCCGCGCCGCGTGGAGCGGATCCTCACCAACCTTCTCGCCAACGCCCACCGGCACGGCACCGCCCCCGTCGAGGTCACCGTCACCGGCAGCCGGATCACCGTACGCGATCACGGACCGGGCTTCCCCGACGCCCTCCTCGCCGACGGGCCGCAGCGCTTCCGCACCGGGGCCGCCGAACGAGGCCAAGGACACGGCCTCGGCCTCACCATCGCCACCGGGCAGGCGCTCGTCCTCAACGCCCGGCTGACCTTCGCGAACGCCCCCGACGGCGGAGCCCTCGCCACCCTCGACCTCCCCGACTCCTGACCCCCCCCGGACTTACTCGGCAACCCCTGTGCCGACGCCTGCCCGCGAGCCCACGGGAGGGCCGGGTCTGTGATGTCGGTTGCCCGCCTGCCCTCGCTTCCGGAGGGCACGCCTGCCGATCCCTCACTCGCCGCACCTCGCCTCCGCCGGCGTCCAGGGTGAGTAGAAACCAAGGGGAGCAGGGTGACGCAGGCGGACGTGGGCGCCGGGCGCGTCACCGACACGGCGACCGCCGCCGGCACCCCGCTCCTCCTCACCGCCCGCCGCACCCGTCGCCGACACTGATCCACCGACCGTGACAACCCTCACGCGCCGGCCGGCGCCTCCTGCCGAAGCGGGCGGCCGGGGTGGCGGTGTGGGTCCTGACAGACCCTCCGGTGAAGAAATCCGGTGCCCGGCACCGGGCCGTCGGGCCAGAATGCGGACATGGACAACGTGGTGGGGCCGGCGGGACGGTTGGTGGCGGCGGCGCGATTGGCGCGGGACTCGGAGGCCGACCGCGACGAGCACGCTTACTGGGCGCTGGTCCTGGAGACGGCGCAGGAGGAGAAC
Source organism: Kitasatospora sp. NPDC086009 (assembly GCF_044540385.1). Taxonomy (NCBI): domain Bacteria; kingdom Bacillati; phylum Actinomycetota; class Actinomycetes; order Kitasatosporales; family Streptomycetaceae; genus Kitasatospora; species Kitasatospora sp. NPDC086009. Next base: position 587,214 of record NZ_JBITSA010000004.1, read on the forward strand.
GGGGAGACCGCGTTGCGCTGCGGGTCGGGGCTGCTGGGGTCGGCCGATGCCCTGGAGCGGAAGGTGGGCTGCGATCTGCTGGGAAACGCGGCCGACACGCACGAGTCCGTGCGGAGCGAGGCGGCGACCGCGTTGATGGCGCTGGCCGAGGCGGAGACGGAGACCCGCGTGCTGTCGTCCCTCGCCTGCGGCCTGGGCCGGACGCGGGACCGGCGCGCCGTTCCCGTGCTGGTCAGGCTCTCCCGGCACGAGGACGCCGACCTGCGGACTCTGGTCGCCTCGGAATTCACCTTCGTCAACAGCGGACTGCCCGACGGGCCAGATGTCCAGGCGCTGATCCGGCTCATGCGGGACCAGGACCCCGACGTCCGCAACTGGGCGGCCTTCACGTTGGGATTCCAACTGGAGCAGGACACGACCGCCATCAGGGACGCCCTGTGGAGGTGCGCCACCGACGAGTGCGGCGAGGTCCGGGAGGAGGGCGCGCGTGGGCTCGCCAGACGGCACGACCCCCGGGCCGTCCCGCTGATCGCGGGACTGCTGGAATGCGACGGCTGGTCCCACTCCTTCACCCTCGACGCGGCGGAGATCCTGGGCGTTCCCGAACTCCTGCCGGCTCTGGCCGGCTGCGAGCCCGACTCGCCCGAGACCGACCGGGCCGTCGCGGCCTGCGACCCGGTGCGGCGGGCCCGGATGGAGGACGACGCCTGGATGGTCGTGACGGAGCTGGAGCGGCTGCGCCCCGGCATCGGCGCGGCGCTCAGCTCACCGCGCTACGAGTCGGTGCACCGGATGCGACTGACCCTGCGAGCGACCCACCGGGAGGGGGCCGACGCGGACTACGACGTGGCACCGCTTCTCACCCGCGCCGGCGGGGACCCGGTGCGGGCGGCCGGGCTGGTGGTGGCCGACCTCACCGGTTCCGGCGGGGAGCGGACCGCGAACTGACGGGCCTCCCGCGTGCCCGGCCCCGGATCCGGCACGTCGCCGACCAGCTCCGCGACGAACCGGGACACCTACCCAAGCCCTTCGCACCAGCCGTCCGGACTGGGACGCCCCCGGTCACCGCGCTACCGCGGCAACGCCCAGGGGGCGGAACGCAGATCACCGGCGCTGCGCCGGGCACGAGGCTCCGACGGTGCGCCGGCGGCCCCGCCGACCGCGATCATGGAGACCACCGCCCATCCCGGGTCCGGGCGCAGTTCCTCGGTCAGGCCCTCCAGGTCGAAGGCCCTGAACTGGCGGGCGGCCAGTCCCAGGGCCTGGGCCTGGAGGGTCAGGTGCGCGACGGCCTGGCCGAGGTCGTAGTCCGCGAACTCGGAGTAGAGCAGCTGCGTGTCGTCGACGTGGCGGCGCGTCAACGTCACGATCAGCAGCCCGGCGGGTGGTGGCGCACTGCGGGTTGCAGACCCTGTTTCATGCGAGGCACCGAGGGCAGCCGCTGGATGAGCGGGTGTCAGATGAGAGGAACGCCCGCGGTGGCCAGACGAGGAGGACGGATGTTCATCATTGTGGCGTGCGCGGTGTTCGCGATGGGGCTTCTTCAGGCGCTGCGGCCACAGCTCCTGTGGGGGATGAACCGGCGGCTCCAGCGGGGGTGGGTGAAGGACCCTGATGCCAGTGAGCCCACGCGCAGGGGTTACCTGATGCAGCGTGTGGTCGGGATCGCGTTCCTCGCCATTGCCGTATGGATGCTGGTCTCCCACCTGTGACGACGAAGCGCAACACCGTCGAGCCTGCGATCAACAGCTTGCTGCGGGCCCGCCGCGACCTGGTCGGCGCGGGCGTGGAGGAACTGCTGCGGGTGAACCTCTCCATCGGTGACGCCCCTTCCCCGGCTCGGACTCTCGGACGTGCGGCTCGGGAGGGCGGCGTCAGACGGGAGGAGTTGGTCCTGGTGCTTGCCGAGGACGCGAACTGACCACAGGAGACACCACCATGAGCAGCCGGCTGCTCGCCGCGCCCGCGGGGATGGCCCCGCGGCGGCGGCCGCACACCGGCACGCACGCCCTGGGGGCGCAGCACCGCCGCGGAGCGGCGGGCGGGTCATCCCCGGCGGGCCGAGCGCTCGAGCTGGCGGCGGCGTAGCGACCTTCCACCGATCGTTCCCCATGGCGCGGGGGAGCCCGCGGGCCCGACCGGCGCTCGGTTCTGGTGATCGTCGGCCGTTCGTGGGGCGGGCAGGGTGCGGTCGACCGGCTGCACGGCGGGCTGCTCGTAGCGGCGGCCTGCCCATGGGGCAGGATGGCAGTCCGTTCGGAATGCGTACATCCGCTCCGACGCGGCTATGAACAGAACAATCTGACAGGCAACAAGGTGACGACACAACACATACAGCGGCCGGCCACGGCCCGTTCCCTCCCTCCCCACGCTGTGGAAGCGGCGCGGTGACCCGGGACCTGGTCCTGCACGACTGGATGGTGGCCGGCATCACGCTGGCCTCCGGCTGCACGGCCGGTCTCCTGCTGCGGGCCCTGATGAAATGGCTGGGCAAACACGCGACCAGGACCAAATGGAGCGGTGACGACGTCATCGTCGACGCGCTGCGCACCATCGTTCCCTGGGCGGCCGTGCTCGCCGGGGTCGCGGTGGCCGCTTCGGCGCTTCCGCTCACCGCGCGGACCGGGGGACTGGTCGATCAGTCGCTGATGGCCGTGTTCATCGTCATCGCGACGCTCAGCGCGGCCCGGGTGGTGGCCGGGCTGGTGCAGTCCGTGGCCGCCTCTCGAACGGGTGTCGCGGCATCCGCGTCCATCTTCGTCAACATCACCCGGATCGTGGTGCTGTCGATGGGCGTCCTCGTGGCCCTGGAGACCCTCGGGGTGTCCATCGCCCCGCTGGTCACCGCCCTCGGCGTGGGCGGTCTCGCGGTCGCGCTGGCGTTGCAGGACACCCTCGCCAACCTCTTCGCGGGTGTGCACATCCTCGCTTCCAAGACGGTCCAGCCGGGTGACTACATCCGGCTCACCAGCGGGGAGGAGGGGTACGTCGTCGACATTAACTGGCGCAACAGCGTGGTGCGCAACCTGTCGAACAACCTGGTGATCATCCCCAACGGCCGCCTGGCGCGGACGAACATGACGAACTACTCCCAGCCCGAGCAGAAGCTGTCGATCCTGGTCCAGGTCGGGGTCGGATACGACAGCGACCTGGAGCACGTGGAGAGAGTCACCCTCGACGTCGTCGACAGTGTGATGGCTGACATCAGCGGCGGCGTGCCCGACCACGAGGCCGCCGTCCGCTTCCACACCTTCGCGGACTCAAGGATCAACTTCACGGTGATCCTGGGTGTCGGCGAGTTCAGCGACCAGTACCGGATCAAGCACGAGTTCATCAAGCGCCTGCACCAGCGGTACCGGACGGAAGGCATCTCGATCCCCGCGCCTACGCGGACGGTCTCGCTCCAGCAGGACGGGACGGGCGCCCCGTCCTACCTCCCCCCGGTGCCGCACCAGCGGGACCCGTCACGTGGCGACGGCGGCCTCCTCCGGCTTGAGGGGGTGCAGGAGGACGTGGACTCGCTCGTCGCCGATTCGGTGGCGGCGCCCGGTGCTCGGCCGTGAGGTGCTCGACCAGTAGGTCCTCCACCCCGGAGTCCGCGGCGAGGACCGTACGGGTCGGCAGCGCCCACTCGCCCCGTCGGTCCTACCCTCGGCTGCTCCTGGTGTCCTGCTCTTTGAGGTCGGGCGTCGGCTGGTCCGCGGTGAGGGTCCGGTCGGTCACCGGCACCGCCCTCCGAGCTGGACGGTCGGGCTGGCCGTCAGGTAGGCCAAGCCGCCGGCCAGGATGGGTTCATGAACGGCGCCACCGGCAGCGCCGCCCTCGACGGACGCGCCCTGACCCCCGAGCCGCTCGACTCCACCCCGATCCGGATGAACCCGCGCAAGGGCGATCCGTTCACCACCGGGAGCGGAACGACGCCAGGCACTCGCCGGCAGCCGTGACAGGCCCGTGGCGGACGGCTCTGTTCGCAGGACGGACACGCCCGTCGCACGGACCCGCGCGGGGCGGCCGGCGGATCGGCGGACAGGAGGATCGGCGGCCGGCGGATGGGCGGCCGTCAGCCGAGTGCGGACCCGGGGGCGCCGAGGATGTTGCGTAGCCACTGCTCGACGCCGGCCACGTGGATCGTGGCCCAGGCGTGCGCGACGTCGGGGCGACGGCCGGCGATGGCGTCGAAGATGGCGCGGTGCTGCTCGCGGGTCCGGGCGACGGCGCCCTCCTCGGTGAGGCCGCGCCAGGTCCGGGCCCGCGCGGTCGGGCCGGACAGCCCGTCGATGAGCGAGCAGAGCACGGAGTTGCCCGAGCCTGCCGCGATCCGGCGGTGGAACTCGACGTCGTTGTCGATCAGCTCCTCCAGCGCCGAGTCGTCGCGCAGGCCTTCCAGCACCTCGCCCAGGGCGGTGATGTCCTGCTCGGACATCACCCGGGCGGCCATGGCCGCGGCGGCGGGCTCCAGGATGCGGCGGACCTCCAGGAAGTCCAGCACCGTGTCGTCCTGGTGGAAGTCGAGGACGAAGCCGAGCGCGTCCAGCAGCAGGTGCGGCTCAAGGCTGGTCACGTACGTGCCGTCGCCCTGGCGCACGTCCAGCACCCTGATCAGCGAGAGCGCCTTGACCGCCTCGCGCAGGGAGTTGCGTGACAGGCCGAGCCGCTCGGCGAGGTCGGCCTCCTTGGGCAGCCGCGCGCCCGGCCGCAGCTCACCGCTGACGATCATGGCCTTGATCTTCTCGATCGCCTCGTCGGTGACGGGCACGGTGTCGCCTCCCTGGTCCTGATCGTCACAGCATAGTCACCCCGCCCCTCCCGGCCCGGGGCCCGTCGGCCGCGGCAGGGCGCCACCTGCGGCCGGTGTCACGGGCGGCCGGTGTCACGGCGGCGGCGCGGGCCCCGGTTCAGGTGGCGGCGACGCCCGGAACGGGTACGTCGAGGCCGTAGACCAGGACCGCGTTGCGCCGGAACACCGCGTCCCGCTCGCCCGGGCTCAGCCCGGCCACGAGCTGCTCGGCGGTCCGCACGACGTCGGAGTAGCCGGCCCGAAGGGTGCACACCGGCCAGTCGGAACCGAAGAGCAGCCGCCGCGGGCCGAAGGCGTCGAGGACGGTGTCGGCGTACGGCCCGAGGTGCTCGCTCCCCCAGCGGCCGGGCGCGGCCTCGGTGACCAGGCCGGACAGCTTGCACACGGTGTTGGGCAGGGCGGCCAGACGGCGCACGTGCCCCGCCCAGGGTTCGAGCGCCCCGGTGGCGATCGGCGGCTTGCCCAGGTGGTCGAGGACGAACGTCAGACCGGGCAGCCGGGCGGCCGCGGCGGTGGCGGCGGGCAGCTGGTGCGGCCTGACGACCAGGTCGTAGGCGAGGCCCGCCCCGGCGACCGCGCGGAGCCCGCGGTGCACGTCGGGCCGCAGCAGCCAGCCCGGGTCGGGCTCCTCCTGGACCTGGTGCCGGATGCCCACCAGCCGGTCGCCGCCGGGTCGTTCACGCAGGGCGGCGAGCGCGTCGGCGACGTCGGGGGCGGTGAGGTCGGTCCAGCCGACGACGCCGGCGACCAGGCCGCCGCCGGCGGCGAGGGCCAGCAGCTCGGAGGTCTCCCCGGGGACGCAGACGGTCTGGACGACGACGGTGGCGCTCACACCGGCGGCGCGGGCCCGCGGAGCCAGGTCCTCGACGTGGAAGGAGCGGGCGAGCGGGGCGAGGGCCGCACCGGTGATCCAGGGCTGGGGCCTCGCCGCGAGGTCCCAGAGGTGGTGGTGCGCGTCGACGGTCCCGGGGCCGGTCACAGCTCCCACACCGCCCGGAGCCCGGCCGCGGCACCGCCCTCGCCGTAGTCGTGCGCGACGTCGAGGAGTTCGCCCATCCGCGCCTGCCAGGCGACGTTGACCGGAAGGCGCTCCAGTTCGCCGAGCAGCCGGGCGTAGTCCTCGCATTCGAGCAGGTGGAACAGCTCGCAGCCGCTGCGCCAGATGGTCCAGGAGTTGACGCCGGCGGCGCGGATGGCGGCGGTGAGTTCGGCGGGCACCGCGCGGTGGGCGGCCTCGTACTCCTCGATCCGGTCCTCGCGGACGCGGGTGTGCAGGGCGATCCTCATGACGGCTCCGGGTCCGGTCGGGTGGGGTCGACGATGACGACGTGCAGGGTGCGGGGGCCGTGCACGCCCTCGACCCGGTCGAGTTCGATGTCGCTGGTGGCGGACGGGCCCGAGACGAAGGTCAGCGGGAGCGTCGGATCGAGGCGGGCGAGGGCCTCGGGGACGTCGTCGGCGATCTGGCCGGCCCGGATGACGCACAGGTGGTAGTCGGGGATCAGGGTGAGCGCACGGCGGCCCTGGCCGGGGCCGGTGTCCAGGACGACGGTCCCGGTGACGGCGATACCGGCGGCGGCGAGGGTGACGGCGCCGTCCAGGGCGTCCAGCTCGGGAACGTCCAGCGGTTCCGGGTGCCACTGCCAGTCGCCGGGCGGCAGCAGCTCGACGGGGAAGCCGTCGGGCAGCGCCAGACGGACGGCGGCGCGGGCGGTGAGGGCGGCGGCGATGGCGGCCGGCAGGCCCGCCCGGTCGGTGCGGGTGACGGTGGCGCGGTAGTCGGCGACCCGCTCGGCGAACAGGGCGACGACGTCCTCGCCCGGTTCGGTGTGCCGGCGGCGGTAGGCCCGGGGCACCGGGACGTCGTCCGGGTCCTCGCCGGCGGGGACGTCGGCGAGGGCGGCCCGGATGCGGCCGAGGACTGCTTCACGGCTGCTCATCGTTCGCCTTCCCGGTTCTTGCGCCACCAGGTCCGGAAGGACTCGGCCGGGGGCACGGGGGTGTCGCGGGTGTCGGACCAGCCGCGCAGCGGGCCCGGCAGCCGGCCGATGCGGCCGTGGCGGGCGAGGGCCCGGCCACCGAGGGCGGCGGCCTTCTGGGTGGCGCCGAGCAGTCGTGGGGAGTCGAGGACGGCGGCGGCCGCCCTCATGGCCGGCGCCTCCGCACCGCCCGTCCCGCTCTCGACGACCTCGGCCCGCAGGTGGACGAGCACCTCCGGGATGTCGATCTTCACGGGGCAGGCGTCGTAGCAGGCCCCGCAGAGGGTGGAGGCGAACGGCAGGCTCGCGGCGTTCTCGACGCCGACGAGCTGGGGGGTGAGGACGGCACCGATCGGGCCCGGGTAGACGGAGCCGTAGGCGTGGCCGCCGGTGCGCTCGAAGACCGGGCAGACGTTGAGGCAGGCGGAGCAGCGGATGCACGCCAGGGCCTGCCGTCCGACCCGGTCGGCGAGGGTGTCGGTGCGGCCGTTGTCGAGCAGGACCAGGTGGAAGGTCCGCGGGCCGTCGCCGTCGGTGGTGCCGGTCCAGGTGGAGGTGTAGGGGTTCATCCGCTCGCCGGTGGAGGAGCGCGGCAGCAGCTGGAGGAAGACCTCCAGGTCGGACCAGGTGGGGACGACCTTTTCGAGGCCCATGACGGTGATCAGCGTCTCGGGGAGGGTCAGGCACATCCGGCCGTTGCCCTCGGACTCCACGACGACGACCGTACCGGTGTCGGCGACGGCGAAGTTGGCCCCCGAGACGGCCACCTTGGCGGTGAGGAACCTGCTCCGCAGATGGCGGCGGGCCGCCTCCGCGAGGTCCGCCGGTTCGTCGGTCAGGCCCTCGGGAGCGGGCCGCCCCCAGTGGCGCATCTCGGCGGCGAACAGGTCGCGGATCTCGGTGCGGTTCCGGTGGATCGCGGGGACGAGGATGTGCGAGGGCCGGTCGTCGCCGAGTTGGACGATCAGCTCGGCCAGGTCGGTCTCGTAGGCGGTGATGCCGGCTTCGGCCAGGTGTTCGTTCAACCCGATCTCCTGGGTGGCCATCGACTTCACCTTCACCACCTCGCGCTCGCCGGTCGCGAGCACCAGTTCGGTGACGATGCGGTTGGCCTCGGCCGCGTCGGCGGCCCAGTGCACGATGCCGCCCGCCGCGGTGACGGATGCCTCCAACTGCACCAGGTAGCGGTCCAGGTGCCGCGAGGTGCGCCTCTTGATCGCGGCGCCGGCGTCCCGCAGCTGCTCCCAGTCGTCGAGTTCGGAGGCGACCGCGAGCCGCTTGTCGCGGATGGTGGCGGTGGCACGCCTGAGGTTGGCGCGCAGTTGGGTGTCCTTCAGCGCCCCGCGGGCGGCGTCGGGGAAGGAGGGGGCGCCCAGCCAGACGACGCCGCGGTCACGGTGGTCGCTCACGGCGCGGCTCCTTCGGTGGCGGCGAGGATCTCGGCCAGGTGCATGGTGCGCACGGCGGCGCGCCGGCGGGACAGTCCGCCCCCGATGTGCATCAGACAGGAGTTGTCGGCGGCGCACAGCACCTCGGCCCCGCTGTCGAGCACCGCGTCGCCCTTGTCGGCGAGCATCGCGGCCGAGGTGTCGGCGTTCTTGACGGCGAAGGTGCCGCCGAAGCCGCAGCACGAGTCGGCCGCGGGGAGGTCGACCAGGTCGAGGTCCTCGACCTCGCGCAGCAGGCGCGAGGGGCGGTCCCCGAGCCGGAGGCCGCGCAGCGAGTGACAGGTGGGGTGGTAGGCGACCCGGTGCGGGAAGCGGGCCCCGACGTCCGTGACGCCCAGGACGTCGGTGAGCAGCTCGGTGAACTCGTGCACCCGGGGCACCAGGTCCTCGACCTGCCGCTGGAGGCCGGGGTTCCCGTACTCCCGGGCCAGCAGGGGATGGTGGTCGCGGACCATGCCGGCGCAGGAGGCGGAGGGGGTGACCACGGCGTCGTAGTCGCCGAAGGCCCGGGCGAAGCGGGCCACCAGCGGTACGGCCTCGGGGCGGTAGCCGGTGTTGAAGTGCAGCTGCCCGCAGCAGGTCTGGTCCCGCGGGAACTCGACGGTGTGCCCGAGGCGTTCGAGGACGGTCAGCACGGCCCGGCCGGTGCCGGGGTACAGGGTGTCGTTGAAGCAGGTGATGAACAGGGCGATGCGCATCAGCTCTCCCGCGCCGGGGTGGGGACGTCCGCCGGCAGTAGACCACGCTCCTTGAGGTCCGCCCAGAGCGCCGCCGGAACCGGGTGGTCGAGCAGCGCGGCGGCGTCCCGGACCTCCTCGGCGCTGCGGGTGCCGACCAGCACGCTCGCGACGGCCGGGTGCCCGAACGGGAACCGCAGGGCGGCGGCGCGCAGCGGTACGCCGTGCTCCGCGCAGACGGCCTTGAGCGCGGTGGCGCGGGCGAGCAGCTCGGCGGGGGCCGCGGTGTAGTCGAAGGTCGCGCCGGGGCGCGGGTCGGCGAGCAGGCCCGAGTTGAAGACGCCACCGACGACGACGCCGACGCCGCGCCGGTGGGCCAGCGGCAGCAGTTCGGCCAGTCCGCGCTGGTCGAGCAGACTGTAGCGGCCGGCCAGCAGGACGACGTCGAGGTCCGTCTCACGGGTGAACCGGGCCAGCATCTCGGCCTGGTTCATACCGACCCCGATCGCCCCGAGGACGCCTTCGGCGCGCAGGCGTTCCAGCTCGGGGTAGGCCTCGGCGAGCGCCTGCTCGGCGTGGTCGTCGGGGTCGTGCAGGTAGGCGACGTCGATCCGGTCCAGGCCGAGGCGTCGGAGGCTGTCCTCGATGGAACGGCGCACGCCGCCGGCGCTGAAGTCCCAGACGCGGCGGTGGGTGGCGGGGACGGCGAAGCCGTCGGCCAGGTCGTCGCCCCCACCGGCGGGGGTCGGCTCCAGCAGCCGGCCGACCTTCGTGGACAGCGTGTACTCGCCCCGGGGCAGGGTGCGCAGCACGGCGCCGAGCCGGCGCTCGGACAGGCCCAGACCGTAGTGCGGGGCGGTGTCGAAGTACCGTACGCCGCACTCCCAGGCGGCGGTGACGGCCTGTTCCGCGCGGTCGTCGCCGACCGCGGTGAACAGGTTGCCGATTCCGGCGGCGCCGAAGCCGAGCTCGGTGACCTGGACCGGCGTGCGGCCGAGGGGGCGGCGGCGCGGCTTCACGGGCGGGGCTCCGGTCGCAGCCGCAGGCCGGCCATGCCGCCGTCGACCGCCAGGGCCGTGCCGGTGACGCTGGCGGCCGCCGGGGAGGCGAGGTAGGCGATGGCGGCGGCCACCTCCTCGGCGGCCACCAGACGTCCGGTCGGCTGACGGCCGTTCAGCGCGAGGCGTTCGGCGGCCGGGTCGTCGGCGGCGCCCAGCAGTCGCGCGACCCACGGGGTGTCGACGGTACCGGGGTTGACGCAGTTGACCCGGATGCCCTCGCGGACGTGGTCGGCGGCCATCGCGAGGGTGAGCGAGAGGACGGCGCCCTTGCTCGCCGAGTAGAGCGCGCGCCGCGGCAGGCCGGCGGTGGCGGCGATGGAGCAGGTGTTGACCACGGAGGCGTGCAGCGAGCGGCGCAGGTGGGGCAGGGCGGCGCGGGTGGTGCGGACGATGCCGAGCACGTTGACGTCCAGGACGCGGTGCCACTGCTCGTCGGGGTTGTCCTCCAGCGTCCCGACCGCGCCGACGCCTGCGTTGTTGACCAGGATGTCGATCCCGCCGAGCGCCCGGGCCGCCGCCTGGACGGCCGAGCGCACCGAGCGGTCGTCGGCGACGTCGGCGGTGAAGCCGCGCAGCGGGGGGCGGGCGTCGGTCGGGTCGAGGTCCAGGACGGCGACGTCCGCTCCGCGCTCGCCGAGCAGTCGGGCGGTGGCCAGGCCGATGCCGGAGGCTCCGCCGGTGACCAGGGCGGTGAGCCCGTCGAGGTCGGTGGTCATGTCCGGCCCCCTTGCGCCGCCGGCTCCGACGGTTCCGACGGTTCCGCGGCCCAGAACGCGCCGCCCGGGTAGGTGTAGGTGTCGATGGTGGCCCGGTGCATCGTCGCGGAGAACCCGGGCGTGGTGGGGGCCCGGTAGCGACCGTTCTCGATCACCACCGGATCGAGGAAGTGCTGGTGGAGGTGGTCGACGAACTCGATGACCCGGTCCTCGTCCGTGCCGGACAGCGCGACGTAGTCGAACATCGACAGGTGCTGGACGAGTTCGCACAGTCCGACGCCGCCGGCGTGCGGGCAGACCGGGACGCCGAACTTGGCGGCGAGCAGCAGGATGGCGAGGTTCTCGTTGACGCCGGCCACCCGGGCGGAGTCCAGCTGGAGGACGTCGATGGCGCCGGACTGGAGCAGCTGCTTGAAGATGATCCGGTTCTGCACGTGCTCACCGGTGGCGACCTTGATCGGGTGGACCCCCCGCCGGATGGCGGCGTGGCCGAGCACGTCGTCCGGACTGGTGGGCTCCTCGATCCAGTACGGGTCGAACTCGCCCAGGGCGTTGGTCCATTCGATCGCCTCGTCGACGTTCCAGCGCTGGTTGGCGTCGATCGCCATCCGGATGTCCGGCCCGACCGCCTCGCGGGCGGCGCGGCAGCGGCGGGTGTCGTCCGCCAGGTCGGCGCCGACCTTCAGTTTGATCTGGGTGAAGCCGTCGGCGACCGCCTGCTTGGCGAGGCGGGTGAGCTTCTCGTCGCTGTAGCCGAGCCAGCCGGGCGAGGTGGTGTAGGCGGGGTAGCCGAGGCGCAGCAGCTCGGTGGCCCGCGCCGGTGCGCCGCGCTTGCCGTTGCGCAGGAGTTCCAGCGCCTCCTCGGGAGTCAGCGCGTCCGTGAGGTAGCGGAAGTCGATCTGAGAGACCAGCCAGGCCGGGTCCGCGTCGGCCAGCAGCTGCCACAGCGGCTTGCCCTCGCGCTTGGCGGCGAGGTCCCACACGGCGTTGACGACGGCGCCGACGGCCATGTGCATCACGCCCTTCTCGGGGCCGAGCCAGCGCAGTTGGCTGTCACCGATCAGGTCGCGGTACAGCGAGCCGGGGTCCGCGCACAGCCCGGTGACGGGGCGTCCGACGACGTGTTCGCGCAGCGCGTCGATCGCGGCGACCTGGACGTCGTTGCCGCGCCCGATGGTGAAGGCGAAGCCGTGGCCCTCGTGGCCGTCCGCGCCGGTGCGCAGGACGACGTAGGCGGCGGAGTAGTCGGGGTCGGGATTCATGGCGTCGGACCCGTCGAGTTCCCGCGAGGTGGGGAAGCGGATGTCGTAGGTGTCGACGGCGGTGATCCGCGCTCTGGTTGCGGACAACTCGGTGCCTTTCACGCGTGGGAGAAGGTCTGGCGCTGCGTGCCGAGGCCGTCGATGCCGAGTTCGACCGTGTCGCCGGCGCGCAGGTAGGGGGTGCCGGGCAGGCCCAGCGCGACGCCGGCCGGGGTGCCGGTGTTGATGACGTCGCCGGGCCGCAGGACCATGTACTGGCTCAGGTACCAGACCAGGTAGGGCACGTCGAAGACCATGTCCTTGGTGTCGCCGTCCTGCCGCACCTCGCCGTTGACGGCCAGGCGCAGGCCGAGCGCCCGCACGTCGCCGACCTCGTCCGGGGTGACCAGCCACGGACCCAGTGGATTGAACGTCTCGCAGGACTTCCCGAGGTCCCACTGGGCGGAGTAGTCGAGTTGGAACTCCCGCTCGGAGACGTCGTTGCTGATCGCGTAACCGGCGATGTGGTCCGCCGCGTCGGCCGGGCTCGCCAGGTAACGGGCCTCCCGGCCGATGACGACCGCGAGTTCGACCTCCCAGTCGGTCCTGGTCGAGCCCCGGGGGATCAGCACCCGGTCGTAGGGGCCGACCACGGTGGAGGCGTCCTTCAGGAAGACCACCGGACGGTCCGGGACGGCCGCCCCGGTCTCCTTGGCGTGATCGCGGTAGTTGAGGCCGATGCAGACGACCTTGCCGGGGCGGGCGACGGGGGCGCCGGTCCGCAGGCCGGCCGGGTCGAGGGGCGTCAGCTCCCCGGCGGCCAGGGCCGCCCGGGCGCGGTCGATCCCGCCCGAGGCGAGGAACGCCCCGTCGATGTCACCGGTCAGGGCCGAGAGCGCGAACACCCGCCCGTCCTCGCCCAGGACCGCCGGAACCTCTTTCCCCGCCGGCCCGATCCGCAGGAACCTCATGCTGTCTCTCCCAGGTCACTCCGGAGGCCGTGGCTCTCCACGGGCCGATACATCGGATGAATCAGTGATGCCCAGACGATACGGAGCGACCTCGCATATCGCAAGAAGTCCTCCGATGTCTTCCTGGCGACACCGGGTGAGGCCCCGTCAGAAGCTTCCAAACCTTGCAGCTCAGAGCCGATATGACGGTACGTCGTGACACATCCGGGAAACTCGGATGTCACGGTTGTGAATCATCCGAGGTTTCCTCTTGTCAGTCAGCTGTCAGGCTCATAAGGTCCTCCGTATCGCAAGGCATCCCATGACTACGGGACGCGCGCTCCGGTGTCGTCTGCCGCCCCGATCGCCGCGACCAGGAACCGGCTCCCCTCCCGGACCAGGGCCGGAGAAGGCGGCCGGCTTCCCCTCCCGCCTCGCCTCACCGGGACGGGCTTCGCACCCCTCCCGCCGCGCCGGTTCCCCTCACCCCCGTGGAGGACCCGGCCAATCCCAGCCAAGGAGATCTGCACCATGAAGTTCCGCTCCTCCGGAACCGCGGCCACGCTCGCCGCCGTCGTCGTCCTGGCGGGGTTCGCCACTGCCTGCAACCGCGGTAGCGCCTCGGACTCCTCCGCCGGCGGCAAGCCGGCGATCGGCGTCGACCTGCCGCGCGCGGACTCCGACTTCTGGAACTCCTACGCGCAGTACGTCAAGCAGGACGCCTCCGCCCAGGGCCTGAACACCCTGCCGGTGAGCAACTCCCAGAACGACGTCACCAAGCTGGTCGCCAACGTCCAGGTGTTCCAGAACACCGGCGCCAAGGCCGTGGTGATGGCACCTCAGGACACCGGTGCGATCGCCTCCACCCTGGAACAGCTGTCCGCCCGGAAGATCCCGGTGATCAGCGTCGACACCCGCCCCGACAAGGGGAACGTCTACATGGTGGTGCGCGCCGACAACAAGGCGTACGGCACCAAGGCCTGCGAGTTCCTCGGCAAGCAGCTCGACGGCAAGGGCAAGGTCGCCGAACTCCAGGGCGCCCTGAGCTCCATCAACGGACGCGACCGCTCCGAGGCGTTCGCCGCCTGCATGAAGGAGAAGTTCCCCGGCATCGAGGTCATCGAGCTGGCCACCGACTGGAAGGGTGACGTCGCCTCCGCGAAGCTCCAGTCCACCCTGGCCGCCCACCCGGACCTGGGCGGCGTCTACCTCCAGGCCGGCGGCGTGTTCCTGCAGCCGACGCTGGCCCTGCTGCAGCAGAAGGGCCTGCTCAAGCCCGTCGGCCAGCCCGGTCACATCGCGATCGTCTCCAATGACGGCATCCCGCAGGAGTTCGACGCGATCCGCAAGGGCGACATCGACGCGACGGTCTCCCAGCCGGCCGACCTCTACGCCAAGTACGCCCTGCACTACGCGCAGGCCTCGGCCGAGGGCAAGACCTTCCAGCCCGGTCCCACCGACCACCAGTCCACCATCATCCAGCTGCCCAACGGCCTGGAGGACCAGCTCCCCGCCCCGCTGGTCACCAAGGAGAACGTCGACGACCAGAGCCTCTGGGGCAACAACGTCGGCAAGTAGTCCCCGCCCCCGGTGAACGGCGGTGCCGGCCGAGCCTGCGGCCACCCGCCGCCGTTCACCGGAGCCCTCGGAAAGGACCCCGCCATGGCGGACCCCAGCCCCGGACGGGGCCCCGTCGTCGAGGCCGACGGGATCAGCAAGCGCTTCGGCGCCACCGTCGCCCTCAGCGACGCCCGCATCTCGGTCGCGCCCGGCGAGTCGCACGCCCTGGTCGGCCGCAACGGCGCGGGCAAGTCCACGCTCGTCTCGGTGCTCACCGGCCTGCAGAGCCCGGACACCGGCACCCTGCGGTTCGGCGGCGAGCCCGCCCCGGCACCCGGTGACACCGCTGCCTGGCGCTCCAGGGTCGCCTGCGTGTACCAGCGCTCCACCGTCATCCCCGCGCTGAGCGTCGCCGAGAACCTGTTCCTGAACCGGCACGGCCCCGACGACGGAGGCGCGCTGCGGCCGATCGGCTGGAAGCGGCTGCGCCGGCGCGCCGCCGAGCTGCTGGCCGAGTACGGCGTCGACGTCGACCCGACCGCTCGCGCCGAGGACCTGACCGTCGAACAGCGCCAGTTCGTCGAGATCGCCCGGGCGCTGTCCTTCGGTGCCCGCTTCATCATCCTGGACGAGCCCACCGCCAAGCTCGACGCCCGCGGCATCGAGCTGCTCTTCGACAAGCTGCGCTCGCTCCAGGAGCAGGGCGTCGCCTTCCTGTTCATCTCCCACCATCTGCAGGAGGTCTACGACCTCTGCTCCACCGTCACGGTCTACCGCGACGCGCGCCACATCGTCACCGCGCCGGTCGCCGAACTCGACCGGCAGGCGTTGGTGGAGGCGATGACCGGGGAGAGCGCCCGGGGCGGCGAGCCGTCCTGGTCGGTGACCGGCCGGACGGGCACCGACCGCGCCCCGCTGCTGACCGTCACCGGCCTGACCCTGGCCGGCGCCTACCAGGACGTGACCCTGACCGCGCGGGCCGGCGAGGTCGTGGGCCTGGCCGGCGCGGCCGCCAGCGGCAACGTCCGGTTCGGCGAGAGCGTGGCCGGCCTGCACCGCCCCCAGGCCGGGACCATCACCGTGGCCGGCCGCCCGGTGCGCACCGGGCGCGTCCCCGCCGCCCTCGCCGCGGGCATCGGGTTCGTTCCCGAGGACCGGCACCTCCAGGGCCTCATTCCGCAGCGCAGCGTCGCCGAGAACGCCACCCTGACCGTCACCGACCAGCTCGGCCCGTTCGGCACCGTGCTGCCCTCGCGCACCCGGGCCTTCGCCCGGCGGATGATCGACGAACTCGACATCAAGACGCCCGGGCCGGCCGCCCCCGTGTCCGCGCTGTCCGGCGGCAACCAGCAGAAGGTGGTCATCGCCCGGGCGCTGGCCACCGAACCGCACGTCCTCATCGCCGTCCGGCCCACCAACGGCGTCGACGTGAAGTCCAAGGAATCCCTGCTCGGCACCGTCCGCCAGGTCGCCGACGCCGGGCGAAGCGCCCTGATCGTGTCCGACGAACTCGACGACCTGCGGGTCTGCGACCGGGTCCTGGCCATGTTCCACGGCCGCGTCGTCGCCGAGTTCGAACACGGCTGGAGCGACGAACAGCTGGTCGCAGCCATGGAGGGCCTGGCCGGCCCGACCGACACGAAGGAACGCGATGTCTCCCACCACTGAGGTCCGCGCGCGCCCGGCGAGTGCCGTCACCGCGCCCGCCGACCGCCGCTTCACCCTCGCCCGCTACCGCGACCTGTCACTGGTGCCGGTCCTGCTCGTCCTGGGCGTCATCGGCTTCGCCGTCTCGCCGGCCTTCCTGACCTCCGACAACCTCCTGGGCGTCGGTCAGCAGGCCACCGAGCTGAGCCTGCTCGTCCTGGCCGAGGCGCTGATCCTGATCGCCGGCCGGATGGACCTCTCGCTGGAGTCCACGATCGGTGTGGCCCCGGTCATCGCGGTCTGGCTGGTCCTGCCCGACCACGGCGCGCGCTTCAACGGCCTGGGGCTGTTCCCCTCCTGGACGGCCGTCCCGCTGTGCCTGGCGGTCGGCGCGCTCATCGGCGCGGTCAACGGCTTCCTGATCCTCAAGCTGCGCCTGAACGGCTTCATCGTCACGCTGGGCGCGCTGACCCTGCTCCGCGGGCTCCAGGTCGCCGTCTCCCAGGGCCAGTCGATCGTCAACCTGCCCGGCTCGTTCACCTACCTGGGCGGCGCCCGCTGGTTGGGCGTCCCGGCGGCGATCTGGATCTGTGCCCTGCTCTTCCTCGCCGGCGGGTGCGCGCTCGCCTGGCTGCGCCACGGCCGCGCGCTGTACGCGATCGGCGGCAACCCCGAGGCCGCCCGTGCCGCCGGCATCCGGGTCGACCGGATCACCTGGACGGTGCTGGTCCTCGGCGGTCTGGTGGCCGCCTTCGCCGGCGTCCTCTACACGGGACACTACGGGTCCATCTCCGCCGACCAGGGCAACGGCTGGATCTTCCAGGTCTTCGCCGCCACCGTCATCGGCGGCGTCAGCCTCAACGGCGGGCGCGGCACCCTGTTCGGGGCGCTCACCGGGGTGCTGACCCTCCAGCTCGTGGTCAACGTGATGACCCTCGCGGGCGTGCCGCCGCTGTGGAACCAGTTCCTCAACGGCGCGATCATCATCGTCGCGCTGATCATCTCCCGCTTCGCCTCCGGCGAGAAGCAGGAGTGACGGGTCGTACGGCCTGCGAGCCGCGGCGGCGCGGCCGGGACCGGGTCCGGTCGGCCATGCCGCCGCGGCCTCGCCCGACCCCCGTAGGCGCGAACACCCGGACGCAGGAGGCGATCACCATCGGGGTGACGGACGAGGCCATCGAGAAGATCAAGGGCATGATCGTCTCCGGCGCCCTGCAGCCCGGTGACCGGCTGCCCAACGAGGCCGACCTGGCCGACCAGCTCGGGCTGTCCCGCAGCTCGCTGCGCGAGGCCGTGCGAGCGCTCACCGCGATGCGGATCCTGGTCCCCCGACAGGGCGACGGCACCTACGTCTCCGGGCTGGAGCCGCACCTGCTCCTCGAAGCCCTGGCCTTCGCCGCCGACGTCTCCCACGGCCGCACCGCCCGGCAGCTCCTCCAGGTCCGACGGCTGCTCGAACCCCAGGTGACCGCCCTCGCCGCCGGCCGGCTCACCGACGACGAGCTGTTGGCGCTCCGGGCGATCCTCGACCGGAGCGCCACGGACATCGGCATCGAGGAGTTCGTCGAGCTGGACATCGAGTTCCACCGCGTCATCGCCGACGCCGTCGGCAATCCGGTGCTGTCCGCCCTGCTCGGCATCCTCTCCACCCACACCCAGCGGCTGCGGATCGTGCGCGGCGCCGTCCCTCGGTCCTCGCCCGCGGGCACCCGGATCTCCCCCGCCCGCGAGCAGGCCCACCTGGAGCACGAGGCCCTCTGGCGGGCCCTGGTCGACCGCGACGCCCTGCGCGCCGCCGGCGCCAGCACCGTGCACGTGGCGGCGGTCGAGGACTGGCTCGCCACCGGAACCACCACCGACCTCCGGGGCCCCGGCACCACCGCCTGACAGCGACGTGCCGAGATCCCGGCCCCCGGCGCCTCGCCCCGATCCGCCGGACCCCTACCACCCAGGACGTTTCGCCACATGAAGACACGTACCACCCGGACCGCCTGCACGGGCGGCGTCGTCGTGCTCCTCGCCGGGTGCCTCGGCGCCTGCGGAAGCTCCGGCGGGCCGAGCGGCTCCGCCCAGCAGATCGGCATCGACATCCCCCGCACCGACTCCGACTTCTGGAAGGCTTACGCGAAGTACCTCCAGCAGGAGATCGGCGCCCAGCAGTTGGACGTCCTGCCGCTCACCCACTCCGAGGGCGACGAGGCGAAGTTCACCGCCAACATCCAGGCGTTGCAGCGCCGCCGCCCCAAGTCCATCGTGATGGCGCCGCAGAACACCGTGACCACCGATGTCACGCTCTCCGGGCTGTTCGCCGCCAACATCAACGCGATCAGCGTCGACACCGAGCCGGAACACGGCAACGTCTACATGGTGGTGCGCACCGACAACAAGGCCTACGGCACCAAGGCCTGCGAGTTCCTCGGCAAGCAGCTCGGCGGCAAGGGCAAGGTCGCCGAACTCCAGGGCGCGCTCAACTCGGTCAACGGCTACGACCGTTCCGAGGCGTTCGCCACCTGCATGAAGCGGAACTACCCCAAGATCCAGGTCATCGAGCTGCCGACCGACTGGAAGGGCGATGTCGCCGCCGCGAAGCTCCAGTCCACGCTGGCCACCCACCCCGACCTGAACGGCATCTACATGCAGGCCGGCGGGGTGTTCCTCCAGCCCACCCTCGACGTCCTGCGCCAGAAGGGCTTACTCAAGCCCGCGGGCCAGAGCGGCCACATCACCATCGTCTCCAACGACGGCATCCCGACCGAGCTCGCCGCCATCCGGGAGGGTCAGATCGACGCCACGGTCTCCCAGCCCGCTGACCTCTACGCCAAGTACGCCCTCTTCTACGCCCGGGCCGCGGCCCAGGGCAAGTCCTTCCAGACCGGTCCCACCGACCACCAGTCCACCATCATCCAGCTGCCCAACGGCCTGGAGGACCAGCTCCCCGCGCCCCTGGTGACCAAGGACAATGTGAACGATCCGGCGCTCTGGGCGAACCACCCCGTGGGCTGACACCCGGACCGGCGCACCGGACCAGGTCGGCAACCGCCCCGGCGCCCCACGCGCGACACCACCCGAGCACGCCACCGGCAGCGGGCGGACGCCGACCTGCGCACCGACGCCCGCCCGGCGCCGGGCCGCGGGAGCTGCCTGACGGGCTCACGGGGTGGACCATGGCGAGCTGAGGCGGGCGGTGCGCGGGTTGCGGGTACTGAACGGCAGGTCCGGGTGATGGTTGCCGGTCCGTGGAGCCTCCCGTACCGTACTGCCGCGACGCATCATTGGTCTAGACAAGAGGTGGTCTGTGGACTCGGCTCATGAACGTCCCATCCGCTGGGGCATCCTGGCCACCGGGGGGATCGCCACGGCGTTCACCGAGGATCTTCGCCGGACTCCGGGCGCGGTGGTCACGGCTGTCGCCTCCCGCGACGCGGGGACGGCGCGCGCGTTCGCCGCCCGGCACGCGATCCCGCGAGCTCACGGATCGTGGCGGGACCTGGCGGACGATCCGGACGTGGACGTGGTGTACGTGGCCACGCCGCACGGGTACCACCACCAGGCCGTCGAGATGCTGCTGGACGCCGGGCGGCCCGTGCTCTGCGAGAAGCCTCTCACCGTGAACAGCGCGCAGGCGCGGGGGCTGATCACTCTCGCCCGCGAGCGCGGGACGTTCCTGATGGAAGCCATGTGGATGCTCCTGAATCCCGCCCTGCGCAAGGCGGCCGACCTGCTCGCCGACGGTGCGATCGGTGAGGTCCGATCCCTGCACGCCGAACTCGGTTGGCGGGCCGAGGTCGACCGAGGGCATCGGCTTCGCGACGTTGCGGCGGGCGGCGGCGCCCTGCTCGATGTCGGCGTCTACCCCGTCGCGCTGGCGCAGTTCCTGCTCGGCAGCCCGGACCGCGTCCACGCGCGGGCCCAGCTGACGCCGGAAGGCGTGGACGAGCACACGAGCATTCTGCTCGGCCACCCCGGTGGGGCCACCGCATCGCTGACCTGTTCCTTCGCCGCGACCTTGAGCCAGGCGGCCGTCGTCTACGGCACACGTGGACGCATCGATATCCCGGCGAACCTGTTCAACCCGCCCGGGATCGTCCTCCATCGCGAGGTCGGCGAGCCGGTGCACTTTCCCGCTCCGCCCGTCATCGGCAATGGCTACGGGCTGGAGGCCGCCGAGGTGATGCGCTGCCTGCTGGCCGGGCAGAGCGAGTCGCCGCTGGTGCCCCTGGACGGCACACTCGCGGTTCTCCGTACGCTGGACGCTGTGAGGCAACTGATCGGCCTGCGATACCCGCACGACGATCACGACTGATCCGCGGGTCCGCCTGCGGGCCTACGGACCGCCGGTGGTCACCGGGACCGGACTGCTGACTGCCAGTGCGAGAGCCGCGACAGCACCGGCTCCACGCTCACGTTTCCGCGCACCGGGCCCGGCGCCCGCGAGCGGGCGGCAAGCCCGCCGCCGGGCCGCGCGGGCCCTGGAGCGCGCAGGCCCGGGGTACGCGGGCCCGGTGTACGCGGGCCTGGTGTACGCGGCCGACTCGATCTGGAGCGAGGTCAGGACGGTGGCGCGCCAGATCCTCGTCGCCCGGCTGGGCGACTGGCGTCTGCCGCTGCCAGGCCGCGTGCCGCCCCAACACATCTATGACTGACCGATCGTCCGTACCTCACCGAGCACGTTCACCACAGATCCCGGAGTAAGCATCCGGCCGAGACCAACACCGCCGAGCCCAGTACCCGGCCCGGACGGTCCGCTACGCCCACCCCACGCCGTGCTCGGCGAGCTGCGCAAGCTGCCCCGGCGTCAGCTGGCCCGCCCCGCCTTCTGGTTGTTCAACCAGGTGCCCAGCGCGAAATGTGACACCACCACCTGCTCCTCACCACCCGGACCGCCCTCCACGGCCTCCACCGGCTCCTTGTGCGGGCGGGGGACCCGGGGATGCCGTTCCCGCTCGACGAACTGGGCGAGCGCGGCCAGGCCCTGGGCGAACCGGTCGCCGCGGGACACGGTCGGCTTCGCCTAGGCCGCGGCCTTCGCGGCCACCAGCTCGGGGTCCTCCTCGATGCCGATCGCCGACAGCAGGTCCCGCTGGTCGGCCTCCAGGCCGGGCCAGCCGGCCCGCTGCGCCTGAACCCAGCGGCCGAGCTGCTCGCCCTCGAACACCGTGTCCAGGGGCAGCCGCGCCCAGTCGACCCGCCCGTCGGTGTCCAGCCACCACATCCGGGCGGTCGCGTAGACGCGCTGCCAGGTGATCGGCCACACCGGGCACCACCACGGGTCGATCTCCTCCAGCGCCCGCCGCCGCTCCGGCGCCAGCGCCGGACCAGATCATGCCGAGCGCGTCCAGCATCTCCACCCGGTATGCCGCCAGTTCACCGGCTGCATTCTCCCCGCGCCGGTCCGACAACCATTTTCCGAGCGGGTAATTACCGTCCTCCCCGACAAGCGCCGAATGCGGCACGTCAAGACCGCCGGTTTCACCGAACCATTTCCGCGCGTGACCGAGACCCTCACGCCACTGATGATCGGCGTGTGGTCTTCCGTCGGTTCGGTGTTGACGTTCACCGGGGTCTGATCGGTGTGTCTTCCCTGTTCAGGCGTTGTGATGCGGGGGGCGTGGTGAACGGGAGGGCCAGGATGGTGGTGAAAGATCGCGCTGAAGTCCGGTGAACGGCGGCTGCGGATCGTGGTCACGGTTGTCTGGCCGGGGTCTGCTGGGGACGGTCGGGGTTCCGTGGACGCGGTGGTTCCCCCCGGGGGCGTTGGATATG
>NZ_JBITSA010000005.1:0-6003 GCF_044540385.1 Kitasatospora sp. NPDC086009
TAGGTGATCGAGATCTTCCCGGAGACCGGCGCCACCGAGGCGTCGCCCGACTTCACGGACTCCTGACCGGTCGAACAGGCGGTGGCCAGGCCCAGCGTGAGGAGGAGACCGGCGGCGCCGGCGGCCCGGCTGCCATGGGTACGGAACATGGGGACGCTCCTTAGCGCGGGTACCGGGTCGGTGCCCGCACGGTGGTGTGGGGGGAGGGGGCGGGACCGCGAACGGCCCACCGGGTGCAGCGGCGGAGGCGCGACGGGGCGCCACCGGGAAAGCGGGCAAAGACGGCGAGGCGAGATCAGCAATAACGCTCAAAACTCAACATGTTCAAACGCGTTGGAACAATGACACTCGCCGCCCGTGCGGGCGTCAAGCTGGTAAACCGACTGATACGCGGTCGTAATCTTCTCCACCCCGCGCCGACACCTCCCCGGGGCGGAATCCGGTGGGCCGACAGCCCCCCGACAGGCACCCCCGAGGGGGCGGCGAACCGGCCACCCCGGCCACCGGAACCCCTCCTGACCAGGGCGGACATCCGCCCACCGGGCAGGTGTCGACTCCCCCGGCCCGGCCGCACGCACCAGCCGCCGCAGGCCTGCTGGCGGTTCATCACGAAGCCGCATCACGCCGGTACAGGCCCTTGACTCCCCCGCCATCAGCGGTCAAGACTCAACGCCAGCTTCATGTTGGCGTAAACATCGGCCGTGAAGGGCACCCCGTGAGCACGTCGCAACTCCCCGCCCCACCCGCCCCCGTCGTCCGGCCCCCGGGCCGGCCCCGTCCACAGCTGCGTTCGAGCCGGCGCGGTCACGGGTCCTTCGGCTATGTCTTCTTCGCCCCGTTCCTGATCGTGTTCGTGATCGGCATCGCGGCCCCCCTGGGCTACGCCGCCTACCTGAGCTTCTTCCAGGACCGGCTGGTCGGCGGCAACGTCTTCGTGGGGTTCGACAACTACACCCGCGCCCTGGGGGACGAGCTCTTCCGGACCGGGCTGTGGCGGGTCACCCTCTTCCTGGTCGTCCAGGTCCCGCTGATGCTGCTGCTCGCCCTGCTGGCGGCGCTGGCCATCGACAGCGGACGGCTTCGCTGGCCCGGGCTGTTCCGGATCGGCATCTTCGTCCCGTACGCCGTCCCGGCCGTCGTGGCCTCGCTGATGTGGGGCTACCTGTACGGCGACCGCTTCGGGCTGATCCACCAGATCGGCGACGCCCTGCACACCGACGTGCCCCGCCTGCTCGGCGGCACGTGGATGCTCGCCTCCATCGGCAACGTCGTGACCTGGGAGTACGTGGGCTACAACATGCTCATCCTGTACGCGGCCCTGCGGACCGTGCCGCAGGAGCTCTACGAGGCCGCCGAGGTCGACGGCGCGGGCGCGATCCGTACGGCCTGGAGCATCAAACTCCCCGCGCTGCGGCCCGCGCTGGCCCTGGCCACCGTCTTCTCGATCATCGGGACCTTCCAGCTCTTCAACGAGCCGAACGTCCTGCAGTCCCTCGCCCCGGACGTCATCTCCACCAGCTACACGCCCAACATGTACGCCTACAACCTGGCCTTCAACGGCCAGCAGTTCAACTACTCGGCGGCCGTCGCCGTGCTCCTGGGCGGAGTGACCGCAGTGGTCGCCTACGCCGTGCAGGCCCGGTCGATGCGAAAGGAACAGAGCCTGTGAGCGCGAACACCACCAGCGGCCGGGCGGGGCGGGGGCGCAGGCGTTCCAGCACGGCGCTCACCGTGGCCATGGGCCTGATGCTGGTCTACGCCCTGCTGCCGCTGCTGTGGCTGCTGATGTCCAGCACGAAGGACACCGGCTCGCTGACCACCGGGTTCGGGCTCTGGTTCGGCCGCGACTTCCACTTCTTCGACAACATCCACGCCGTCCTGACCTACGACCACGGCATCTACCTGCGCTGGTTCGCCAACACCCTGCTGTACGCCGTCGTGGGCGCGGGCGGAGCCGCCTTCATCTCCACCGCGGCCGGCTACGCCCTGGCCAAGTACCGCTTCCGGGGCCGCACCGCGCTGGCCGCGATCGTCCTGGGCGCCGTCGCGATCCCCGGGACGGCGCTGGCCGTGCCGACCTACCTGCTGTTCAGCAAGGTCGGCATCGTGGACACCCCCTGGGCCGTCCTGCTGCCGTCCCTGGCCAGCCCGTTCGGCGTCTACCTGATGCGGGTCTACGCCCTCGGCGCCGTCCCGGACTCGATGCTGGAGGCCGCCCGCATCGACGGGTCCGGCGAGCTGCGCACCTTCTTCACCATCTCGCTGCGCCTGCTCGCGCCCGGATTCGTCACGGTGCTGCTGTTCTCCCTCGTGGCGACCTGGAACAACTACTTCCTGCCGCTGATCGTGCTCAGCGACCCGCAGTGGTTCCCCCTCACCGTCGGCCTCAACCAGTGGAACTCGCTGGCGACCGGCGCGGCCGGCAGCGGTGCCACCACCACCGGCTTCTACCCGCTCGTCATCACCGGCAGCGTGCTGGCGATCGTCCCGCTCGTCGTCGCCTTCCTGTTCCTCCAGCGGTTCTGGCAGTCCGGCCTGGCCGCCGGCAGCGTCAAGGAATGACGCCCCCCGCTCCCGCCCCGCCCACCCCGCCCCACCTCCCGGCAAGGAAACCCGCCATGACCCCTGCGCACTCCACCCCGCGCCGCAGACTGCTCGCGCTCGTGCCCGCCGCCGCGCTGGCCCTGACCCTGACCGCCTGCAGCTCCTCGGGCGGCGGCGAGGCCACGCCCGCCGACCCGGCGAAGGCCCTGGACACGCCCACCACGCTCACCTTCTGGACGTGGGCCCCCAACATGGACAAGACGGTCGCGCTCTTCGAGCAGAAGTACCCGAAGATCAAGGTCGACATCGTCAACGCCGGCCAGTCGGCGACCGAGTACACCAAGCTCCAGACCGCCGTGAAGGCCGGCAGCGGCGGCCCCGACGTCGCCCAGGTCGAGTACTTCGCGCTGCCCGAACTCGCCCTGTCCAAGCGGCTGGTGAACCTCAAGGACTACGGCGCCGCCGCCCTGGAGAGCAAGTTCGCGGCCTCCGCCTGGTCCCAGGTGGCCATCGCCGACGGCGTCTACGCCATCCCGCAGGACACCGGCCCGATGGCGATGTTCTACAACAAGAAGATCCTCGACGAGCTGAAGATCGAACCCCCCAAGACCTGGGCCGAGTTCGAGGCCGCGGCCGTCAAGATCAAGGCGTCCGACCCGAAGCGGTTCATCACCTCCATCGACCCCGGCGACGCCGGCGGCGTGGACAGCCTGATCTGGCAGGCCGGCGGCCGCCCGTTCCAGCAGACCGACTCCACCTCGGTCACCGTCAAGCTCCAGGACGCCGGCGCCAGGAAGACCGCCGACCTGTGGACCTCCCTGATCAACCGCAAGCTCGTCGACACCGCCCCGGGGTGGACCAACGAGTGGTGGCAGTCGATGGGCAGCGGCCAGTACGCCATGTGGATCATCGGCGCCTGGGCCCCCGGCAACATCGCCTCCACCATCCCGGACACCGCGGCCGACTGGCGCGCCGCGCCCATCCCGCAGTGGAGCGCGAGCGAGAACGTCTCCTCCGAGAACGGCGGCTCCTCCGTCGCGGTGACCAGCAGCAGCAAGAACAAGGCCGCCGCCGCGGCCTTCGCGATCTGGCTGAACTCCGACCCGCAGGCCGTCCGTTCGCTCTCCGCCAACGGCCTCTTCCCGGCGACCGACGAGCTGCTCAAGGACCCGGCCTTCCTCGACCAGCCGGTGCAGGGCCTCGGCGGCCAGAAGGCCAACCAGGTCTTCGCCGACTCCTCCGCCGCCGTCGCCAAGGGCTGGCAGTACCTGCCCTACCAGCTGTACGCCAACTCGGTCTTCAAGGACACCGTCGGCCCGAACATCTCGACCGACATCAACACCGGCCTGAGCGCCTGGCAGAAGCGCATCACCGACTACGGCAACCAGCAGGGCTTCAAGGTCACCGCGCCGTGACCCGCCGTCGGCGCGGGCGTCCCGGGCGGTCCACCGCCCGCGCCCGCGCCGGCCGGTGACGAACCCGCCCGGACCGGCCGACCGGACCTCGCCGGCCGGTCCGCGCACCCACCTCTTCCAGGAGCAGCAGCACACCATGCCCGTCCTGCAGATCCACGACGAGGGGTTCACCCTCGACGGCCAGCCGCTGCGGATCATCTCCGGCGGCCTCCACTACTTCCGCGTCCACCCGGGCCACTGGGCCGACCGCCTGCGCAAGGCCCGCCTGATGGGCCTCAACACGGTGGAGACCTACGTCCCCTGGAACCTCCACCAGCCGCGCCCGGACGAGTTCCGCCTCGACGCCGGGCTGGACCTGCCGGCCTTCCTCGACCTGGCCGCCGCCGAGGGGCTGCACGTCCTGCTCCGCCCCGGCCCCTACATCTGCGCGGAGTGGGAGGGCGGCGGGCTGCCGTCCTGGCTCCTCGCCGATCCCGACATCCTGCTGCGCAGCCAGGACCCGCGCTACCTCGCCGCGGTGGAGGACTTCTTCGAGCGGCTGCTGACGCCGCTGCGCCGGCACCTGTCGACCAACGGCGGCCCGGTGCTGGCCGTGCAGGTCGAGAACGAGTTCGGCGCCTACGACGGCGACACCGCCCACCTGGCGCACCTCGCCGCCACGCTGCGACGCTGCGGCGTCGACGTGCCGCTGTTCACCTGCGACCAGCCCGGCGACGTCGTCCGCGGCGCCCTGCCCGGGACCCTGGCCACGGCCAACTTCGGCAGCCGCTCCGCGCAGGGCCTGGCCGCCCTGCGCGCCCACCAGAGCACCGGCCCGTTGATGAGCACCGAGTTCTGGATCGGCTGGTTCGACCGCTGGGGCGGCCACCACGTGGTCCGCGACCCCGCCCAGGCCGCCGAGGAGCTGGACACCGTGCTGGCCACCGGCGCCTCCGTCAACCTGTACATGTTCCACGGCGGCACCAGCTTCGGGTTCACCAACGGCGCCAACGACAAGCACACCTACCGGCCCACCGTCACCTCCTACGACTACGACGCCCCGCTGGACGAGGCCGGTGACCCCACCGAGAAGTACGAGGCGTTCCGCCAGGTCATCGCCAAGTACGCCCCCGTGCCGGCCGAGCCGGTGCCCGCGCGGGCACCGAAGATCGGTCCCCTCACCGTCGAACTGACCTCCTGCGCACCGCTGTTCGCCAACCTTCCGGCGCTGGGCGAGGCGGTGCGGGCCGAACGGCCGCTCACCATGGAGCAGCTCGGCCAGGACTTCGGCTTCGTCCTCTACGAGACCGTCCTGCCCGCCGCGGGGCCGGTCCTGCTGGAGGCGGAGACGGTGCGGGACCGGGCCCAGGTGTTCGTGGACGGCCAGCCGGTCGGGGTGCTGGAGCGCGAGCGGCACGAGCGGGCGATCGCGTTCACCGCGCCGCGCGCGGGCGCCGTCCTGAGCCTGCTGGTGGAGAACCAGGGCCGGGTCAACTACGGCCCGGGCATCCACGACCGCAAGGGCCTGCTGGGCCGGGTGCTGCTGGACGGCGCCGAGGCGGCCGGCTGGACCAGCCGGCCGCTGCCGCTGAGCAGCCTCGACGCGCTGCCCTTCACCGAGGACGCGGGCACCCAGGTCGGTCCGGCCTTCCACCGCGGCACCGTGCGGCTGGCCGAGGCCGGCGACACCTTCGTCCACCTGCCGGGCTGGACGAAGGGCAACGTCTGGGTCAACGGTTTCCACCTCGGCCGTTACTGGTCGCGGGGGCCGCAGCGCTCGCTGTTCGTGCCCGGCCCCGTCCTGCGCCCGGGGGCGAACGAGATCACCGTGCTGGAACTGCACGCCGCCCACCGCGCCCGCAGCGTGGAGCTGCGCGAGCACGCCGACCTCGGGCCGACCGAGGAGTAGGGCGCGACCGGACCGCGGCGGGGGGGGGGGGGGGGGGGGGGGCGCCCCCCCCCCCCCCCCGGGGGGGGGGGGGGGCGCCCGCGCCCCCCCCCCCCCCCCCCCCGCCGTGACCCAGGCGCCCGGCCCGGCGGCGCGGAGGGCGTCGGCGAGGGCGAG
>NZ_JBITSA010000005.1:6012-147708 GCF_044540385.1 Kitasatospora sp. NPDC086009
GCCCCGGCCGGGTGGTGGGGCGCGCGCCCGCCGCCCGGGGGCCGCCGGTGGGGGGGGGCGCCCCCGGCCGGGGGGGGGGGGGGGGGGGCGGGGGGCCCCCCCCCCCACCGCCGTTGGCGTGGCCGGCACGTGCGCCCGGGGTCAGAAGCGCCCGGGGTCAGGAGCGCCCGTGCCGGAACCGCGCGGTCAGGGCCTCCGGCTCGATGATCGGCGGCGGGTAGCCGTCGTCCAGGAGCCAGGGCCGGTGGACCAGCGGGCCGGGGAGGTGGGCGAGTTCGGGCACCCACCGGCGGACGTAATCGCCCTCGGGGTCGTAACGGTCGGCCTGGCGCAGCGGGTTGAGGACCCGGTTGGGCCGGGTGTCGGTGCCGGTGCCCGCGACCCACTGCCAGTTGAGCTGGTTGTTGGCGACGTCGCCGTCGACGAGCAGGGACAGGAAGTGGGCGGCGCCGATGCGCCAGTCGAGGTAGAGGCTCTTGGTGAGGAAGCTCGCCGTCAGGAGGCGGGCGCGGTTGTGCATCCAGCCCTCGTGGGCGAGTTGGCGCATTCCGGCGTCGATGATCGGGTAGCCGGTGCGGCCCCGGCGCCACGCCTCGGCCTCGCGCTCGTCGTGGTGCCAGTGGTCGTCCCGGGTGCGGTAGTCGCGGTGCGCGGCCTCGGGGCGGGCGGCGAGCACCTGGTGGTGGAAGTCGCGCCAGGCGAGCTGCCGGACGAACGCCCGTGCACCGGGGCCGTCGTGCCGCAGGGCATCGGTGGCGAGTTCCGTCGGGGACAGGCAGCCGAAGTGCAGGTACGGGGAGAGCCGGGAGGTGTCGTCGGCGGCGAGGTCGTCGTGCAGGTCGGCGTAGCCGTCGACGTCCCAGTCCCGCCGGCGCCGGCGGGCCGCCGTCTCGCCGCCGGGCGGCAGGGCGGGTGAGCTCGGACGGGCGGCGGGGAGGTCCTCGCCGCGGACGTGCTCCGGGGTGGCGAGCCGGCGGGGTGCGGCCAGCACGGTCCGCCGGGGTGCCTCCAGCCAGGCGCGGTGGTACGGGGTGAAGACCGTGTAGTGGTCGCGCCCGGCCGGGGTGACGCGGCCGGGCGCGACGACGGTCAGGGACGCGTCGTGGACGTGCAGCCGGTCGTCGAGGAGCTTGCGCAGCCGTGCCTCGCGCCGGTGCGCGAAGCCGCTCGCGCCCGCGGCGACGTGCACGGTGGCGGCCCCGGTCTCGGCGGCCACGCGGGCCGCCTGCTCGGCCGGGTCGCCCGTGCGCAGGACGAGCCGGGAGCCGGCGGCGCGCAGGGAGGCGTCGAGGTCGGCGAGGCAGTCGGCGAGGAACGCCTGCCGGTTGGGGGCGGCGAACCCCGCGGCCGCGACGGCGGGGTCGAGCACGAACAGCGGGACGACCTGGTCGGCCGCGGTGTGCGCGGCGTGCAGCACGGGGTTGTCGTGCAGGCGCAGGTCCTGGGTGAACAGGGCGATCGAGACGGTCATCGGGGGGACCTCGGGGACGACGGGGGCTGGGGGGTGCGGGGAGTTCGGGGTTCCCGCGGGGTCCGGCGGGGCGGCAGGGGCAGGAAGCCGCTGGTGCGGGCCGCGTACTCGGCCCAGCCGGGGCGGTGCGCGCCCATCCGGCGTTCCAGCATCGGCTTGCCGCTGCCGAAGGCCAGCAGGTAGGTCATCAGGAGCGGGCTGAGGACGAACGCCGCGCCGGCCGGCGTGTCGGCGGCGAGCAGGAACAGGCCCCACCACACGCAGGCGTCGCCGAAGTAGTTCGGGTGGCGGGTGTAGCGCCAGAGGCCGCGGTCCATGACCGCGCCCCGGTTGCCGGGGTCGGCCTTGAACCGGGCGAGCTGCCGGTCGCCGACCGCCTCGAAGAACAGGCCGACCGCCCAGAGCGCGGTGCCCGCCCAGGCGAGCGCGCCCGGCGGCCGGTCGGTGTACTGGGCGGCCAGGACCGGCAGCGCGACGAACCACACCAGGGCGGCCTGGAGCAGGTAGACGATCCGCAGCGCGTACCGCGTGCGGGCCGGGCCCTCGGGGGCGCGGGAGAGCATCGCGGCGTAGCGGGGGTCCTCGGGCGCTCCCCGGGCGCGCCACCAGAGGTGCGCGGACAGGCGAAGGCCCCACACCAGGACGAGCGCGGTCGCGAGCAGCCGGCGGCCGTCGTCCCCGTGCCCGGCCGACAGCGCGTACCCGGTGAGCGCCACCGCGGCGAACGCCAGGCCCCAGGCGACGTCCACACCCCGGTGGCGGCCGGTCCGCACGCCCACCGCGAACGCGACGAGCAGGACGACGAGGGCCGCGGCAGCGGTCGCCGCGAGGCCGAGGACGAAGGCTCCGGTGTTCACGTCGCCCCCTCCGCACGGGTCAGCAGCAGCTGGTGGACATCGAGGTACCCGGTGCGGAACCCGGCTTCGGAGTAGGCGAGGTACAGCTCCCACATCCGCCGGAACACCTCGTCGAAGCCGAGGGACTCGACCTCCTCGGGCCGTTCGCAGAAGCGCTCGCGCCACAGCCGCAGGGTCTCGGCGTAGTGCGGCCCGAACGCGTCGGTGCCGGTCACCCGCAGCCGGGTGTGGCGGGCGGCGGTCTCGGTCATCGCCCGCACGGACGGGATCCGGCCGCCGGGGAACACGTACTTGAGGATCCAGGTGTGGCTGCGGCTGCCGGCGAGCATGCGGTCGTGCGGCATGGTGATCGCCTGGAGGGCGACCCGGCCGCCGGGGGCGAGGACCCGGTCGAGCACGGTGAAGTAGTCCGGCCAGAACGGGCGTCCGACGGCCTCGATCATCTCGACGCTGACGACGGCGTCGTACTCGCCCTCCGCGGTGCGGTAGTCGCAGAGCCGGACCTCGGCCCGGTCCTGCTGTCCGGCCTCGGCGATCCGCCGCCGGGCGAGGGCGAGTTGCTCCTCGGAGAGGGTCAGGCTGACGACGCGGGCGCCCCGGGCGGCGGCACGCAGGGCGAGTTCGCCCCAGCCGGTGCCGATCTCCAGCAGCCGGGTGCCGGGGCCGACGTCCGCGAGGTCGAGCAGCCGGTCGATCTTGCGGTGCTGGGCGGCGGCCAGCTCCTCCCGGGTGGCGGTCGGCCGACGGTCCGGTCCGGCGGCGAAGAGCGCCGAGGAGTAGGTCATCGTCGGGTCGAGGAACAGGGCGAACAGGTCGTTGGACAGGTCGTAGTGCCGGCGGACGTTGCTCCGGGCGTTCGCCGCGGTGGGCAGTTCCGCCGCCGGCGGGCGCCGGACGTAGAAGCGGCGCAGCCAGCGCGCGCCGGCCGGGACGAGGGTCTCGGGGGCGCTGGCCAGCGCGGTGAGGAGGGCGACCAGGTCGGGGCTGTCCCAGTCGCCGGCCTGGTAGGACTCGCCGAAGCCGATCAGGCCGCTCTCGCCGAGGCGGTGGAGGAAGGCCCGCGGGTGGTGCAGGCGCAGCACCGGCGCGCCGGGCGGGGCGGGGCGCAGGGCCCGGCCGCCGGGGAGTTCGACGAGCAGGCCGCGCCGCGCGGCGACCCGGCGCAGCAGGCGTCCGGCGACGGCCGCGCGCAGCGGCACGTGCGGCACCCTGGCGACGTCCGGCCAGCGGGCGGGATCGACGACGGGCGTCGGCCTCGCCGTCGGGGGAACCGTGGTCGTCATGGGGCGGGCACCTCTTCCGTGGGCACTTCCGTGGGCTCTTCCGTGGGCGTGGACCGCTCTGCGCACCGGTCCGGGCCGGCGGTCGGGCGGGGGTGGACGGGCAGGCCGCTCAGCCAGAGGCGGACGCCCCGGTAGCGGATGTGGAGGCTGACGGCCCAGGTGGCGAGGGGGTGGGCGAGCGCGGCACGCAGCAGGGCGGCGGGGCCGGCCGGGCGGCCGGTGCCGCGGACGGTGGCCGTGAAGGCGCGGCCGCCGCCGCGGTCCAGGTGGACGGTCAGGGCCAGCCGCTCCCCCGGCTCCGGCAGCACCATCCGGTAGCGTCCGTCGACCGGGAAGAACGGTGAGACGTAGAAGTCCTTGGGGGTCTCGGCACGGCCGCCGGGATCGGGCGGCAGCAGGTAGCGGTGGCGGCCGCCGTAGGTGTTGTGGACCTCGACGACCGTGCAGAGCGGGTGGCCCGCGCCGTCGCGGCACCAGTACACGGTCAGCGGGTTGAACACGTGCCCGAGCGACCGCGCCTGGGTGAGCATCAGGATCCGGCCCTCGCCGAGCCGTACGCCGTGCTCGGCCAGGTACCGGTCGATTTCCTGACGGATCGTCAACTCTCGTGCACCCCGGTCGATCCGGTGGTCCCGCGGGCGGAAGGAGGCCAGCGGACGCAGTGGCCACGGCACCCGGGGGAGGCGGTCCGGGTCGACCAGCCACAGGTAGCCGCGGTGGCGGAACGGCGGCCTGGGTGGATCGGTGCGCACATGGGTGGTGAGGGTGTCGTAGAGGACCGCGCCCCAGGGCCCGGGCGGGGTGGTCACGGCGCGCCCACCCCCAGCAGCGACCGGGCCGCCTCGACCCCGGAGCGGCAGCCGTCCTCGTGGAAGCCCCAGCCGTGGTAGGCGCCGGCGAACGCGGTGCGGGCCGTGGCGAGTTCGGGCAGCCGGCGCTGCGCGGCGAGGGTGCCCGCGGTGTAGACCGGGTGCTCGTAGACGGTGCGGGAGACCATCAGGTGCTCCGGGACGGGCTGGTCCCGGTCCTCGTTGAGGGTGACCAGGTAGTCGTCGTCGGCGTCCAGCCGGAGCAGCCGGTTGAGGTGGTAGCTGACCCGTACCCGGTCCGAGGGGGCGGTGCAGTGGGGCATCCGGTAGTTCCACGAGGCGCGGGCCCACCGGGCGGTGGGCAGCACGGAGGGGTCGCGGTGCAGCACGGTCGGGTTGCGCGAGTAGGTGAAGGCGCTGAGGATCTCCAGCTCCGCGTCGGTCGGATCGGCGAGCAGGCGCAGCGCCTGGTCGGCGTGGGTGGCGACGACGACGGCGTCGGCCTCGGTCCGGTGTCCGTCCGCGGTGACGACGCTGACCCCGTCCGGGTGCCGGCGCACCGCCCGGACCGGGGCGGACCGGCGGACGGTGGTGAGCCGCTCGGCGATCCTCTCCACGTACGTGCGGGAGCCGCCGACGACGGTCCGCCAGGCCGGCGCGCCGGTCACCCCGAGCAGGCCGTGGTTGTCGAGGAACGTGAACAGGTACCGCGCCGGGTAGTCGCCTGCCAGGTCGGGGGCGCAGGACCACACCGCGGACACCACCGGGGTCATGAAGTGGCTCACGAAGTACGGGGAGAAGGCCTCGGCGGTGAGGAAGTCACGCAGGCTGGGGTCGCCGGCGGCCGGGTCGGCGAGCAGGCGGCGGGCCCGCCGGTGGAAGCGCGGCACCTCGGTGAGCATCCGCAGGTACCGGCCGCGCGTCAGGGCGTCGGGCCTGGCCAGCAGGCCGGCCGGTCCGCGCGCGCCCGCGTACTCCAGACCGCACCCGTCGCACCGCACGGACATGCTCATCTCGGTGTCCTGGGTGCGCACCCCGAGTTCGGCGAAGAGCCGCAGCAGGTGGGGGTAGGTCCGGGTGTTGTGGACCAGGAAGCCGGTGTCCAGGGCCAGCGTCCGCCCGTCCCGTGCGGTCGCCCGCTGGGTGTGGGCGTGGCCGCCGAGGCGCCCGTCGGCCTCGAACAGCTCGACCTCCGTCCCGGCGCGGGACAGCTCGTACGCCGCGGTGAGTCCGGCCACGCCGGACCCCACCACCGCCACCCGGCGCGGACGCGCGCCGCCGTCGCCGCGGGCGGGGGCCCGCGAGGTGGAGACGATGCCGAACATGGTCACGAGAGCCCCTCCCGACGGGGCCGCGGCGCGGCCCGCTTTGTCGTTGCACCGGATCTTCGGAGCCGACCCGGTCCTTGGATTGGCCCGGCTCGTGGGGACCGGCCCGACTCGTGGATCCCGGCTCGTGGAGCGGCCCGGCGTCGGGCTGCGGGGGCTCGTGCGCATCGCGCACCGTGGCCGACGAGCGTCCGGCACAGCGGGCGGGACCGGCGCGGATCCGGCGGGGCCCGGCGCGGCCGGGAACCGGCCCGCCGGGCGGCGGAGGTCAGCCCGTGAGCGCCTGTTCGAGAAGGTCCACGGCGCTCGCGAGGGTGCGGGGGCAGGCGGCGCCGGCCGGGGGAAGGGCGCGGGCCCAGCCGGGGCCGGCGGCCACCACCAGGGCCCGGGTGCGGGAGCCGCGCGGACCCCACATGCTGCCGCTCACCCGGCGCAGCAGCTCGGGGTCGGCGGTGTGCCGGTCCTGGGACCAGATCATCACGGCGCCCGGGCCGATCCGGTGGACGGCGTCGAGCAGGGCCCGGAACGGGACGGCCGCCCCCAGCATCCGGAAGGGCAGGCCGCGCTCGGTGAGCGCCGCGGCCGTCGCCTCCAGCGGGAGGGTGTGCTGCTCGCCGGGCACCGCCGCGAGGACGACGGGCGGCACCGGCCGGGTCGGGCCGGTCTCCACGGCCACGCCGCGCAGGACGCTGGAGACGTGCCAGGAGAGCAGGTGCTCGACCTCGACGTACTGCTCGCCGTCGGCCGCCCACTTGCGGCCCGCGGCCCGCAGGGCGGGCATCATGACCTCCGTCCACGCGTCGACCACCCCCAGTGCGACGACCGCGTCGCGCAGGATCCCGGCGACCTCGGGTGCGTCCAGCCGGACCGCCGCCCGGGCCAGGCCGCGGCACTCGGGGCGTACCGTCCCGACCCGCAGGGCACGGCTGCCGCCCGGGTCGCGGCGGGCCGGGATGTCACTCGACCCCTCCGTTCCGGGCGGCCGGCCGGCGGGCGGCGGTGCGTCGTGGAGCGCGGCGCGGCGCTCGGCGAGGGCGGCCCGGGCCGCCTCGCCCGGCGGCACTCCGCGGGCCGTCAGGCGGCACATGGCCTCCAGGACCGCGATGTCCTGCCGGCTCCAGCGGCGATGGTGCCCGGCCGCGCGGTCGGCCGGGCCGATGCCGTAGCGGCGTTCCCACGAGCGGACCGTGGTCGGCGACACGCCGAGGCGGCGGGCGACTCCGCCGGTGGGCAGCCCCGCGTCCTCGGGGGCGTCCGGTGGGCCCGGCCGGCCACCGCCCCACGGGCCGGCGCCGTGCTCGGCGGGCAGGGTCACCATCCCCCGATCCTCCCCACCGCGAAGCCGACGCAGCAGACCACCAGCACGGTGATCACCAGGAGGGGGATCCAGCCGGGCCAGGCCGTGTGCAGCTCGGTCACCTCCGGGGTGGAGATGCCCGCGCAGGTCGACGCCTCGCACTCGGGCGTCTCGGTGGGCGGGCTCGCGGGCACGGGGCGCTCGTGCGCGGGGGTGCGGTGGTCGAGAGTCATGATGTCCTCCCGCTGGTGGGACGGTCCGTGGGCCTGCGTCGGAGCGCTGCCGCCCCGGGCATCGGGTGGGTGCTCGCGTGCGCGTAGGGGCTCGCGCGGTCAACCGTATACGCGGCCGCGGACGCCCGGTGGCGACGGCCACCGACGGTGGCCCGTCGTCAGAAGTGACGCTTCCATGCTCGCCCGCACGGCACCCCGCCGCCCGGCGCAGCGTTCCCGCACCGTTGCGCGCGGCCGGAGCTGGCGGGCCCGCCGGCGGGCTCGGGCGGATCCCTGCCGGCGCGGCGCCGCGGCCCGCTTCCGGCGATCGCGGGCCGCTCCCGGCCGGTGACCGGCCCGGGCGGCCGGTGCCGGGGGACGGCTGGGCCGGCACTCCCCCCGGGCGCGCTCCGCCCCGGTCCGGCAGTGCGAACGCGGCCCGGAGCCGGGTCAGACCGTCGCGGATCCGGGTCTTGACGGTGCCCAGCGGCACCTCCAGCCGGTGCGCGATCTCGCGCTGCGAGTACCCGCCGAAGTAGGCCAGCACCACCGCCTCGCGCTGGACGCCGCTCAGACCCGCGAGTGCCGACCGGACCCGCAGCCGGTCCAGCGAGCGGACGGCCTGTTCGTCCGGCGGGTCAGCCTCCGCGACGTCCCGGCGGGCGAGGCTCCGGTCGCGCTCGGTGGCCGCCCGGGCGGCGCGGGCGCGGTCCACGGCCCGGTGGTGCGCGATGGTCAGCACCCACGTCAGCACCGACCCGCGCTCGGCCCGGTAGGCCGCGGCGGTGCGCCACACTTCGAACAGGACCTCCTGGGCGACCTCCTCGGCGTGGGCCGGATCGCGCAGCGTCCGCAGCGCGGTCCCGTACACCGGCCCGGCGACGGCGCGGTACAGCTGCTCGAACGCCGCCTCGTCGCCGCGCGCCGAGCGGGCCAGGAGCCGCGGCAGGCCGTCGCCTGCCGGCGCCGCCCGCTGGAGGGGGACGCCGACACAGGTCCGCGTGGGTGGGGTCACGTCCCCACGCTGCAGCGATTCCGCTCCATCGGCCCAGTCGAATCGTTTGTGCAGCGTTTTGTGCGCGCGCCGCCCGGGGTCGGCGCCGCGCCGCCGACCGTGCCCGGGAGGACACCGGGAGCACGCCGGCCGCCCGCGCGGCCGAAGCCGCCCCCCAGGAGGGACCGGGCGGTCACGGTTTCCTTGCCAGTTCTGTGGAAACCAGGATAAAAGGGGGTATGAGCGTAAATTCGGGCATATTCCGGCGATGGTTCACCCGTCGCTCCGGAAAGCCCGGCGCCACCGCATCGCCCCGGACCGAGGCCGCCGCCCCGGAGTCGACGGGCGAGTCGGCAGCCGGGTCGCGCCCGTTCGCCGGCCGGACCCGTCCGGCCACCCGCAGCTTCGCCCGGGAGGTCTTCTTCCTCCAACTGCTGCTGGTGATCCTGCTCATCGCCGGGGCGCTGGTGGCCCTCGTCCTGCAGACCCGGCGCGAGACCCTGGCCGACGCCCGGGACCGCACCGTCGCCGCCGCCCAGTCCTTCGCGCACGCCCCGGGCCTCCTGGAGGCCCTGGACAGCGACGATCCCAGCGCGACGCTGCAGCCCCTGGCCGAGGAGGCCCGCAAGGCCGCCGGCGTCGACGCCATCATCGTGTACAAGCTGGACGGGATCACCCTCACCCACAGCGACACCACGCAGATCGGCAAGCACGTCATCGGTCCGTACGCCAAGGCCGCGCAGGGCATCTCCTTCACCCGGACCTTCAACGGAGTGCTGGGCCCGTCGGTGATCTCCGCCGCCCCCGTCAAGGACGCCTCGGGCAAGGTGGTCGCGATCGTCTCCGTCCCGGTCACGGTGGAATCGGTGCAGCACTCGGTGAACCGGCAGCTGCCCCTCTTCCTGGGCGGCGCCGGCGTGGCCGTCGCGCTGGCCGCCTGCGGCGCCGCCCTGGTGAGCCGCCGGCTGCGCCGGCAGACCCGAGGCCTGGGCCCGGCCGAGATGACGCGGATGTACGAACACCACGACGCCGTCCTGCACGCCGTGCGGGAGGGCGTGCTCATCACCGGCGACGACGACCGGCTGCTGCTCGCCAACGACGAGGCCAGGCGGCTGCTGGACCTCCCGCCCGACGCGGAGGGACGCCGGATCGGCGACCTGGGGCTGGACCCCCGCACCGCCGACCTGCTGAGCTCGGACCGGATCGCCAGCGACGAGGTCCACCTGGCGGCGGACCGCCTGCTGGCCCTCAACAAGCGCTCCACCACCCCCTTCGGCGTGCACCGCACCAACGTGGTGACCCTGCGCGACACCACCGAGCTGCGCTCGCTGTCCGGCCGGGCGGAGGTGGCCCGGGGGCGGCTGCGGCTGCTCTACGACGCCGGGATGCGGATCGGCTCCACGCTGGACGTGGTGCGCACCGCCGAGGAGCTCGCCCAGGTCGCCGTCCCCGGGTTCGCCGACGTCGTCACCGTCGAGTTGCGCGACGCCGTGCTGCGTGGCGAGGAGCCGGACGGGGCCAGCGTCCGGCTGCGCCGCAGCGCGGTCGCCGGGCTGGCCGAGGACCACCCGCTCTACCCGGTCGGCAAGCTGATCCGGTTCGCGCCCGACACACCCATGGCGGCCAGCGTGCACGACGGGCGCTCCCTCGTGGAACCGGACCTGGCCGGCTCCAGCGGCTGGCGCTCCCAGGACCCCGAACGCGCCCAGCAGATCCTCGACTACGGGATCCACTCGCTCGCGGTGGTGCCCCTGCAGGCCCGCGGGGTGGTGCTCGGTCTGGTGAACTTCTGGCGCGCCGGGGCCTCACTGCCGTTCGACCAGGAGGACCTCTCCTTCGCCGAGGAGGTCGCCGGCCGCGCCGCGGTGTGCATCGACAACGCGCGGCGCTACACCCGCGAACACGCCATGGCGGTGACCCTGCAGCGCAGCCTGATGCCCCGCGGCATGCCGGAGCAGCAGGCCCTGGAGGTGGCCCACCGCTACCTGCCCGCGCAGGCCGGGGCCGGCGGCGACTGGTTCGACGTGATCCCGCTGCCCGGCGCCCGGGTCGCGCTGGTGGTCGGCGACGTGGTGGGGCACGGACTGCACGCCGCCGCCACCATGGGCCGGCTGCGCATCGCCATCCACAACTTCTCGGCGCTGGACCTGCCCCCCGACGAGTTGCTCGGCCACCTGGACGAGCTCGTCTCCCGGATCGACGTCCAGGACGAGGACAGCGAGAACAGCGTCCAGGCGATCACCGGCGCCACCTGCCTCTACGTGGTCTACGACGCCGTGTCCGGGCAGGTGACCGCGGCCACCGCCGGCCACCTCCCGCCCGCCGTGGCCCACCCCGACGGGACGGTGACGTTCCTGCGCCCACCGGTCTCCCCGCCGCTGGGCCTCGGTGCCGGCCTGCCCGTGGAGACTGCCGAGCTGACCGTGCCCGAGGGCTCCCGGCTGGTCCTCTACACCGACGGGCTGCTCGGCGACCGCACCCGCGACCTGGACGCGGCGCTGGAGGAGCTGCGCACGACCGTCGGCGGGGCGGACTCCTCGCCGGAGGCCGTCTGCGCCGCCGTGATGGCGACGCTGCCGCCCGGCCGACCGGAGGACGACGTCGCGCTGCTGGTGGCGCGGACCCGGCTGCTGGAGCGCGACCACGTCGCCGAGTGGGAGGTGGCCCGGGACCCGGCCGCGGTCGGCCCGGTGCGCAACGCCTGTGCCCGCAAGCTGGCGGAGTGGGGCCTGGAGCACATCTCGTTCGGCACCGAGCTCATCCTCAGCGAACTGATCACCAACGCCGTCCGCTACGGCAAGGACCCGGTCCGGGTGCGGCTGCTCCTCACCCAGACCCTGGTCTGCGAGGTCTCCGACGGCAGCAGCACCGCCCCGCACATCCGCCGGGCCAAGGACACCGACGAGGGCGGCCGCGGCCTGTTCCTCGTCGCCCAGTACGCCCAGCACTGGGGCACCCGGTACTCCCCGCGGGGCAAGACCATCTGGGCCTCCCAGACGCTCGACAGCGGCGGGGCGCAGGACGAGGAGGCGCTGGGCGCCATGCTGCTGGGATCCTGGGACGACATCGAGCTCTGAGGCCGGTCACGGGGCGGGTCGGGCGGGGATTCGTGAGGCCGGCCAGGCATTTCCGGCGGAACCGCCCACCGGGCCGGTAGTCTGGTACTCAGCGTCACCGCGCCCCGGAATCCGTAACTCATCGTCACCACCTCGGAACCGGCCGCAGGCTCCGTGGCCCGGCCGGGCGACCCCGCGGTCGGCAGTCCTCCGGTCGGCAACGCCCGACCCACGGGCCGGACGCGGGACCCGTGGGTCCACGGGCCGCCGGACACCCCGCCGCCCGGCACCGGCCCCCGCCGAGACCTCGCCGCCCCCCCCCTTCCGGCGGCCCGGCCCCCGAACTTCCCTGCACTCCTTCTGGAGGCGTCGTGGTCACACCTCGTCGAAGCCACCTGGCCGCACTCGCCGCCTGCCTGACCCTGGTGACCGCCGGACTCGCCGGCTGCGGCGGCCAGAGCGCCGGCACGCCGGTGGCGGCGGCCCGCTCCGCCTCCGCCCAGGACATCGGCGGCATGGACGAGCTGGTCCGGCAGGCGCAGGCGGAGGGACAGCTCAACACCACCACGCTGCTCCCCCACTGGGCGAACTACGGCGGCCTGATGGACGGGTTCTCGAAGAAGTACGGGATCAAGGTCGTCAACGACAACCCGGACGGCTCCAGCCAGCAGGAGATCGACGACATCAAGCGGCTCAAGGGACAGCCCGGCGCGCCCGACGTGCTCGACCTGGGCGACTCCTTCGCCCAGTCCGCGGCCGCGCAGGGCCTGCTGGCCCCGTACCGCACGACCGGGTACGACCAGATACCCGCCGCCCAGAAGGACCACCAGGCCCGCTGGTACAACAGCTACGGCGGTTACGTCTCCATCGGCTGCGACGCCCACCGGGTGAAGACCTGCCCGAACTCCTTCGCCGAGCTGTTCGACCCGCAGTACAAGGGCATGATCGCGTTCACCGGCGAACCCACCAGCGCCGGGTCGGCCTTCGCCGCCGTGTACGCCGTGGCCCTGGCGAACGGCGGGTCGTTCGACGACATCCAGCCCGGTATCGACTTCTTCGCCCGGCTGAACGAGGCCGGCAACTTCAGCCACGCCAACTCCGACCTGACCGCGATCACCACCGGGAAGACGCCGATCAGCATCGAGTGGGACTTCCTCAACCTCCAGCACGTCGACCAGCTGCGCCCGGCGGGCGTGGACTGGAGGGTCTCCATCCCGTTCGACGGCAGCTTCTCCCAGTACTACGCGCAGGCCGTCAACAAGGACGCCCCGCACCCGGCCGCCGCCCGCCTCTGGGAGGAGTACCTCGCCTCCCCCGAGGGCCAGAACCTGCGGCTGGTGGACTTCGCCCGCCCGGTCCTGATGGACGCCATGGCCAAGAACGGCACCCTCGACACCGCGCTCGCCGCGAAGCTGCCGACGGTGGAGGGCACCCCCGCCTTCCCGAAGGAGTCCCAGGTGGCGAAGGCGCAGACCGTCGTCAAGAACAACTGGCCCACCGCCGTACCGAAATGACCGGCCGCACCGACCGGGGCGCGGAGCGAGGCCCGGCCCCGCCGGGCCGGGCCTCGCCGTGCACCCCGGTGCACCGGCCCGTCACCGGCCGGCGGAACCGTCCGGGCGGACGGTTCAGTTACCGAGGTCGACCGAGGTGTCGTCGATCAGGAACGTGGTCCGGGCGGCGAGGTCCTCCGACCCCACGAACCGCAGGTTGACGTACTGCCCGGCGTACGCGGAGAGGTCGACGCTCTTGCGGACGTAGCCGGTGGTGGCGTCCAGGTTGGAGTAGGTGGCCAGCACGGTGTCCCCGGCCTGCACGGTGAGCTTGTCGTAGGGGATGCTCCTGGTGCCCTCGTCGGTGGCGATGTCCACCCAGAAGCCGAGGGTGGCCCGGCACCCCCAGGGGATGTACACCGTCTGGGACAGCGTGTCGGTGTGGGTGCTCCCGTAGCCGTCCAGGAACGCCTTCCAGCTGCCGCTGCGCGGCGCGGTGTAGGGATTGGTGGAGTCGATCACCCGGGCGCCCGAGGCGAACCAGGCCGTCGGGCCCGACTCGAAGCCGGGGTTGGCGAGTCGCTGGGACGTCGCGCACTGGCCGAGGGTGTAGGTGGTCCAGAGGAACGACACGACGTCCAGCGCGCCGGTGGAGTCCTTGACGGTGAGCGTCACGGTGCTCTCGGCCTGGGCGGTGGGGGTGCCGGTGATCCGGCCGGTAACGGCGTTGATCGTCAGGCCGGCGGGCAGCCCGGTGGCCGCGTAGGCCAGGGCGCCGGGATTGCTGCTGACGGCCTTGGTCTGCAGGCTCACCGCCGTACCCGTCCTGGTGACCTGGTCACCGGGGTTGGTGACCGTCACGCCCTGGGTGAGGCGCGCGCCGACGTTGACCGCGGCCCACGCGTTGGCGGCGTTCTTGTAGGTCGGACTCGTGGCACCGTAGAGGTCGGCGGCCGCCTTGAGGGTGGCCGTACGGGCGGCGGCGTAGTCGGTGGTGGAGGTCATGTAGGTGCTCAGCGCCCGGTACCAGATCCTGGTGGCGGCGTCGCGGCCGACCGGGTTGACCGGCAGGCCGTCGTGGGTCGGCGAGTCGTAGTTCACGCCGTTGACCCGCTTGGCGCCGCTGCCCTCGGAGGCCAGGTAGAACCAGTGGTTGGCCACGCCCGAGGAGAAGTGGACGTCCTCGGACCCCACACCGGAGTACCAGTAGTCCTTGGAGTAGCCGTCCTTGGAGGGCTGGTCCTGGTAGCGCAGCGGCTTGCCGTCGCCGTCGATGTTGATCTTCTCGCCGATCAGGTAGTCGCCCGGGTCGGCGGCGTTGTTCGCCCAGAACTCCACGGCGGTGCCCATGATGTCGGAGGTGGCCTCGTTCAGGCCGCCGGACTCGTTGCCGTAGACGAGGTCGGCGGTGGCGGAGGTGACGCCGTGCGTCATCTCGTGGGCGGCGACGTCGATCGACGTGAGCGGGTTGGCATCGCCCTCGCCGTCGCCGTACGTCATGCAGAAGCAGCCGTCCCACCAGTACGCGTTGACGTACGAGGTGCCGTAGTGCACGCGGCTGTGGGCGGCGACGCCGTCGTTCCTGATGCCGTTGCGGCCCAGCACGTTCCGGTAGAAGTCCCAGGTCAGTTGGGCACCGTACTGCGCGTCCACACCGGCGGTCTGCGCGTTGCCGGTGGCGCCGTCGCCCCACACGTCGTCCGCGTCGGTGAACAGCGTGCCCGGCGTGTCGTCGGTCTCCTGGTGCCGCAGGTCGTACGTCCGGTGCCCGCCACGGGCGTTGTCGGTCAGGCTGTACGCGCCGGCCGACCCGGCGGTGCCGATGGTGACCTGACCGGAGTACCGGCTGTTGCCGACCCCGTTCTTCACGTCCTGGTACTCGAACAGCCTGCCGCCGGTCGCCGCGTCGGTGATCACGTGCAGCTCGGAGGGGGTGCCGTCGTGCTGCAGACCGCCGACGACGCTCTCCCAGGCGAGCGCCGGGCTGCCGGAGGCCGCCCAGACCACCTTGCGGACGGACTCGGACTTCGCGTCCTTCGCCCCCTCGGCCCTGGCGCGCTCCAGGGCGGCGGAGTCGGCGGACTCGGCGGTGACCGCCGCGAGGGCGGGCGCGATCGCGATGGCCGCGCCGGTGGCCTTGTCGACGCCGGTGGTGGCGCCGTTCGCGGCCGTGTGCACCACCAGGTCACCACCGAGGACGGGCAGTCCGGCGAAGGTGCGGTCGTACCGGGTGTGCACCGTGCCGTCCGCGTCCCTGGCGACCGCCTTCGGCACCAACTCCTCCTGGGCGCCGAGGCCGAGGGCTTTCGCGGTGGCGGCGCGGCGCTCCTGGGCGTCGGCCAGCAGCGCCGTCCGCTCCTCCTCGCCCAGCGGCGCCGCGAGGGCGCCGGCCCTGGGGGCGGGAGCTTCGGACGCGGGGGCGGG
The DNA here is from genome assembly GCF_044540385.1 of Kitasatospora sp. NPDC086009. NCBI lineage: Bacteria > Bacillati > Actinomycetota > Actinomycetes > Kitasatosporales > Streptomycetaceae > Kitasatospora > Kitasatospora sp. NPDC086009. The sequence goes on from NZ_JBITSA010000005.1 coordinate 21,237, forward strand.
AGCTTCCGACACGGGGGCGGGAGCTTCGGACACGGGGGCGGGGGCGGCGTGTGCCGGGAAGGTGACGGCGATCATCGCGGATGCGGCGATCAACGCACCTGCGGCGACGGCCTTGCGGGGGGAACCTCTCAACGGAACTCCTCGTGGAGGCGGCCGATGTACGACCTCGGCCGGTGCAGGCCCGGACGGGCAGGACCCTGGCCGTCCGGGTGGAGCGGAACCGTGTTCGTCCGACGGAGCGGGGGCGGGAAGGAACCAAAGCGCTGACTCAACGTCAACTACCGAAGTTGTACGGCCATGTTGGACGCGAACGGCTAGCGGCAGCGTGCCATGTTTGCGCGGACATGTCAGCACCCGCCCGCCGGGTTGGCCGAAACCCGGCCCACCCGTCCGTCGCTTGACCCCCCGGGTGCCTGACGGTCCATCGGGCACCGTCGACTCCCCCACCGGCCCGAAGCCTCACCGCACCCCCGCCCAACCGCCGATGGTCCGCACCGGGTGGTGCGGACCATCGGCGACCGGCTCGATCCCGCCGTCGCCACCGTCCACCCGGGCTCCGCCACCACCGCTCACCGGCCCCGCGGGCACCACCACCCACACGTCCGCCCCGGTACCGGGGTCCGGTACCGGGGCGGAGGTCGTGCTGGGGCAGGTGCGGCGGAGGCCGGATGCTCACGGGTCGGCAGACCGACCCGGGGCCCTTCGGGGCGGTCCGGCGAGCGGGATCAGCCCGGCGGCGGCTGGCGCCGCGGGTCGGACTCCCGTGCCCCCGACAGGTCGACGGGCGGCGGCTCGCGGTCCTTGCGGCGCTGCCCCAGGACGAAGGCGAGCATGAGGGCGACGACCAGGAGGACGCCCACGGCGATCAGCCAGAGGTGTGCGCCCGCCCCGTCCGCGGCGAGTGGAGTGGTCCGGGTGAGATCGATGACTGCCATGCGCCGCGCCTTTCCGCTACGGGCCCGCGCAAACGGTGCGCGTCCGAGTACCGATGGGGCCGGGCGTCCGACCCAGGGGCGCGACACCCGCACCACTCGCCCGGCGCCCGGGCCCCCGCCCGGCGCGGCCCTCAGCCGGCGATGGCGGCCGCCAGCCAGTCGCGGTAGTGGGTGGGCGCGAGGCGGGCCTCGGGGCCGGGGGTGAGGACGTCGCCGCGGACGGCGGCGAACAGGCCCGCCTGGTCGTCGGTGACGACAGGGCGCCCGTCGCCCCTGGCGGCCAGGGTGATCCGGCCGAGCTCGTCCAGCGTGAACCGGTCGGGGCCCGCGATGTCGAGGGTGCCGGTCAGCGGGGCCGCCGTGGCCACCTCCGCGAGGACGTCGACCACGTCGTCGGCGGCGATGGGCTGGAGGGGAGTCGCGGGCAGCCGGACGGCGCTGTCGTCCGAGGTCCACGACATGGTGGGCTCCACGAACTCGAAGAACTGGGTGGCGCGGACGATCGAGTAGGGGGTGGGGCCGCCGCGCAGCAGGTCCTCCTGGAGGGTCTTCGCCCGGTAGTAGTCGAGCTGGGGCACCTGGTCCACGCCGACGATCGACAGGGCGACCTGGTGGCGCACGCCCGCCTTGTCGCCGGCGTCGAGCAGGTTGCCGACGGTGGTGCGGAAGAAGTCGAGGGACTGCTCGTCGAAGGTCGGGGAGTTGGTCACGTTGACGACCGTGTGGGCGCCGGCGACCGCCTGGTCGAGACCCTCGCCGGTGAGCAGGTCGAGGCCGGACGACCGGGACACCGCCGTCACGTCGTGGCCCTGCCGCTCAAGCACGTCGGCGAGCCGGGAGCCGATCAGGCCGGTGCCGATGACGGTGATCCTCATGGTGTGCCTTCCTTCGTGACGGGGGCTTCCCCTGGGGGCAAACCCGGATACCAGATGTCCGGGATAATACTCGGATAGTCTATGTCCGAGTCAATGTGGAGGCGACATGAAGCTGTCCGGCGGCGTCGAATGGGCGCTGCACTGCTGTGTGGTCCTGACCGCCGCCGGGGAGCCGGTGCCGGCGGCCCGGCTGGCCGAGCTGCACGAGGTATCGCCCAGCTACCTGGCCAAGCAGTTGCAGGCCCTCTCGCGGGCGGGTCTGGTGCGCTCGGTCCAGGGCAAGACCGGCGGCTACGTGATCACCAGGGCGGCCCACGAGATCACGCTGCTCGACGTCGTCCAGGCCGTCGACGGCGCCACCCCGGCGTTCGTGTGCACCGAGATACGCCGGCGCGGGCCGTTCGCGACACCAGCTGAGCAGTGCACCGAGCCGTGCCCCATCGCCCGCGCGATGGGGGCCGCGGACGCCGCCTGGCGGGCCTCGCTGGCCGGGGTCACGATCGCCGACCTGGCCGCCACGGTGGAGGCCGACAACGGGCCGGACGCCCTCTCAGGGATCGGGGCCTGGCTGACCTCGGGCGCCGACCCGCGCGGACCGGCCGCACCGTAGGTCCGCGCCCTCTCCGGCCCCCTGACCCGGCGGACCCGGCGGATCGCGCCGCGTACGCTCGGCTCTGTGCCACGCCACCCGAGAAAGCCCCGCCGACTGGTCGCCGACGGCCGGACGTACCTGTGGTCGCTCCGCCACAGCCACCCCGGACCGGCCGGCGAGGCCTTCACCGACTGCCGCGAGACCCTCACCCTGCACCCGCAGCCGGCCGGCTCCGGCGGAACGCTGCGCATCGTCTTCGCCGGCGGACCCGACCGGTACGTCCCCGGCGGGTTCCCCCTGGGCTCCGGGGACGTCGGGTTCGTCCGGGGTGGCTCACTGAACCTGCACGAACCGGGCGCCGTCCGGGCCCTGCTGGGCACGGCCGCGGCCCGTGGATGGCAGCCGGGAGACCGGCGACCGGTGGAGCTCGACGGCTGGTCGCTGCTGGAGGAGGCAGCCGCCGCCCGCACCGGGGACCTCGGCCGGCCTTCGTGAGAGCCGACATGGAGGGGATCGGCGGCAGCCACCCGTCGGGCGCGCGCACGAAGCCGAGGGACGTCGGCCTCCGTGCGGACGCGGAGCTGGTCGTCGAAGGTCGGGGCATCGTCCTGGCGCCAGACGCAGCCGCGTGCCGCGAGACGGCCGAGAACCGTCTCGTACGTCACGGGGCCGGCGGAGTCGCGCTCGCCGATAGCCAGGTGCGAGGGAACGCGGAACCGCCCTCCGGTGTCCGCCGGGTCGAGTCCGAGAGCTCCCCTGGGGACTGCCCCGGACCTCCAGGCTGCCGCCCCTGTGACCGGCCCCACGCCCGGTGGTCGGCCCCGGCCCGGTCGAGTCCGGGCCCGCCGCCCAACAGCCGATCGGCCTGCCACCGGTCATGCCGGGCCCGATCCCTGCGGTCTCGCCGGGGGCCGCGATGGAGACGATCAGGTAGGGAACGGTGCCGTGCCCAGGGCACAGGAGGCCACCGGCTCGGCCGCTCGCGCCCACGGCCCGGGCCGACGGTGCTGTGGGCTCGTCACTTCTCGGGCGGTGCCGTGAGGCCGGGCCGGCGGTCCGGCCTCGATCGCGGGAGCCGCTGCCCGCCTCGGCGTACCGCCCTTCGCAGGGGATTCCCCCGGTCGTCGCCCGACAGCGGCTCCCCGGATCGCGGCTCGGCCTCCTCCTCGGCCGAGCCCCGGAGGGCGCGCGGCGGGCCCGACCGGTGCCGGCGACCGGTCGGCGCCCCGGCAGGACCGGTCGGCTCGGGGCGGGTCGGCTCACGGCCGGTCCGCTCGGGACGGGTCGGATCAAGGCCGGTGGCCCCGAGGCCGGACGACTCAGGGCCGGTCCGCTCGGGACGGGTCGGCTCGGGACGGGTCGGATCAAGGCCGGTGGCCCCGAGGCCGGACGGCTCAGGGCCGGTCGGCTCGGGACGGGTCGGATCAAGGCCGGACGCCCCGAGGCCGGACGGCTCAGGGCCGGTCCGCTCGGGACGGGTCGGCTCGGGACGGGTCGGCTCAAGGCCGGACGCCCCGAGGCCGGACGGCTCAAGGCCGGTCCGCTCGGGACGGGTCGGCTCAGGGCGAGTCTGCTCAGGGCCGGACGCCCCGAGGCCGGACGGCTCAAGGCCGGTCGCCGAGTCGTAGGTGGGTGGTGAGGTGGCGGCGGCCGCCGGTCAGGGCCTCGGCGACGACCGCGAGAGCAGTCAGCGCGGCGAGCGCAGCGGCCGGGAGGAGCAGGGGCGCCGCCGCGGGGCGCAGCCTGGTCGGCACCGGGGCGCCGACCAGGGTGGACAGGTCGACGGCCGGCCCGAGCACGGCGACGGCGGTCAGCGCGGCCAGGGCGCCGCCGGCCGCGGCCAGCAGGGTCTGCGGCAGCGTCTCGGCGAGGACGAGCGCGAGGCCCTGCCGGGAGCGCAGGCCCATGGTGCGCAGCCGGGCCAGCAGGGCGGCCCGGTCGGGGGCGGCGCGCAGCAGTGTGAGCAGGACGGCGAGCAGGGTGAAGGCGCCCGCGGCGGCCTGGGCCTGGCCGAACAGGCGGCCCGCCGCGTGCTGGAGGGGGTCCTGGGCGAGGTCGGCGGCGACGGCGGCGCTGGTCCGGGTGACGTAGCCGCTGCGCAGCGCGTCGGGGTCGTTGCCGACCACGGCGGTGGCGGCGGTCGGCCCGGGCGGCGGCGGGGCGGCGGGGTCGGCGAGGGAGGAGGCCGGCAGCGCGCGGACCAGGCCGGCCAGGGCCGGCTCGTCGATCCGGCCGAGCGCGAACCAGTCGGTGATGCGGGCGAGTTCCGGCAGCACGGCGCTCGCGGCGGGGGTGGGCAGGACGATGAAGGGGCGGGTGGCGCCGGGCAGGGCGGGGGTCGCGTCGACCGTGCCGGCGTGGGCTGTGAGGACTTCGCCGCCGCTGGGCAGTCGCAGCCGGTGGCCGCCGGGGCCGAGGTGGCGGGCGAGGTCGGCGCTGAACAGGGCGGGGACGGTCGGCGCGCCCGGATCCGCCGCGGCCGGCGCGTCGAGCGCCGCCGGGTCGAAGGTGCCCGCCCCGACAGTCCTGGCGATCCGCGCGTAGGCCCGGGGTTCGGCGACCACCAGGGTGACCTGGGTGGCCTCCGGGTCGACACCCGCGCGCACGCCCGGGACCCCCTCCAGCAGGAACGCCTCGCTCTCCAGCCGCACGGCGGTGGCGGCCGTGACCCCCGGCAGCGCTGCGGCGGCCGCGGCGAACCCGGGCGGCAGGGTCATCCCGGCCGGCGCCGCCACCGAGGCGTCCGCCCCGACCACGAGCTTCGCGGCCTGCTCCCGGGCGAGCCCGACGCCCGCCAGCACGGTCGCGCCGAAGCCGGCGGTGGTGACCGCGAGCACGAGGGCCAGGAGCGGCAGGACGGAGGGCCGCGACCGCCGGCCGCCCCGGCCACCGGAGCCCCGGGCGGCGCGGGCCAGGCCCAGGAACGCCACCGTGCCGGAGGAACGGGCGGCCGCCCGGGCCAGGCCGCCCGCGAGGACGGGCAGCAGGCGTGCCAGCAGTAGCGCCGCGGTGAGGGCGATCAGCAGCGGGGCCGCCACCAGCAGCAGGTCGGGGCCCGCGTCCGGTGGGGCGACGCCACGGCGCCGGACACCCGACACCGCCGCCACCGTCAGGGCGAGGACGACGAGTTCGGCGATCAGCCGGCCCCGGCGCGCGGCCCTGCCGGAGCCGTCGGCCGGCGGCAGCGCGGCCCGGACCGGAACGGCGAGCAGGGCGAGGGCGGTGGTGACCAGCGCGGCGGCCACCGCCGCCGCCCAGCGCGGCGTGGGCCACAGCCAGAGCGCCGACGCGGTGGCCGCGACGGCCGCCGGCAGGACGGTGACCGCGCCCTCCCCGCAGAGCCGCAGCAGGAGCCCGGTGCCGGACCCGCCCCGGGCCCTCAGCAGCCGCAGTTCCGCGCCGCGCCGGTCGGTGGTGAGCGCGGTGGCCAGGGCCAGCACCACCCCCGCGACCCCCGCCACGGCGGCCGGCCCGATCAGGGCCGTCGGCGCGACCGCGGCCTGCCGCGCCACCGCCCGGTCGAGGTGGCCGGGCAGCCGGGACGTCGTAGAGAGGTCGGAGCGGCCGGTGGCGGCGAGCAGTGCGGTGGCCGTCGGCCCGGTGAGGAACGCGGCGACATCGTGCCTGACCCCGGCCAGCCGGTCGGCCCGCAGCACGCCGGTGTCCACCGGGAGCCGCCAGAAGTCACGCGTGTTGCGCCCCCAGCGCCCGAGGGCGCCCAGGTCGTCGCCCCCGATCACCGCGGCGGTGTGCCAGCTCCTGATGTTGGGGTCGCTGAGCGAGCGTTCCAGACAGGCCCGGCCCGTGCACGGCAGGTCGGCCCAGTACGGCTCGGCCGGGTCGGTGACGGTGTAGAGGCCGGTCACCCGCACCCGCTGCGGGGGCACCGAGTCGTCGTCGAGGACCGCACCGAGCCGGATCCCGATCGTCTCCGCCGCACTGCGGGCCACCGCGATCGGGATCGGCTCGCCCTTGCTCCCGCCGGACGGCCAGGCGCCGGCGACCAGGGTGGTGTGCTCGGTGAAGCCGTGGAGGTAGCGCAGGTGCAGGGTCGGCGGGGAGTGCCCGTCCGGGCGGTCCAGGCCGGGGGTGGTCAGCGCGTGGCGCAGCAGGGCCTCGGCGCCGAACACCGGTCCCGACGGCGCCACCGGGAGGCCGGCCCCGGCCCGGGCGACCAGCTGAGCCGCCACCGCCTCCAGCTCCGCCTCCGTCCCGCCGCCCTCCGGGGAGCGAGCGGTGCTGAGCAGGCTCGTCTCCAGCGGGCCCCGGTCGTGCAGGAAGTCCCGCAGCGCCGCGTCCGCGCCGCGGTCCAGCACCCTCGGGATCGCCGCCGCCAGGAACACCAGCACGAAGGCCAGTCCGGCGGTGAGCAGCGCCGCCCAGGGGCCGGTGCGCAGCCTCGTCCGCACCCACCGGGCCGGCCGGTGGGCACCGGAGGTCACCGGGCGGGCGGGACGGGCCGGGCTCGCCGGCCGGGTGGGGTCGGAGCTGGTCACGGGAACCTCCGTCGGGGCAGGACGGCGGTCACCGACGGTCCGTCACGCAGTAGCGGCCGATGGTGCCAGAACAGCGCCCGGGACCGGAAGGTTCCCGGGCGAAGCGTGGACCGAAGAGGCACCTCCGGCACGGCCGAACGGGCACTCCGGCCGGCCGCCCCGGAGAAGAGACGCGGCCGGTTCAGCGGATCCGGTCGTAGACGAGGGCCAGCGTGCCGTGCTCCCCCGCGGTCTGGCTGACGAGCGCCCACGCGGCGGCGGGCAGGCCGTCGTCGAACAGGCGCGGTCCGTCGCCGAGGAAGACCGGGAAGACGGTGAGTGCCAGCCGGTCGACCTCGTCGGCCGCCAGCAGTGCCTTGATGACGCTCGCGCTGGAGAGCACCAGGATGTCGCCGCCCCCGGTGGCCCTGAGGCCGGCGACCACCTCGGTGGTCGGCCGGTCGACGACCGTCGTCCGCTCCCACGGCGCCCCGCCGGGGGCGGACTCGCCGAGGGTGCCGGAGAGGACCACCTTGTCGGCGTCGACGAGCCACTTCGCGAAGCCCTCGTCGCGCGGGTCGACGCCCGGCATACCGATGACGGTGGGCCAGAAGCCGAGGAAACCCTCGGCGTTGACCCGCCCGAGCAGGGCGGTCGTCGCGGGCTCCCAGAGGCCGGTCAGGTGGTCGCGGGCGACGTCGGTGTGGGCGTAGGGCATCACCCAGCTCATGTCCCGGGGGTCGCGCCGGGCGTAGCGGCCGTCGAGGGAGAGGCTCATGTTGGTGACGACCCGGCGGCTTGCGGTCTGCTCGGTCATTGCGTACTCCTCGTGTCGTTGTCGTCAGTGGTCAGTGGCTGTCGTCGGTGGCTGGCGCCGTCGCCGGTCGTCGTCGGCGGCCGTGAGGGCCGCCGCGAGCTTGTCGAGGCTCTGGCCGAAGCCGGTCTCGATCCCGGCGACGAAGTCCGCCGAGTCGACGGTGCTGTCGGTGATCCGCCAGTGGACGTCGAGCCCGGTGCCCGGGTCCGTGCCGGTCGGCCGGAGGCCCAGCTCGACGTGGGCGGTGAAGGCGGTGCCGCCGCCGGGGAGCAGCGGGGAGAGCCGGTAGGCGAGGCGCTCGCCCGGGCGGACGTCCTCGACGACTCCCTCCGCTCGGCCGGCGACCGGGTCGGAGCCGTCGGTGTCCTCGATGTCGCGGTACTCCTGGACGATCCGGCCGCCCGGGCGGGCCTCGAAGACGAGCTCGGAGACCCGAAGGTCGTCGGGCGTCCACCAGTGGGCGAGCAGGGTGGCTTCGACCAGGTGGCGCCAGACCAGGTCCGGGCGCCCCGGCAGCTCGCGGTGGAACCGGAACGAGCGGCCGTCGGCCCACCCTGCCTCGCCCGCCGCGCGCCGCTCCGCGTGGACGCCGAGCCCGTAGCGCTCGTGGGTCTCGCCCGGGCCGCCGGGCCGCTCCGCGCTGTCGGCGAGCCGGGCGAGCTCGGCCGCCAGCTCCCGCAGGGGGGCGGAACGGAGCGCGTAGACACGCCGCTGGCCGATGCGCTCGGAGGTGACGACACCGGCACGCTCAAGGGCTTGCAGGTGCTTGGTCGTCTGCGGTTGGCGCGCCTCGGCGAGCCGGGCGAGCACCCCGACCGGGCGGGGCCGCTCGGCCAGCAGGCTCACGAGGCGCCAGCGCGCCGGATCGGCCAGTGCGGCGAGGAGTGCGTCCATGAGGAGAAGTATTCGCCACAAAGAATATTCGTGTCAAGGAATATCTCCGGACGCACCTCCGCGTGACGGCCGGCCGCATGTCGGAGCCGGGAGCGGGCACGCTCCAGGTCCTACGGTCGGGCGAGGACCGGACACCACGGGCAGGCGCCGAGGCGCCGCCGGGAACGGAGTGTGACCCCATGGACATCCCCCCGAACGCCGCCGAAACCCGCCAGGACCGCTACGACCGCGGCCTGGAGACGCTCACCCGGATCGACGGCGAGGCCGGCCGGCGGGTGGTCGACGCGCTGGCCGACATCAGCCCCGAACTCGCCCACCAGATCGTGGCCTGGGGGTTCGGCGAGATCTACCGGCGCCCCGGGCTGGCGCCGCGCGACCGGCAGTTGGTGACCCTGGGGATGCTCACCGCGCTCGGCGGCTGCGAGTCCCAGCTCGACGTCCACGTCAACGCCTCCCTCAACGTCGGCCTCACCCCCGAGGAGATCGTCGAGGCCCTGCTGCACTCCGCCGGCTACTGCGGCTTCCCCAGGGCCCTCAACGCCACCTTCGTCGCCAAGAAGGTCTTCGCCGAACGCGGCCTCCTGCCGGTCACGGGCGACTGAGGCCGGGCCGCGGCGGGCGGCGGACCGGCCCCGGCGCAGGAGCCCGACCCGCCTGGCCCGCACCGCCGACGGCCTGCGTCACCATGAGCAGAGCGCGAGGGCCGGGAACACCACCCGCACCCGGCCGTGCGTTCGTCCGGGGCTGGTGACATGGTCGCCGACGGTGCCCGGACTCCCCGGTGTCGGCCGGGGGCTCCGGGGAAGGCCGCGACACGCGGCGCCCGTCGAACGCGTCCCCGGCCGCACCGGAGGAAGGATGGGGTGCTTCGGGCCGCCCCAGGTGCCCGGCCCGAGGCCGAGCCGCCCCCGGACGAGAGGAAGCCCATGCAGATCGCCGTCACCACCCCGACCGGCAACGTCGGCCGCCACGTCGTCGCCACGCTGATCCGGGCCGGCGTCCGGCCGCGCGTCCTGCTGCGCGAACCCGGCCGGCTGGCTCCCGAGGTCAGGGGCGAGGTGGACGCCGTGCGGGTCGACCAGTTCGACCCCGAGGCGGTGGCGGCCGCCACCGAGGGCGTCGACGCGCTGTACTGGGTGGACCCGACCACGGGCGGCCAGGACCCGCTCGCCGACTACGCCCGCGCCACCGCCGCCGTGGTCCGTGCCGTCACCGGCAACCGGATCGGCCGGGTGGTCTTCCAGAGCAGTGTCGGCGCCGAGAAGCGGCACGGCGCCGGCGAGATCGACGGCCTGGCGGGGACCGAGACCGCCCTGGACGACCTCGGGGTCGATGTCACCCATCTGAGGTGCGGCTACTTCTTCACCAATCTCGAACTTCAGCTCGAAGCCCTCCGGGCGGGCACGCTCCAGGTGGTCCTCCCCCTCGATCAGCCCATGGCCTGGGTGGCGCCGCGCGACATCGCCGAGGTGGCCGCCACCCGTCTGCTCTCCCCCGCCTGGTCCGGGCGGTGCGTGCGGGCGGTGCACGGACCGGCGGACCTGACCTGGCGGCAGGTGGCCGGAATCCTCACCGCCGCGACCGGCCGGCGGATCGGCGTCGAGCGGATCACCGACGACGCCATGCGCGCCGGGCTCAGGCGGTCCGGGATGACCGAGGGGCTGGTGGAGGCCGTGCTCGGCATGTCGACCGGCCTCCGTGCGGACTTCACACCCGAACAGCGCCGCAGCGTCCGGACCACCACGCCGACCACGCTCGCCGCCTGGGCCTACGACCACCTCCGGCACCGGCTCGCCGACGGCTCCTGAGCACGGCCCGCGCGGGGAGCGGGCGGAGGAACGGCGGGCCGCTCCGGAGCCGGCGCGTCACCCGGCGAGGAGCTCCCCGACGAGCCGGCGGGCGTACCCGGCGTCGAGGCCGGCCGGGCGGAAGAGGATGCGGTACATCATCGGGGCCACCACGCGGTCCATCACCGTCTCCACCTCGGGGGCGGCCTCCCCGCGGTCGCCCGCCCGGGCCAGCACGACGTCGACCTGTTCGGCCGCGTAGGCCGAGCACTGGCCGGCGTTGCTGCCGTCCGGGTCGCCGAGCAGGGCGTCGCGGACGTAGGCACGCCCCGACGGGGACGCCATCTCGTCGAGGAACTGCTCGGCCCAGGCCGCCAGGTCGGACCGCAGGTCGCCGTGGTCCGCCGGCTCCGCGTCGGGCCGCAGCCGCTCCACCGCGACGTCCGACAGCAGCTCCTGCAGATCGCCCCAGCGGCGGTACACCGTCGACGGGGTGACGCCCGCCCGCTGCGCGACCAGCGGAACCGTCAGCCCGTCGCGGCCCACCTCGGCGAGGAGTTCACGCACAGCGGTGTGCACCGACGCCTGGACCCGGGCGCTGCGACCGCCGGGGCGCACCATCTGCTTGCGACTCATGGGACCAGCTTAAAGCACAGTCCTTGCGTTTAGGGGGCGCCCACCTCGGTACCGACCGGCGCCGGCACGGGGGCCGGCCGCGACTGCTCGTAGGCGTGACCGACCCGCAGGAGGAGGCGCTCCCCGAGCGGCCGGCCGAGCAGCTGCATCCCGATCGGCAGGCCCGCCGCGTCGCGGCCGACCGGGACGGTCAGCGCCGGCACCCCGGTGATGTTGGCGGGGGCACTGAGGCGCACCAGGGCGTCGGCGACACCCTCGGACGTGCCGTCCGACCAGGTCACCGTTGTCTGGCCGGCCCGCACCGCGGTCGTCGGGACCGTCGGGGCGGCGATCACGTCGACCCCGGCCAGCACACGGGCCCACTCCTCCCGCATCAGGGTCCGGGAGCGCTGCGCCCGCAGGTAGTCCCCGGCGGTCATCAGCTCGCCGGCCTCCAGGAGGACCCGGACGTCCGCCTGGTACAGCTCGGGCACCGTCCGCAGGGTGCGCTCGTGGTACGCGCTGGCCTCCGGCGCCACCAGCCCCCAGAGGGTCGCCCGGATGTAGCGGGCCATCGGGATCCCGACGTCGACGAGCTCCGCGCCGAGGTCCGCCAAGTGCCCGATGGCGCGCCGGACGGCGGTCTCGACCTCCGCGTCGAGGTGGTCGAAGTAGTAGTCGCGCGGCACGCCGACCCGCAGCCCCGTCAGGTCGGTGCCCGGGCCGGGCCAGTGTTCCACGGCGGCGGCGGCCAGCGAGGCGGGGTCGCGCGGGTCGTGACCGGCCATCGCCGTCAGGACGACGGCCGCGTCCTCGACGGTGCGGGTGATCGGACCGACGTGGTCCAGCGACCAGGACAGCGAGGTGACGCCGTGCCGGGGGACGAGGCCGTAGGTCGGCTTGAGGCCGACGACGCCGTTGAGCGCGGCCGGCACCCGGATCGAGCCGCCGGTGTCGGTGCCCAGCGCGAAGGCCGCCGCCCCCGAGGCGACGGCGACCGCGGAGCCGCCGCTGGACCCGCCGGCGACCCGGCCGTGGTCCCGGGCGTTGTGGGTCTGCGGGGTGGTCAGGCCGTAGGCGAACTCGTGGGTGTGCGTCTTGCCGAGCAGGATCGCGCCGGCCGCCGTCAGCCGCGCGGCGACCGTGCTGTCGGCCTGCGCGCGGTGGCCCTCGCGGACCCGGGAGCTGGCCGTGGTCGCGGTGCCCGCGACGTCGATCAGGTCCTTGAGACCCATCGGAATGCCGTGCAGCGCCCCCCGGAAGCGGCCGTGCGCCGCTTCGTGCTCGGCCTCGCGCGCCGCACCGCGCGCCTGCTCCGCGAGGACCGAGACATAGGCGTTGAGCTGCGGTTCCACCTGTTCGATGCGGTCGAGCACCGAGCCGACCAGCTCCACGGGAGACAGCCGCCGGGCCCGGATCTCGTCGGCCGCGGCGGCGACGGTGAGCTCATACGGCCGCATCGGACAGCTCCGTTCCCGCGCGGTAGGCGATCGCGGGCGGGGTGTCCCCGAAGTCCAGCTCCCGCAGGACCGCGACGACGGCGTGGAGCTGGTCGGCGGTGGCCGCGACCGGCCCGTGCCGGTCGTCGGGCAACGGAAGGCCCGCCCGGGCGGCCCAGCGGGCCGCCTCCCGCGGCGTCAGTTCGGCGGCAGACATGGGTGTCCTCTCCTCGTCGGGTCGGGAGCCGCGAAGCACTCCCGACCCAAAAGCTAACATTTTGCTTTAGCCGAACGTAGGTTCTACGGTCAGCTAAAGCAAATCTATTGCTTTTGGGTCGAAGGAGCCCCCCTTCCACGCCCCCGCGGATCCGCCGCGACCGTGCCGAGGCCGGGCGGCCGCTGCCGGAGGCGCTCCGCCCAGATCCCTGGTAGCCAGGTCGCCGCGGCCAGGGCGGCGGGCCTGGAGGTCCAGGTGATCCCGTCCCTGGTGGTGGCGGTCCTGGACGCCAAGGCCGAGAAGGCGCCGTTCGACGACCGCAGGGTGGTCGGGGCGCTCAAGTGCGCGATCGAATGGGCATCGACGAGTTCGTCCTCTCCGGGGCGCCGCACCTGGAGGAGGCGTACTGGGTCGGCGAGAACGTCCTGCCGCTCCTCGCCAACCGGGGGCTCTGGAAGCGCGGGGGCTGACGCGGCCGGGCCCGGGCACCGTGCGGTGCCCAGGCCCGGTGGCGTCACGCCCAGGGGTTGAAGGGGATGCCGCCGGGCTTGGAGGCGTTGAGCAGGTTGCGGAAGCGGTCGTCCTTGTCGGTGGTCTTGATGGTCGCCGAGCCGAAGTCGGCGTTGTTGAGCCGGTCGCGCAGCCAGGTGCTCGGCCAGCCGTTCCAGTCGACGATGGGCGGCTGGCGCCAGCTGTGGTAGTGGTTCTCCGGCGGCTCGTCGTTGCTGTTGGCCAGCCGGAACAGGTGGGTGAGCGCCGGCAGGCCGTCCTTGTGGTAGACGACCTTGGGGTGACTGCCGCTGAAGCGCACCGACGAGCGCGGGTAGGTGGCCTGGCCGCCGTGCTGGGTCACGGTCAGGAACTCGACCTGGTCGGACGACTGCTTGACCCAGGAGATGACGTGCTCCCAGTCGTGGCGGTGGCCGCCCGAGCCGTTGACCGTCTGGTCCTTCTCGAAGTAGCTGGCGTACACGATCGCGCACCAGCCGTTGTTGCACTTGGACCGGGCGTAGGTCTGGGACCGGTCCAGGTCGGACTGGTCGTGGCAGTTGCCGTTGATGGCGCCGGAAGTCTTCAGACCCGGGTTGAGGGTGCCGTCGGGGCCGATGGCCGAGACGGCGTAGCAGCCGTCCACGTCGTAGTCGTAGGCGGGCGAGAACGAAGCCTCGTAGCCGCCGGCGCGCTGCGGCAGATTGGGCAGCGAGTCGGCCTGGGCGGCCGGCCCGGAGAAGGTGAGCAGGAGGACACCGGCGCCGAGGACCGTCCCGATCCGGCCCCGGGTGCGGGTCGCGCGCCCGGTCGCGGAGCCCTGGGCCGTGGTGGCCGGGCCGGTCAGCGAGGAACTGTTCATGTATCCCTGTTTCGTCAGGAGTTGATGGGGGCCGCCCGGCAGCTGCGGGGCGGCGCACATCGAGCATGGCCGTGATCCGCCCGGGGCGGATCCGTCCAATGACTGACGGGATTCGGAAGCCGCGCCCCCGTGCGGGCGGGGGCGCGGCCTGACCTTCGGTCAAATGACGCAGTCGGGTGCGCGCCGGGAGGGCCCCCGTCCGGGGTGCCGGCGTGCGGCCCGACACCCCGGGAAGGGGCGGGCGGGCCCGCTCACCGCAGGCGCGCGTCGAAGGTCAGCGCCTCGACGAGCTCGCCGACCCGGCGCTCCGGCAGGCCCCGCGACACGAACCAGGCGCCGACGTTGCGCACGTCGCGCTCCAGGAACGAACGGCCGCGCGGATTGGCGACGACGTCCACGATCTGCGGCACATCGATGATCACCAACCGCCCGTCGTGGACCAGGATGTTGTACGCCGAGAGGTCGCCGTGCGCGTAGCCGTCGACGGCGAGCAGCGACAGATTGCGGCCGAGCTGCTCCCACAGATCCTCGACGTCCACCTCCTCGGCGCGCAGCTGCGCGAGCCGGGGCGCGGCGGTGCCGCCGGCGTCGCCGACGAACTCCATCAGGATCTCCGTGCCCAGGATCTGCACGGGGTACGGGACGGCCACGCCGGCCGACCAGAGCCGGCACAGCGCCGTGAACTCGGCGGCGGCCCACTGGCCGGCGATCGCCTCCTTGCCGAACGCGGTGCGCTTGGCCATGGCCCGGGCGATCCGGGACTCCTTGTGCTGGCGGCCCTCCAGGTAGCCGGAGTCGCGGTGGAACATCCGGTGCTGGGCGTCGCGGTAGCGCTTGGCCGCCATCAGCGTTCGCCGGTCGGTCCCGGGCACGCCGCGCTCCAGGAGGAAGACGTCGGCCTCCTTGCCGGTCTTGACCAGCCCGAGTTCGGTGTCCACGGCCGCGAGTTCGGTCACCACCCAGGCAGGGCGCGGCGCGGGGCCCTTCTCGGTGGGGGTGGACTGGTCCCAGGTGGACCAGCGATCGCCCTCGGCGGGACCGTCGGCGACCGGCGTCGAGCCGTCGTCGTAGCTGCCGTCGGGGGTGTCATCGTCGGTGACGTACGCGTCGGCGAAGTCGTCGGCGCTGTCCGCGCCGTGGGTGTCATGCGGGTGGCCGGCGGGCTCGAAGGCCTCGAAGTGGTAGGCCACCTCGGGCTCGAAGTCGCCGTCCCGCTCGGACCGGCGGCCGCGACGGGGTGCGCCCTTGGGGCGGATACGGGAGAAGGAATCGTTGTCGGCAAAGCGCTCACGCACTGCGGTGGCTCCTGAGGAACGGCCCACCGATGCGCCAGTCGTGAAGCGTCGTCAGCCGGTGGGCGAAAGACGAGAGGAAGAGGCGTCTGGCGCGCACACGAGGGCGCGCCGCATCACGGCGGCAACCATTGGTACGCACCTCCTCTGCTTCTCCACGTCGGTCCTCGTGCCACGGCACGAGAGCGCCGCGGCGACGCCACGGGCGAGACCGCGGCGGGAACGGTGAAAGCTTAGCGACTTCCAAGATCGGCGCAACCGAATTCCTTTCGGCCCGGTCCGGTCCCGGTCACGGTCCTCATCCCGGTGCCGCACCACGCACCCCCTCGCCGCCCGACATGCCGCGCACGGCCCAAGGTCGCCGACGGGCGGCCGACGGCGCGGAACAATGCCGGAGGTCGTACGAGACTGGAGGTCAAATCATGGACAGCACCGCGCAGTTCCACGCTTGGGACGTCCGCGAGTCGGGTCCCGCCGACGCCCCGCACCGGGTCCTGCTGCTGCCCGGCGGGCTGTGCGGCGCGGCGTTCTACGAGGACGTGATGGCCGCCCCGACGCTCGCCGGCGCGCCGGTCCGGCTGGTGGCGGCGACCGTCCCGGGCCACGCCGGGACGGTCGCACCCGCGGACGTGTCGATGGAGAACTACGCGGCGATCACCGGTGCCTTCGCGGCCGACCACGGCTGCACCACCGTGGTCGGCCACAGCATCGGCGCCAACATCGCGCTGGAGATGGTCGCCGGCGGGCACTTCTCCGGGCCGGTGGTGCTGCTCTCCCCGACGTTCTCACGACCGGACGAGTCCAGAGCGCTGGCGATCGCCGCCGCGATCGGCCGGGTCCCCGGGCTCGGCTCGCTGGCCTGGCCGGCGATGCTGTGGCTGACGCCGAAGGCGCTGGCCGACAGCATTCCGGAGTCGCGGCGGGAGGCCCTGCTCGCCGACCTCGGCAAGAACTCCGCGTCGTTCTGCCGCCGGGCCATGATCGAGTACTTCGCGTACCTGGACCGGCACGGCCAGCTGGTACCCCGGCTGTGCCGCTCCGGTGCCCGGGCCCTGGTGGTCCGCGGCGACCGGGACGAGGTGGGGCTCACCGACGCCGAACGGGCCGCACTGACGGCCTGCCCCACGGTGACCCTGGAAGTGGTCCCCGACAGCGGGCACCTGGTGCTGCTCGAACAGCCCGACGCGGTGGCCCGCCTGATCGCCGGCGCCGTGCCCGGCCCCGCCTCCTGAGCCCGCCACCGCCGGGCGTCAGGGACGCGGGCCCGCCGGTCGTGGTCGGGGGCCGCCCGGCCCGGACGGCGGGCGAGGGGGGACGGCCACCGTCCGGGCGCGGCGGGCGCACCCACCGCGCCCTCTTCTCACCCCGCTCCGCCGGGCCAAACCCCACGCCCGCGGCCTCTTCCGCCCGGCCGCCGGGAGCCACCGGTCGGCGCACGGTCCGGGCGTCCGACCGACACGCGGCGGACCGGCGGGGCGGCTTGCCGACGACCGCCGGAGGACGGACATTCGTGGTGGCGCTGTCGGCGGGAACCCTCCCCGGGGAGTCCGTCCACCGGCAGGCCGCCCGACGAGGTCGAGGTGGGTGTGGCGATGAGCAAGGTGGAGGAGTCGATCGACGTGGACGTGCCGGTCCGCGTCGTCTACGACCAGTGGACGAGCTTCGAGCGTTTCCCGGAGTTCATGGAGGGGGTGGAGGAGGTCCGGCAGCTGGACGACCTGCACGCCCACTGGAAGACCAGGATCGCCGGGCTGTCCCGCGAGTTCGAGACCGAGATCGTCGAACGGGTCCCCGACGAACGGGTGTCCTGGCGCACCAGCAGCAGCAATGTGAAGCACACCGGCACGGTCTCCCTGCACCCGATCGACGCGACCCACACCCGGGTCAGGATGACCATGGACTTCGAGCCCACCGGATTCGCCGAGAAGGCCGCGGACAAGCTGGGCGTGCTCGACCGGATGGTCAGCGGTGACCTGCGGCGCTTCAAGCACTTCGTCGAGAACCGCGGGGCCGCCCCCGGGAGCGCCGGCTCCTGACCGCGGCGCGGGGCCGGATTCCCCGGCCACGCCCGGCCGGCGACACTCCGCGGCGGCCGTGAGCAGCGCGCGGGCGAGGTAGCGACCGCGACGCCCAGGAGCACGACCCGGACCTCACCACCGCCGCGCGCCGGGCGGCCGACCGGCCCCGGGCGGGGCCGCCGCCCGCGCGCCGGGCTCAGAATCCGCGGGCGGCGGCGCCGTCGCGCAGCAGGGCGAACGCCTCGGCCGTCTCCGCGGCGGCCAGCACGGCCACCTCGCCGACATCCTGCCCCTCGGCGAGCCTCGCCCAGGTGGCGTGGGCGAGGACCTGGCGCACCGCCGTGTACTGGGCCGCGAGCAGCCGGGCGGTGACGTTCCCGTCCGGGCCCAGCGCCTCGGCGAGCGCGCGGGTGTCGGCGTCGAGGTAGTCGAAGAGGTGGGCGGAGAGGCTGGGGGTCTCGTAGACCAGCCGGAGGAAGGCCAGCACCTCGGGGCTGTCCGTCAGCCCGCTGCTGGGGTCGCGCGCGGCCAGCCGCTCCAGGTGGTGGCGCTCCAGCGCGTCCAGCGGGGTGGTCCCGGCCGGGCGGGCGCGCACCACTCGTCCGGCCTCGCCGAGATGGTCGGCGAAACGGTGCAGGACCAGCTCCTCCTTGCTGCCGAAGTAGCGGAAGAGGGTGGGCTTGGAGACCTCGGCGGCGGCGGCGATCTCGGCCACCGAGACCTGGTCGAACCCGCGGGCCAGAAACAGGGCGGTCGCCGCCTCCGCGATGGCCTGCCGGGTGCGCTGCTTCTTGAGGGTCCGCAGACCCGTGTCCGACTCGCTCATGACTCGATCATAACCAGGAAATGTTTGTTACTCGGTTGCTTTTATTACCGAGTTGCAGTTTGCTGGTGTGCATCACCGACGAGACGGAAGGGCGGACACACCATGACAACCGTGGTGATCGTGGGGGCGGGACCGACCGGACTGACACTGGCCTGCGGGCTGGCACGGCAGGGGGTCACCGTGCGGGTCGCCGAGAAGGCGGCCGCGTTCCACACCGGCTCACGCGGCAAGACGCTCAACCCGCGGAGCCTGGAGGTCCTCGCCGACCTGGGGCTCGGCGCGCGACTGGCGGCCGCCGGCCGCACGCACCTCCCGTTCCGCAAGTACTTCGGCGGCGAGTTCGTCAACGAGACCGAACCGTTCGCCGGCGCCCGCCGCAGCACGGCCACCCCCTACCCGGCGAGCCTGTGGCTGCCGCAGACGCGGGTCGAGCGACTGCTGCGCGAGAAGCTGGCCGAGTACGGGGTGACGATCGAACTCGCCACCGAGCTCGTGGACTTCACCCAGGACGACGAGGGCGTGGAGGTCCACCTCGCGGACGGCGGACGGATCTCCGCCGAGTACCTGGTCGCCTGCGACGGCGGCCGCTCCACCGTGCGCAAGCTGCTGGGGATACCGTTCGTCGGCGAGGGCGACCCGGAGCCGCTCATGGTCTGCGGCGACGTCGAGGTCGAGGGCCTCGACCGCGGCGCCTGGCACCAGTGGTTCGGACCGCAGGGCGTATTCATGCTCTGCCCCTTCGAGGGCACCCGCCGCTGGCAGCTCCAGGCGAGCCCGGAGACGGACGCCGACGGCCGGGCGGTCGCCCCCTCTCTGGAGAGCTTCCGGCGGCTGGCCGCCCTGCACACCGGTCGGACGGACCTCGTGCTGACCAACGCCACCTGGCTCTCCACCTGGCGGGTCAACGTCCGGATCGCCGAGGAGTACCGCAGGGGGCGGGTCCTGCTGGCCGGCGACTGCGCGCACGTCCACCCCACCGCCGGCGGGCTCGGCATGAACACCGGCATCCAGGACGCCTGGAACCTCGCCTGGAAGCTCGGGCACGTCCTGCGCGGCCTCGCCGCACCGGCCCTGCTGGACACCTACCAGGACGAACGCCGGCCGGTCGCCGCCTGGACGCTCGACGTCACCACGGCCGGCATGACCAACGTCATGGCGGGCATCGGCACTCCGGGCGTGGGCGTCGAGGCCGGCCGGGTGGGCGACCTCACCGGCCTCTCGCTCGGCTACCGATGGAGCCGGCTCGCGGCCCCCGGTCCCGACGGCCCGCTCCGGGCCGGCGACCGGGCCCCGGACGCCGTCTTCACCGGCCCCGACGGCAGGCCGGCCCGACTCTTCGAGCACTTCGCCGGCGACCACTACACCCTGCTCGGCTTCGGCCCGGGAACCCGCCCCGCACTCGCCGGACTCCCGGCCCACATCCGGCCCGTCCTGCTCGACGACCCTTCCGGCGACGCCCACCGGACCTACGGGATCGCCACCGACACCCTCGCCCTCGTCCGACCGGACAACCACCTCGCCCTCCTCGCCCCCGCGACGGCCCGCCAGGAGGTGCTCGACTACCTGACGGCCCTGCGGTAGCCGCCCGGCCCACGCCGTGGCTCTAAAAGCGAAGACGTTGCTTTAGCAACCCGGCGTGATCTACGATCGGCTAACGCAAAGGCGGAGCTTTAAGGGCTCCCGCCGCCGCGACGACGCCACCCGTACGAAGGGAACCCCGGTCCATGCACGCGACGTCCGACGACCCGCGCGGTGCTTCACCCGCCATTGGCACCATCCCGGCCTGGGCCGTCGGCGACCTCACCGTGCACCGGATCGACGAGATCCCCCTGCCGCCCGACACCGGGCAGTGGCTCCTGCCGGACGCCACGCCCGAGGTCGTGCGCGGGCAGGACTGGCTGCGCCCCGACTTCGCCGACCCGGCCGGCCGGCTGCTGATCGACAGCCACACCTTCGCGTTCACCGTCGGCGGTCTGAAGGTCCTGGTGGACACCGGGATCGGCAACGGCAAGGACCGCGCCAACCCGGCCTGGCACGACCTCGACACCGACTACCTCGACCGGCTGACCGCCGCCGGGTACCCGCCCGACGACGTCGACCTCGTGATCCTCACCCACCTGCACACCGACCACGTCGGCTGGAACACCCGCGCCGACGGGACCGGGGCGTGGGTCCCCACCTTCCCCCACGCCCGCTACCTCACCTCGCGCACCGAGCGCGAGTTCTGGGCCGGCCGGGAGATGGACGAGCCGCGCCGCCGGATGTTCCGCGACTCGGTGGACCCGGTGGCGGAGGCCGGGCTGCTCGACCTGGTCGACGTCCCGGCGGGCGGCGCCGAGGTCGCCCCCGGCCTGCGGCTGCTCCCCACGCCCGGCCACACCCCGGGCCACCTGGCCGTCGAGCTGTCCGGCGAGGGCGGCGCGGCCCTCGTCACCGGGGACTGCGTCCACCACCCGGTCCAGTTCGCCCATCCGGCCATCGGCAGCTGCGTCGACATCGACCCCGCCCGGTCGCGGGCGACCCGGCGGTCCCTGCTGGAGTCGCTCGCCGGCACCGGCACGCTGGTCCTCGGCACCCACTTCCCCCCGCCCACCGCCGGCCGGGTGGTCGCCCACGGCGACGCCTACCGGCTGGAGTCCGTCCCCGGCACCCCCCGTACGACGGCCCGACGCCGGAGTGGGGCGTCGGACGGGCCGACGTCCCACTCCGGCAGGACCACGACGCCCAGCCGTCAGCTGACCGGCTCAGGGGTCGGCCGGGCCGGCGCGGCCGACGCGGGGCCGGCGGCCGAGGCCGCCCCCAGGCCGGTGCCGCGCGTCTCCTCGGCCCACAGGACGCACACCAGCAGGCCGACCGCCGTGGTACCGGCCGCGATCAGCATGGTCGGCCCGGTCCCGAGGCCGCTGAGCGACAGCGGCAGCAGGTACGTGCCCACGGCCGCGCCGATCCGGCTCACCGAGGTCGCGACGCCGACCGCCGTCGCCCGGATCTCGGTCGGGAAGAGTTCGTTCGGGTAGGTCCAGTCGAGCACGTTCGGGCCGCCGCACAGGAACGCGTAGGCACAGAGCGCGATGACGGCGACGGCCGCGGGGGCGGCCGGCCAGACACCCAGCAGGGCGAGCGGCACGATCATCAGGGCGAACGACCAGATGATCACCGGACGACGGCCCCAGGTGTCGATCAGCCGGAGCGCCGGGAAGCAGCCCAGCAGGAAGACCAGGCTCACCAGGGCCGTACCGAGGGTGTCCAGCACGGTGCCGCCCGGCATGCCGAAGGAGGCCAGGATCTGCGGGCCGAAGGTCAGCATCGCGAAGAGCGGGCCGACCTGGCAGAGGAAGAACAGCCCGCAGAAGAGCGTGCGGCGCCGGTAGGGCTCGGTCATCAGCAGCCGCAGGCCGCTGGGACGCCCCGCCTCGGCCGGCTCGGGCATCAGTTCCCGCCCGTCGACCCGGACGCCCAGGTGCTTTTCGACCACGCGCACCGCGTCACCGACCCGCCCGTTGGCGGCCAGCCAGCGCGGCGACTCGGGCGACCCGCGCCGGATCACCAGGAACACCACGCAGAGCACCGCGGAGCTGGCCAGCATCCAGCGCCAGCTGCCGTTCCCGCCGATCCGAAGGAACAGGTAGCCCGTCAGGTAGGCGAGGACGGAACCGGCGTACCAGGCGATGATCTGCTGGCCGAGCAGCCGCCCGCGGTGGCGGGCCGGCAGCCACTCGGCGAGCAGCGAGGTCGCGATCGGGTAGTCGGCGGCCACGGCCAGGCCGAGCACGAAGCGCAGCACGGCGATCGCCCACACCTGGTCGACCCAGAAGGAGAGCACCGAGCAGACGACCATCACCAGCAGGTCGGCGGTGTACATCACCTCCCGGCCGATCTTGTCGGTCAGCACGCCGAACAGCGCGCCTCCGACGAACATGCCGACCAGGGCGGCGGCGCCGATCAGGCTGACCTCGGCGGTGGAGAGGCCGAGCTCGGGACGCATCCCGATCAGGGCCACGCCGACGATGCTCAGGATGTAACCGTCCAGCAGGGGCCCACCGGAACAGGCCAGGGCCAGTCTCCGGTGGAAGGCGGTATACGGGGCGTTGTCGATGGTTCGGGACATGGAATTCGGGTCCTCCGGGGCGTACGGCAGTGCTCCCGCACTCCGTGCGCCTGGTAGACGGCAGAAGTCGGGGCCGCCCGGTCGGACGACCCCGTCACCCGGACCCACCGGGCGACCGTCCACGGTTGCCCGCTCCGAAGCGGTCCCGACGGGGACGAAGGTCCGCCGGTTCCGGGCCCTTGGTCCCGAACCGGACGGGCCCTGGGACCCGTGCGGCGGGGGCTTCGGCCTGCCAGGCCCGGGAAGCACCGCTCCGCGCGGTCCGGCCGGGCGGACCGGGTGACACTTCTCACCCGAACACGGCAAATGTCTTAATTGCCTGATATGTGATGGCAGCGGGCAGCTTCCACGGATCGTCGACGGGCCCCCGGACAGCTGGTCCGGCCCCCGCCGCCCCGCGCCGGACACCCAACCCGCCGGTAGCGGGCGGCCGATGGTGACGACCGGACCTCGGGCGAGCCGCGACCCGCCCTCGGGGCGGCCGCTCTGACGGACAGTCCGACGAGGGACCCGGCCGCCACCCCCGCCGGGACGGCCACCCAGCCGGTCCGGCGGCGACCGGGCGGACCTACCCACCGGTAAGCTCCGCTGCCGAACCCCTGGACACCCGGGCGCACCTGGTCCACGCTTCAGCTCCATGACCCCTACGCCGGCCCCCCGGGGCTCCGTGCAGCCCGCCCTCCTCGACGCCGTCCTCGGCGTGGCCGAGGACATCGCGGCGCTGCTCCGCGACCGCCCCGACACCGGCCGGCCGATCCCGGGCGCGCTGTGGACCGTGGGCGAGGCGGCGGCCCATCTCGCCCTGGCCAACGGGCTGATGGCCGAACTGGCCGCCGGTGAGCGGCGGACCTACGGCGACGGCACGCCGGCCGGCCTGGCCGCCGCCAACGCGGCGTCCCTGGCCGCGTTCCCCGAACGGGACGCGGTCGTCCTCGCCGAGCAGATCGTCCGGCACGCCCGCGCCTTCACCGAGGCCTGTGCCGGCCGGCCCGCGTCGACCGGGGTGCTGGCCCCGCTCGGACCGATGGACCTGGCCACGCTGGCCTCGTACCTGATCACCCATATGCTCGGCCACGGGTACGACCTGGCCGTCGCGCTGCGGCGGCCGCACATGGTGGACCGTCACCGGGTGGCGCTGACCGTACCGTTCCTGATGGCCGCCATGCCGCGGGTGGTCGACGGCCGCTCTGCCGCCGGTCACACCGCCTGCTACGACCTGCGGGTGCGCGGCGGCGCCCGCTTCACGGTGACCTTCCGCGACGGCGTGGCCGAGGTCTCCGCCGACCCGGCCCGCCGACCGGACTGCACGATCCTCACCGAGCCGGTGGCCTTCCTGCTGCTCGCCCTCGGCCGGTGCGGCCCGTACGCGGTGCTGGCCCGGGGCAAGGTCCTCGCCTGGGGGCGCAGGCCGTGGCTCGCCCTCGGGTTCCCGCTGCTGTTCACCGCCCCCTGAGCGCGGCCTCGGGGCGTACGCCGCTCAGGGCAGCCGCCCCCAGCTGGTGACCAGGCCGGGCGAGAGGTCCGCGACGGTGCCCGTGGCGAGGGACTCCCGCGCCTCGTCGAGGAGCCCGGCGTCGACGAGGCCGGTGGCGAGCATGGCCTCGCGGGTGCGGTCCCAGGTGTCCAGCCAGAACGCGGTGATCGGGGCGTCCGCGACCAGGGCGGGCACGAACACCTCCGCGCCGACCTCGGACAGCCCGAGGTCGCGCAGCAGCCGCGGACAGTCGGGGGTCCAGCTGATGTCCGTGCCGATGGACGTCCGCAGCGCCCGCCACATCGCCCGCATCGCGAGCCGGTACGGGGTGTCCGGCGGCGCGGCCGTGGTGAGGTCGACCGGGTCCCCGAGGACGAGGTACCCGCCCGGGACGAGGAGGTCCCGCAGGCGGGCCAGGACGCGGTGCCGTTCCGGCAGGTGCATCAGCACGAAGCGCGCGTGCACCAGGTCGAACCGGCCGCCGGGGTCGAAGTCGGGCGAGGAGACGTCCGCCGTGAGCGTCCGCAGCGCCCCGCCCGCGAACGGTTCGACGAAGCGGGTGTCCCGGTCGACGGCGAGGACCTCGCCGGCCCCGCCCGCGGTCGCCAGCCAGCGCGCGATCGTGCCGGTACCGGCTCCCACCTCGCAACAGCGCACTCCCGCGCCGACCCCGAGGGCGCGCAGCCGGGCGCGGGTGACGTGGTCGTAGGCGAGGGAGCCGAGATCGATGCGTTCGCCCTCGCCGGGCTGCCAGGGCTCGAAGAGGGATTCGCCGTACCCGCCGTCGGCTCCGGCCGGGCCCGGCGCGACCGGGTCGGTGGACATCCGGTGTCCTCCCGTCATGCCGTCGTGGCGCCGGGAGCGCCCTGGCACACCGCCGGCCGACCGGCCGTGACCGGGGCCGCGGATACCGCCGAGCCTAGCGAAGGGCGGTCGTCCCGTCGCCCGGACGGGCCCGTCCCGGTCCGGTCTCCCCGCCCGGCCCCGTCCGCCGAATCCGGCTACGCTGAGCAAGGAGGCTCCGGGCCCGAGGCGGGGGTGTCGGCCACACCGTGCGGAGGTGCGAGGTGCCGGGAGAATCAGAGCCGCGGTGGCGGCGTGACGTCCTGCCCGCGGTCACCGCCGCGCTGCGGCGCTTCCCCTTCACCGTCGCCACCGCCGTGGTGGTGCTGGTGGTCGGGCTGGCCGTGGGCGGCCTGTGGGACGCGACGTCCGACCGGTCGTGGTACCCGGACGTCGCGTACGGCCTGCCCTCGTTCGAGAAGGGCCGCTGGTGGACCCTGGCCACCGGTCCGCTGTTCTGCTCGACACCGATCGACTACCTCCCGGTGCTCGTCGCCGTCGTGCTGCTCTGCGGCCTCGCCGAGGCGAGGCTCGGCACGCGCTGGACCGCCGCGGTGACGGTGGCCGGCCAGCTCGGCGCCGTCCTGCTGGCCGCCCTGCTGCTGTTCGCCCTCCGGCACACCGCGTGGACCTGGGCGAAGGACCTGGCCGGCACCGTCGACGTCGGCGTCTCGGCGGGCGCGCTCTGCGCGGGCGCGGTGGCCTCGGCGGCCCTCGCCTCGCCGTGGCGGCAGCGGCTGCGGCTGGCCCTGGCCGCCTACGCCGGCGTCTCGCTGCTGTACGTCGGAGGGCTCGACGACCTGGAGCACGCGCTGGCGGTCGCCGGCGGCCTCGTGGCGACCCACTGGCTGCGGGTCCCGGGCGCGGCCCGGACCTCCGGCCGGCTCAGCCGCCGGGAGTGGCGGCTGCTCGCGGTGGCGGGCCTGGTCCTGATCGCGGCGATCCTGCTGGTCGTCTGGCTGGTACCGGGCAGCGGTCCGGTCGGGGAGACCAGAGGGCTGGGCGGACCGGGCTGGCAGGTGCTGCTCTCGGTGGCGCTGATCGCCCTGCTGGTCAACGGGCTGCGCCGGGGGCGCCGCACCGCCTGGCGCTGGACGGTGCTGCTCTGCGCGCTGAACGCGCTGCTGGGCCTGTTCGTGGCGGTCGCGTACGTGATCGGCAAGGCGCTCGACGAGCAGGTCACGGTCACCGGCGCGGCGGTGTTCGTCCCCACCTCGGTGGTGTGGACGGCCGAGCTGGTGGTGCTGATCGCCGGCCGGGAGGCGTTCCGGGCCAGGCGGCCGCGCGGCCGGGCGCAGGTGCCCGGTGCCGAGCCGGCGGCCGCAGCCGCGCCGGCGTCCGACGGGGACCCGCGCAGCCGGGCCGCGGACCTGCTGGTCCACCGCGGCGGGGCGAACCTCTCCTGGATGACCACCTGGCCGGACAACTCCTACTTCTTCCCCGAGGGCGACGACGGGAGCTACATCGCCTACCGGGCCCACGCCGGCGTCGCGGTCGCGCTGGGCGATCCGGTGGGAGCACCGGACGACCGGGGCCGGACGATCACCCGCTTCGCCGAGATGTGCGACCGCGCGGGGCTGGTCCCGTGCCTGTTCTCCGCCACCGCCCGGGCCGCCGGGACCACCGACGCGCTGGGCTGGCGGTCCGTCCAGGTCGCCGAGGACACCGTGATCGACCTGCCGGACCTGGAGTTCCGCGGCAAGGCCTGGCAGGACGTGCGCACCGCCCTGAACCGCGCCAGGAAGGACGGCGTCGAGTACCGGCTCGGCGCCCTCGCCGAACAGCCGCGACCGGTGCTGTCCCAGGTCCGCGGCATCTCCGAGGAGTGGGTCGGTGACATGGGGCTGCCGGAGATGGGCTTCACGCTCGGCGGCGTGGAGGAGGCGATGGATCCGCGGATGCGGGTCGGCCTGGCGCTGGAGGGCGACGAACACCTCCACGGGGTGACCTCGTGGATGCCGGTGTACGGCCCGGACGGGGTGCCGCAGGGCTGGACCCTGGACATGATGCGCCGCCGCCGCGAGGGCTTCCGGCCGGTCGTCGAGTTCATGATCGCCTCCAGCTGCCTCGCCCTGCGCGACGACGGCGCGCACTACCTCTCGCTCTCCGGCGCGCCGCTGGCACGCACCGGCCCCGCCCACGCACCGACCGTGCTGGACCGGATCCTCGACCAGTTGGGCGCGGCCATGGAGCCGTACTACGGCTTCCGCTCGCTGCACTCCTTCAAGGCGAAGTTCCAGCCGCGCTACGAGCCGATGTTCCTGCTCTACCGCGACGAGGCCGACCTGCCCCGGATCGGGCTGGCCCTGCTGCGCTGCTACCTGCCCTCCGCCACGATGCGCGACCTGCTCAAGGTCCCCGCGCACCACGGCTGACGGGAACGGAACCGCCGTGCGGAGCGCATCGGTCCAGGTCGAGGTGGTCATCACCGTCCCCAACCACGGCGTCGGGCTCTGGATGCTCGGCGCGTTCGTGCTGACCTTCGCCGGGACCAGGGTCGTCACCCGGCTGATCAGGGCGGGCCGCGGACCGTTCCGCGACGTCGCGGTCGGCGGCACCCACGTGCACCACCAGGTGTACGGCATCCTCGCGATGCTGGTGGCGGGCGCCATCGAGTTCTCCTACCGGCCGGACAGTCCCGGGGCGCAGGTCCTGGCCGTGCTGTTCGGCGCCGGCGCCGCCCTGGCCGTGGACGAGTTCGCGCTCTGGCTGCACCTGGAGGACGTCTACTGGGCGAAGGAGGGCCGCAAGTCGGTCGACGCGGCGTTCCTCGCGGTGGCGGTCGGCCTGCTGCTGGTCGCCGGGTTCAACCCGTTCTCCGATGTGGGTCAGGGCACGGCCAACCACCTGGTCTTCGCCGCGCTGATGCTCGTCAACCTGGCGCTGTGCGTCGGCACGATCCTCAAGGGCAAGACGGCGCTCGGGGTGATCGGCCTGCTGGTGCCCCTGGTGGTCGGGCTGGTCGGCATCCTGCGGCTGGCCAAGCCGACCTCCCCCTGGGCCCGTTGGCGCTACCGCCCCGGCTCGCGCAAGGCCGAGCGCGCGCTGCGGCGCTACCCGCCCGACCGCCGGACCCGCCTCGACGCCCTGAAGGACTTCGTCGGCGGCACACCGCACCGCTGATCCCGCGCGGCCCCCGGCCGGGTCGGGCCCACCGCCCCGGCCGGGTCGCCCCGGCGATCAGTCCAGCATGCGCTCGATGAGGTCGGCGGCGTGCCGGGTGCCGCCCTCGGCCCGGGCGCCGGCCCGCAGCCGCGCGGAGCGGCGGGCCACCTCCGGGTCGCCGACGAGCTCGGCCAGCGCCGTCCGCAGGGTCTGCGCCGTGGCGTCCTCGGTGTCGATCCGGCGGCCCACCCCCAGCTCCACCAGGCGGTCCGCGTTCATGAACTGGTCGACGGCCTGCGGGACGGCGATCATCGGCACCCCGGCCAGCAGCCCCTCGCCGCAGCCGCCCATCCCCGCATGGGTGACGAAGGCGTCCGCCTGCGCCAGGATCGCCCGCTGGGGGACCCACGGGTGCACCTCGACGTTGGACGGGACGGTGCCGAGGTCCCGCGGGTCGGTGTACTTCCCGATCTGCAGGACGACGTGCCAGCCCGGCAGGTCGCCGAAGGCCGCCAAGCACTGCCGGTAGAACTCCGGGCGGCGGGTGAACGCCGAACCCAGCGAGATCAGCAGGACCTTCTCGGCACCGGCGGGGCGGGTCCAGGCGTCCGCGCCCGCGCTCAGGTCGTAGCAGGGGCCGACGAAGGTCACCGCGTCCGCGTCGACCCGGTCGGCGTTCGGCTGCATCGCCCGCGTGATCAGGGCCAGGACCCGTACGGGGAGACCGGCGAAGGCGTCCACGTCGGTGGTGGTGGCGCCGCTCCCGGCCAACCAGCGGGCGAACCTCGCCCGGTGGGCGGCGGCCCCCGGCAGCTCCCACAGCTGGACCGCCTCCTCCTGGTGGTAGCCCTGCCAGGCCACGAAGGTCGGGGACAGCTGCACGACGGGGCGGCCCTGGGACTCGGCGAGGGCACGCGCGGCGTAGCCGCCGATGTCGTACAGGTAGAGGTCCGCGGGGTCGTCGTCGTAGGCGGTGCGCAGCTGCGGGAGGGCCTGGACGGCGTTGTCGAGGAAGAGGTCCATCCCGGCGATCGGGTCATCGGGCCAGCTCTGGTCACCGACCGGCAGCACGGAGGCGCAGGGGACCAGTTCGGCGCCGGTGGCCTCGATCAGCGCGGCGGCCGCCGGGTCGTTGGCGTAGGTCACCCGGTGGCCGCGGGCCACCAGTTCGCGGATGACCTCAAGGCTGGGCAGGACGTGGCTGACGGCGGGGACACCGACCATCGCGATGTGGGCACGGCGACGGGACATGGGCGATCACTCGTTTCAGGTCTGCGGCGGGGAGGACACGGCAGACCCGTGCGCCCGGCCCGGCGCGGGAGAGGCCGCCGGCGGAGCGTCACTCGGGTCTGCGAGACGGGACGGGGGCCTGCCCCGTCCGATCAGCCGTAGATCTGGTGGAAGCACATGTTCAGGACCCTAACCCGCAACCCGGCCGCCGCGCACGGCATTTACGGCGGCCCCGGCCCGCGGGCGGCCGGACCCCGGACTGCCGGCGCCGGGCCGCGCTTCGACCTGACCCCGCGTCCGCTCGGCCGAGCGCGCGGGGCCTCACAGGGTGGCGGTGTCGATCACGAAGCGGTAGCGGACGTCGCTCCCGAGGACCCGCTCGTAGGCCTCGTTGATCCCGTCCGCGCCGATCAGCTCGATCTCGGCGCCGACGCCGTGCGCCGCGCAGAAGTCCAGCATCTCCTGAGTCTCGGCGATGCCCCCGATGCCCGAGCTGCTGAGGCTGCGGCGGTTGCCCGACAGCGCCTGGAGGGTCAGCCGCACCGGCTCCTCCGGGAGGCCCAGGTTCACCATGGTGCCGTCCGTGCGCAGCAGCGACAGGTAGGCGGCGAAGTCGAGCGGCGCGGAGACGGTGTTGAGGACGAGGTCGTACCGGCCCGCCGCCTCCTCGAAGGTCTTCGGGTCGCCGGTGGCGTAGTAGTGGTCGGCGCCCAGCCGCAGGCCGTCCTCCTTCTTGCGCAGGGACTGCGACAGGACGGTGACCTCGGCGCCGAGCGCGTGCGCGAGCTTGACGGCCACGTGGCCGAGGCCGCCGAGGCCGACCACCGCGACCCGCCGGCCGGGGCCGGCGCCCCAGTGGCGCAGCGGCGAGTAGGTGGTGATCCCGGCGCAGAGCAGCGGGGCGGCCACGTCGAGCGCGAGCCCCTCCGGGATGCGCACGACGTAGTTCTCGTCGACGACGATCTTCTGCGAGTAGCCGCCGTAGGTGGGCCGCCCGTCCTTGCAGACGGCGTTGTACGTCCAGACCGGGCCCTCGGCGCAGTACTGCTCCAGGCCCGCCCGGCAGTTCTCGCACTCCCGGCAGCTGTCGACCATGCAGCCGACGCCCACCCGGTCGCCGACCGCGAACCTCGTCACGCCGGGGCCGGTCTCCGCGACGGTACCGGCGATCTCGTGGCCGGGCACCATCGGGAAGATCGCCGAGCCCCAGCCCTCGCGGGCCTGGTGGATGTCGGAGTGGCAGATGCCGACGAAGGCGATGTCGATCAGGACGTCGTGCTTCCCCACCGGGCGGCGCTCGATGGTCGTCCTCGCCAGCGGGGCCTTGGCGGCGGGCGTGGCGTAGGCGGCAACGGTGATCACGGCGGACCTCCTGGCGACGGGCGGGCGGACAGGCGGGGGACGCCCGGGCGCACGGACAGGCGGACAGTCGGGCAGACCTCCGGGGTGGACGGACCGGGCCCTCCGCTTTCCAGGATCGGCCCGTCGGCCGGTCCCCCGCCACCGATCGCCGGCGGGGGACGGACGCGTGGCAGGGCCGGCGGGCGGCGGGGAGAATGACCGGGAGGGTGGCCACAGGTGAGGAGGACCGCCATGCAGGCCCACGAATCCGCGCAGCAGCCCACCACCGAGCTCGACGCCCGCTACAGCTCCGCGCTCCGCCCCCGTCCGGGCGCCGAGCAGGTCACGGCCACGCCTTGGGCCGAGGCCCGGCGCCGCTTGGAGGCCGCCGAGATCTTCTGGGTGTCGACGGTGCGGCCCGACGGCCGGCTGCACGTCACTCCGGTGATCGCCGCCTGGCACGACGGGGTGCTGTACTTCTCCACCGGCCCGGACGAACAGAAGGCCAGGAACCTCGCCCACGACGGGCACTGCGCGCTGACGACCGGGGGGAACTCGCTCACCGAAGGCCTCGACCTGGTGATCGAGGGCACGGCCGAGCCGGTGACCGATCCGGCGGTGCTGGAGGCGGTGATCACGGCGTACGAGTCGCAGTACGGCTCGCACATCACCTCGCCCGAGGGCACCTTCCACGGGATCGGGGACGCGTTCCGGAACGGGAGCGTGACGGTGTTCGCGGTGGCGCCGGTCACCGCGTACGGCTTCGGCCGGGACGACGGGGTCTACAGCCACACCCGGTGGACGTTCTGAGCGACGCCGGCCGCGGTCGGACGGGCCCCGACGAGCGCCGGGGCGTGGCGGGCCGGCCGAACCGACTCACCACGCCCCGGCGCCACCGGACTGCTCTCAGCCCTCCTGGGCGAGGCTCTTGATCTCCTCGTAGTCCATGCCGAGCCGGCTGAAGACCTGGATCTGCTGCTCGGGCATGCCGAGGCCGACCAGCTCCTTGACCTGGGCGTCGGTCAGCGGCTTGCCCGGGGTGCCGGGCCGGCCGGCGCCGGCGGGGGCACCGGGGCCACCGGCCTCACCGGCGGCGGCGCTCACGAGGGCGAGCGTCGCGTTCTGGATGTCCTTGTCGGTGATCTTCACCGCGTCGGCGGGCGCCTGGACCGCCGGGGCGGAACTGTTGAACGCGAGCTTGACCGGGAAGGTGCTGCCCGGGCCGGCCTTGGGCTCCAGCTGCGCGAGGTCGAAGGTGGCCGAGGAGAAGGTGCCGCCCTTCAGGTACAGGTCGACGCCGATCCTGGTGTCGGCCAGGTCGTCCGGGACCTTGGTGGGGAGCTTGCCGAACTGCTCGGGGAGCTTCGCGGAGAGCGGCTTGAGCGCCTTCAGCAGCTCGTCGGTCAGCTGTCGGGCCGGGGCGCTCACCAGGAGGTGCTCGGCGCCGTCCTTCTTGCCCTTGTCGTCGAAGGTGACGGTCCGGGAGAAGACGTCCTTCAGCGAGACGGCCAGCTGCTCGGCGGTCTCCGGGTCCAGCGTGGGCCGGCCGGACGGGGCGGGGGTGCCGGCGTCGGCGGGCTTCTTGGCCGTGTCCGCGAGCTCCTGCAGGTCGAAGGCGACCCACTTGCCGGCCAGCACGTCCTTGACCGGGTTCAGCTCGGTGGGCAGGTCCTCGGCGACCGCGTCCACCTCCGCCGGGTCCTCGCCGACCAGCTTCACCAGGCCCTTGGCGTCGGCGCGCACGTACGCCTTGGCGTCGACCTGACGGAACTCCAGGAGCGCGGTGCCCTTCTTGTCGGCGAGCAGGTAGGAGACGCGCAGCGACTTGTCCGGCGTCACCTCCTTGCCGGCGCCCCGGGTGTTCTTGAAGGTGTCGAGGTCCTTGAGCGGCTTGTCGGCGGCCATCGCGACCGAGATGCTCAGGCCGGACAGCGCCTCGGCGGTCTTCTGCTCGATCTTGTCACCGGTGGCGTTGCCGAAGGCGACGATCTGCTCCGGCGAGGCGTCCACGGAGAAGGTGAGGCCGGCGGCCTTGCTGTCGCCGAGCTTGTCGAAGGCCTTGGTCACCTTCTGGGCGGCGGTGAGCTGCTCGACCGTGCCACAGGCGGTCAGGCCCGCGGCGAGGACGGAGGCACTGACGACGACGGGAACTGCGCCGCGCGCGGCCCGGCGGATAGCGGTGTTGATGGTACGTCTCCTGTGTGACGGGGCCTGGTGCGGGGGCAGGCCGATCCCTCCCCTGTGGCAGGAAGCGCCACAGCGACGTCACATCTGATCACACATTCCGCAAGGGGGCGCGCCGTTATTTTGGCATCTCTTGAACACCTGTCCGACACCCGGTCGTGAACGGCCTTGCGTGCCACCGCCGGTCGCGCACCGACGGCGCGTCCGAAAGACCTCGCCCCGCCCCGCCGGAGCGCGCCCTCCGTTCGTACCCGGCGGATCCTTCCCCGCCGTCAGGGCGTCGGCGGCGCCGGTCGCGGGCGGCGCAGCTCGGCGTAGACCGACCAGAGCACCGAGACGGCGGGGACGGCGACCACCGCGCCGATCACCCCGGCCGCGATGCTGCCCGCGAGCACCGAGACCGCGACCACCACCGGGTGCAGGCTGACCGCCCGGCTCATCACCAGCGGGTGGAGCAGATGGCCCTCGATCTGACCGATCACCACGATCAGCAGCAGCACCACGATCGCGATCACCGGGCCGCGAGCGGCCAGCGCCACCAGGGCGGCGACCAGCATCGCGATCGGGGAGCCGACCAGCGGGACGAACGAGGCGAGGAACTCCAGCACCGTCAGGGGCAGGGCGAGCGGCACGTCGAGGAGGAACAGCGAGATGCCGACCATGATCGCGTTGCTCGCCGCGACGACGAAGATGCCCCGGGTGTAGCCGGCGAAGGTCCGCCAGGCCACCCGCCCGGCCCGGTCGAGGTGGTCGGCGGCGGCCGGCGGCAGCTGGGCGGCGGTCCAGCGCCACATCCGCTCGCCGGAGTGCAGGAAGAACACCGACATGAAGAGCGCGAGCGCCGCGCCCGTCCCGATCTCGACCGCCCGGTGGGCGCCGTTGACGACCGTGCTGATCAGCGTCGCGCGGTGCTTGGCGGCGAAGTCGGAGACCTTCTGCTTGAGGTCGTCGAAGGACGTCGGCTCCAGGTGGAGGGGCGGTCCCTTCAGCAGCTTCTCCAGCCGGTCCAGGCCGCCCTGGAACTCCCTGGCGAGGCGTGACACGTCGTCCGCCACGTTCTCGCCGATCAGCGCGAGCAGGCCGGCCGGCAGCAGCAGCGCCACCGCCAGGCCGATCAGGACGGCGAGCGGGCGGGGTACCGCGCGGGCCGCCAGGTCGACCAGCGGGCGGATCACCGAGGTGATCACCAGGGCGAGGAAGGCGGCCAGCGTGATCAGGTGGAACTGCCCCAGCACCGTGAGCACCAGGTACGCGGCCACCGCGACGACCAGCAGCCGCCAGGCGTAGTCGGAGAGCCGGCGCAGCCCCGGGCCCGCGCCGGGGGCGGCCGCCGCGGGAGCCGGCCTTTTGCGCGGGCCGGGCCGTCTCACCCGCATGCCGCACCGCCGGCCGCCGCGCCCGCCGGCGCGGCACCACGCGCGGGTGGGCGGCCGCCCGGCGTCGGGGGCCGGCGGTGGGACCGGGGGCTACGGGGGTGCGCAGGCGACATGGATCATGGATAGCGGGTGGGACGCCGCACGGGCGGTTCCCGCGCCGACGGAGCGGGAGGCCGGGCGGCAAGCGGGTGGCCGGCGCGCGGTCGGTGGGCGGCGCGGGGTCAGTGGCCGGCGCGCGGTCGGTGGGCGGCGCGGGGTCAGTGGCCGGCGCGCGGTCGGTGGGCGGCGCGGGCCCGGCGCAGCAGGTAGAGCGCGGAGGCGGCGGCGAGGACGGCCATGCAGGCGGCGAAGACCAGGCCGGCGTCGGCCAGGCCGAGCGGTTCGGCGAGCAGGCCGACCCCGATGACCGGGATCGAGATGCCGAAGTAGGCGACCACGAAGAGCGCCGAGAGCGCGCCGCCGCGGTGCTCGGCGGGAGCGGCGGCGGCGATCTCGCCCACCGCGCCGCGCAGGCCCATGCCCTGGCCGGCGCCGCCCACCAGGGCGCTGAGCACCAGCGGCGGGAGGGTGGTCCGGGCGAGCGAGGCGGCCAGCAGGGCCAGCCCGGCGATGAGCACCAGGCAGCCGAGCGGGATCGCCCGTGCCGTACCCAGGCGGGGCACCAGGAGCTGGCCGAGGGTGGACGCGAAGAAGGCCGTGAAGACGATCAGGCCGACGACCGCGGAGTTGTGGACGTCCAGGCTCTCGGCGAGGAAGGCGGGGCTGACCGAGGTGAAGACGCCCAGCAGGGCGAAGCCGGCGAAGGCGGCGATCCCGGCCGGCACGAACACCCCCCGGACCTCCGGTGGCAGCGACGGCCGGTGCGGCCGGGCGGTGCGCAGCGGCCGGGCCCCGTCGACCGTCTCCGGGAGGAACCAGAGGACCGCGGACGAAGCGGCGAGCAGCACCAGGTGCACGACGAACGGCAGCACCAGCGGCCCGGGCGCGTACTCGGCGAGCAGCCCCGACAGCAGGGGGCCGCAGCCCAGGCCGCCCATGTTGGCGGCGGTCGCCACGAAACCCGCCCTGGCCTCGCGCCCCGGCGGGGCGAGTTCCAGCACGTACGCGGTGGCGGTCCCGGTGAACAGACCCGCCGACAGCCCGGACAGCAGCCGCCCCAGGCAGAGCAGCGGCAGACCGCCCTCCGCCAGGAAGGCGACGGCGCTGCAGGCCGCGAGCGCCAGCCCGGCGAGCAGCACGGGCCGGCGGCCGACGGAGTCGGAGACGTTGCCGACGAGCAGCAGGACACCGATCACGCCGAACGCGTAGACGGCGAAGACGACCGTCACCATCAGCTCGGAGAAGCCGAGCTCCGCCTGGTAGCGCCCGTACAGCGGGGTGGGCAGCGTGGTGCCCGCCATGCAGACGGCGAAGGCGGCGGCGGCCCCGAGGTAGCCCAGCCGTCCGGCAGTCGGCCGCGTGATCCGACGATCGGTCATCCGCCCACGCTAGGCACCGGGTCGGCGACGCGCGGGCCGGGCTGCGCCGAATGGCCGTGGCCCTCCGCAGGAGGAGGGTGCGGGCTCAGGGCGTCACGGCGGGACGCGGCACGGATTCGGCGTGCCGCCCGGCCGCCGGTAGCGGTCGTCACGGTGGCCGGGCTCTGAGCCGTGGCGGGACGGGCCCGGACGGCGAGGAGTGGGGGTACCCGCCGCCCGGGTCACGCTCTTCCCACCCGGTCCTCTTCTCACCCCGATCCGGCCGGACAAACCACTCGGATCCCGGCGCGCCCCCAGGGGCCGTTCCCGGTCGCGACACGGCGGGGCCGAGGCTGCCTCCGCTCCGGACGGCCTGGTAGAACGGGACGGCCGGCCCGGGGCGTCAGAGCCGTCCGGACGCCGGGCCGGACCGACCGGCTCCGGCCGCCGTCACCCATGTGCCCACCGAACGCATCGTGACCTGGGGAGCAGTAGTCCATGAGGATCCACCTGACCAGCGTCTTCGTCGACGACCAGGCCGAGGCCCTGCGCTTCTACACCGAGGTGCTGGGCTTCGTGACGAAGCACGACGTCCCGCTCGGCCAGGACCGGTGGCTGACCGTCGTCTCGGCGGAGGATCCGGGCGGCACGGAGCTCCTGCTGGAGCCCAGCGGCCACCCCGCGGTGCGGCCGTACCGGAGGGCGCTGGTCGAGGACGGCATCCCGGCAGCCTCCTTCGCCGTGGACGACGTGCCCGCCGAGTACGAGCGGCTGCGCGCGCTCGGGGTCCGCTTCACCCAGGAGCCGCAGGAGATGGGCCCGGTGACCACGGCGGTGCTGGACGACACCTGCGGCAACCTGATCCAGCTCGTGCACGGCGGGTAGGAGCGGTCACGGCGGCGGGCGGCCCCCGGGAGCCGCCCGCGGGGTGGGCCCGTGCGTCGGACGGTGACGAGCCCCGCCGAACCGACCGGAACCGCTCCCCCGCCCGTGGGAGCGATCTCGTGGGATCGAGGCGATCACCGGCGAGGCGCTCCGGTACCGGCCGCTCGTACCCCGAGCGGTCGCGTCACACCCGCCTCGTCGCGTCACACCCGCCTCGGCCGCCCCACGGGGCGGCCGAGGGCGCCCACCGCCGCGCCGGCGGCCGTGGCGGCGAGGGCCCAGAGGAAGGCCTGGTCCGAGGCGTCCGACCAGGCCGCCAGCCGGTGGGCCGCCCAGTGGACGTAGGGGATCAGCGCCACCGCGGCGGCCCCGGAGCCGAGGACGGCCAGGACGGGAACCGCGCGGCCGGTCGGCGCGGGGCCGCGCCGCAGGAGCCACAGCATCGGCAGCAGGCCCACCGTCAGCACACTCGCCGGCAGCACCCCGGGCACCTTCCAGAACAGCTCGCCGCCGCAGAGGTACGCCGCGAGGCGGACCCAGAGGAGGCAGATTCCCTGACGGAGCAGCAGGAGCAGCAGCTCGCGCGACCGCCCGGCCGGTCCGGCGGCGACCAGCAGCCGGGCGCCCGTGGCCGCCAGCACGCCGGCGAAACCGGCGGTCAGCGCCACGGGCAGGCCCAGCGCCGGACGGCGGGGCTGCTCGGGGACGACGATCGTCTGGTGGACGGGGTAACTCCGGCGCGACCAGGTGCCGTCGGGGGTGCCGCGCACCAGTCCGCCGCCCGGGTAGTGGGCCAGCACCGCCCAGCCCTCCGGCGCGGGGACGATGAACAGGTCGGCGGGATACCCGGCGCGGCCCCCGGTCGGTTCCGCGCCGGGGGACGGCTCGGCGGGAGACGGCACGGCAGGGGGTGGCACGCCGGGGGACGGAACGGCAGGGACCGGCACGCCGGGGGGCGGCACGGCAGGGTCGACCGGTGCCCCGTCCACGCCGGTGGGTGACGGAGTCGGGGGCGGGAGCGGCTCGTCGCGCCACGGCGGACCGGGGTCGAACGCGGCCCGCCAGGTCCGGCCGCCGTCCTCGCTGATCTCGATCGGCGAGGTGGAGTCGAGCAGTCGGAAGCACGGCCCCGGCTCGCCCTCCAGGCAGTGGCCGTCCTGCGGCCGGCTGTTCCGCCGGGACTTCTCGACGTCACCGGACCGCTTCTCCTGGATCCAGGTCGCGCCGCCGTCCTGCGACGCCCACCGGCCGGCTTCGGTGTCCAGGATCGCCCGCGCCCCGGCGTGCCAGAGGACGGGCCGCGGCGGCTCCCCGATCTTGGAGGTGGCCACCATGGCGACCACGGCCAGCGGCACGCCCAGCAGGGCCGCCCACCGCCGGGGCCGCCGCGTCGCCCGCGACCGCTTCCACAGCCACCAGGAGACGCCCAGCGCCGGCAGGGCCAGCAGGTCGCTCCGGTCCCCCTGGATCCGGCTCGGTACGCCGCTCCACGACCAGACGGTCGAGGCGAGTTCGCCACCGGCCTCGCCGGACTTCGCGACGGTGAACATCACCGCCGTGACCGCCAGTCCGGCGATCGCCGGGCGGTCACCGCGCAGGCGCAGCAGCGGCGTCAGCAGGAGGGCCAGGACCACCGGCGAGACCAGCATCCACGCCAGGTCGCTGACCTTCCCGGTGACCGCACCCGGCCAGAGCCGTTTGGCGACATGGTCGTTGACCAGCAGCACCAGCACGGCGCCCGACGTCCCCGGGTGCCCCGCCCAGCGGACGACCGGCCGGACCGCTCCCCACTCCCCCGTCCCGCGCATTCCCCGAGCCTCCCCCGCCCGTGGCCCGGGCACGCCGCGCACCGTGTTCCGAACCGGACACGAGTGGATGACGGAGCGTCAGATTCCGGTAGCCGGTGGCGACCGGCGCCCGGTCCCCGGGCTACCGCGGGGGGCACTCCAGGACCAGGCGGATCTCGGTGACCTCGTACCCGGCACGGTCGAACGCGGCGGCCATCGGGACGTTGACGGTGTCGGTGGTCGCGGTGATCCGCTCGGCGCCCGCCGCCGCGTGGAAGCGGGTGATCTCCGCCAGGATCTCGTCGATCAGGCCCCTGCCGCGCTGCTCCGGCACGACGCCCAGGTAGCCGACGTTGCGGTGGTAGGGCGTCGCGGAGGGGATCGCCATCCCGGCCGGCGTGCCGTCCGGAAGCTCGGCCAGCCGCCACCACGAGCGCTCGCCGGGGCAGCTCAGGTAGAAGTCGAAGTCCTCCCGGGCCAGTTGCCCGGCATCCATGGTGAGCAGCTCGTTCTGCGTCGCCAGGTCGAGGCTGTCCTGCGAGAGGCGCACGAAGGCCTCCAGGAACTCCTCGTCGGTGCCCTCACGAAAGACCAGCCGCCCGGTCGGTTCGGCGGTCCCGCGCCGCGGGGTCCACTCGTAGCGGAGCCGCTCGATCTCCCGGGTCAGACCGGCCCGCTCCGCCGCCTGCCGGCGCCAGGCGACCGCCTCGGCCAGCTCGGGCTCCGCCCGCCATCCGCGCGGCAGCGAGATGTGGTAGCCCGGACGGTTCCCGAAGGCGGCGTGGCCGGCCTCCAGCAGGGCGGTGGCGACAGCGGCCCGATCGGCCACCCCCGCGCGGACCTGGAGGCAGTCCAGCGCGATCGGGCGCTCGCTGTCGGAACGGCCCCACCACAGGGCGCGGGCCAGGATCCCGCCGTCCTCGTCCTGGGCGACCCAGACCCACTCGGGGCGGATCCGGTTCTCGGCGAGCTCCTCGCGGACCTTCTCGGCGGTCAGGGCGGGGACGGGGCCGTCGGCCGGGTAGGCGACGGCACGGTCCAGGTCGGAGGGGTCTGCGGTGGCAGCGCGGAAGATCATCCGGAGATGATCACACAGGCCCGACCGCCCCGGCCACCTCCGTCCGGCGGGGTGGCCGGTCGGCGAGGGTCAGGCGGCGTGCGCCGCCAGGAAGGCTCCGGCGTGGGCGGCGGCCTCCTCCTTGCTCGCGCACCGGGTGTCGGCGGCGCCGCGCGTGCCGTCCGCACCCTCGCCCGACCAGCTCCAGCCGCCGGACTCCGGGGCCCGCACCAGCTCGGCCGTACCGCCGAACAGCCGCAGGGCCGCGCCTGCCCGCGCCGCGGGGCGGGTGACCGCCTCGGGCCACTTCTTGCGCGCGCCCTGCCGGGTGATCCCCCATACCGCGCCGAGCTGCTCGTAGCTCGCGCCGTAGGAGCCGGCGGTGCCGGCCGCGATCGCCGTCAGCCGCTTGACCTCCGCGTCCACCACCTTCCAGGCGGCGAGGACGGACAGGGTCACCTCGACCGGCTCCGCCTCCCACATCCGCTCCTCGGGCAGCCCGGACGTGCGCGCATGGAGGGCCGAGGCGAGCGGATTCAGGGCGTCGAGGAGCGCCTTGGCCAGCTGCGCCTGCTCTTCCAGGGTGATCTCAGCCGAAGTCATGCGACAACCCTAGTTTCCGAAAACGCATCTGGCAACCTTTGTTACCGAACGCGGGCGCGAAGCCACGGCCGATCGGACGGGGTGTCAGAAACCTTGCGGCGGAGCGAGGATGGCACGACGCCCGGGGCACACCCGGGTGGCGAGCACGCGACCCGACCCGCCCGACAGGGCGCGAACGGGTGAAGCATGTCACGGCCTCGCCCCGTCCCCCGGCAGGGCCCGGGCGGGTAGGTTCCTGCGTCCAAGGGGAGGAGACTCCCCCTTCGGGCGCAGGTCCCGCCGTCAAGAGTTCCTCCGACGAGAGAGGCACGAGTGATGTCTGCACAGGACGCCACGCACCACCCCCCGCTGCGCATCGGTGTGGTCGCCGAATCGGCCACCGGGGAGACCCGCGTCGCCGCGACACCCTCGACGGTGCGCGGACTGCTGGCGCTCGGCTACGAGGTCGCGGTCGAGTCCGAGGCCGGCGCGGCCTCCGGCTTCGCCGACGAGGCCTACACGGAGGCCGGCGCGCGGATCGGGGACGCCTGGCGGGCCGACATCGTCCTGAAGGTCAACGCGCCGTCCACCGACGAGATCGCCCGGCTGACTGACGGCGCGACCCTGGTCGGCCTGCTCGCACCGGCCCAGCGACCCGACCTGCTGGAGGCGCTGTCCGCGCGCCCGGTCACCGCGCTCGCCCTGGACGCGGTGCCCCGGATCTCGCGCGCGCAGTCGATGGACGTGCTCAGCTCGATGGCGAACATCGCCGGGTACCGGGCCGTGATCGAGGCCGCCCACGCGTTCGGCCGCTTCTTCACCGGCCAGGTGACCGCCGCGGGCAAGGTCCCGCCGGCGAAGGTCCTGGTGGCCGGCGCCGGCGTGGCCGGGCTCGCCGCCATCGGCGCCGCCTCCAGCCTGGGGGCGATCGTCCGGGCGACCGACCCGCGGCCCGAAGTCGCCGACCAGGTCAAGTCGTTGGGCGGCGAGTACCTCCCCGTGCGGGTCGCCCAGGAGGCGAGCACCGACGGGTACGCCAAGGCGACCTCCGCCGACTACGACCGGGCCGCCGCCGAGCTGTACCACGCGCAGGCCCAGGACGTGGACATCGTCGTCACCACCGCGCTGATCCCCGGGCGGACCGCCCCGCGGCTGCTCACCGCCGCGGACGTGGCGGCGATGAAGCCCGGCAGCGTCGTGGTGGACATGGCCGCCGCCCAGGGCGGCAACGTCGAGGGAACGGTGGCGGGCCGCACGGTGGTCACCGCCAACGGCGTCACCCTGATCGGCTACACCGACCTCGCGGCCCGGCTGCCCGCCCAGGCCTCCCAGCTGTTCGGGACCAACCTGGTCAACCTGCTCACCCTGCTGACCCCCGGCAAGGACGGGCGGCTGGTCCTCGACCTCGACGACGTGGTCCAGCGCGCGGTGACCGTGGTCCGGGCGGGCGAGGTCACCTGGCCGCCACCGCCGGTGGCCGTCTCGGCCGCGCCCGCCGCGCAGCCCGCGGCCGCGCCGGCCGCGCCGGAACCGAAGCGGCCCCGGCTCACCCCGGCCGCCCGCTTCGGCCTGATCGGCCTCGGCATGCTGGCGATGTTCCTCCTCGTCGCCGTGGCACCGGCCCAACTCGCCGAGAACTTCACGGTGTTCGCGCTCGCGGTGGTCATCGGCTACTACGTGATCGGGAAGGTCCACCACGCCCTGCACACCCCGCTGATGTCGGTGACCAACGCGATCTCCGGGATCGTCGTGGTCGGCGCGCTGCTGCAGATCGGACACGGGGGTGCGCTCGTCACCGTCCTGTCCTTCGTGGCCATCCTGCTGACGAGCGTGAACATCTTCGGCGGCTTCGCCGTCACCCGCCGCATGCTGTCCATGTTCTCGAAAGGCTGAGCCCCGATGACTACCACGACGGCCGCCCATGCCGCGGACCTGGTCGCCGCCCTGTTGTTCATCCTCAGTCTGGCCGGGCTGTCCCAGCACCGCACCTCCCGCGCCGGGGTCGTCTACGGCATCGCCGGCATGGCGCTCGCCCTGGTCGCCACCGTCGTGCTGGCGTCCCGCAGCATCACCGCCGGCGCGGTCGCCCTGATCGTCGTCGCGATGGCGCTGGGCGCCGTGATCGGGCTGTGGCGGGCCCGGCAGGTCGAGATGACGCAGATGCCGGAACTGATCGCCGTGCTGCACAGCTTCGTCGGCCTCGCCGCGGTGCTGGTCGGGTGGAACAGCTACCTGGAGGTCGAGTCGCGGGGCTCGGCCCAGGTCGCCGTCGCCGCCGACCTGCTGCGGATCCACCACGCCGAGGTCGTGATCGGCATCTTCATCGGCGCGGTGACCTTCACCGGCTCCGTCGTCGCCTTCCTCAAGCTGTCCGGCCGGATCGCCTCGCGGCCGCTGATGCTGCCCGGCAAGAACGCGCTGAACCTCGGCGCGCTGGGCGTGTTCGTCGCGCTGACGGTCTGGTTCACCGTCAGCCCGGGCCTCGGCCTGGTGATCGCGGTGACGGCGCTCGCCCTCGCGCTG
Source organism: Kitasatospora sp. NPDC086009 (assembly GCF_044540385.1). Lineage (NCBI taxonomy): Bacteria > Bacillati > Actinomycetota > Actinomycetes > Kitasatosporales > Streptomycetaceae > Kitasatospora > Kitasatospora sp. NPDC086009. The sequence continues at coordinate 63,322 of NZ_JBITSA010000005.1, forward strand.
GGCTGGCACCTGGTGGCCTCGATCGGCGGCGGCGACATGCCCGTCGTCGTCTCGATGCTCAACAGCTACTCGGGCTGGGCCGCGGCCGCCGCCGGGTTCCTGCTCGACAACAACCTGCTCATCGTCACCGGCGCACTGGTCGGCTCCTCCGGCGCCTACCTCTCGTACATCATGTGCCGGGCGATGAACCGCTCCTTCATCTCCGTCATCGCCGGCGGCTTCGGCATCGAGGCGCCGTCCGGCGGGACGGAGGAGCAGGGCGAGCACCGCGAGGTGCGCGCCGAGGAGGCGGCGCGGCAGCTCGCACAGGCCCGTTCGGTCGTCATCACCCCCGGGTACGGGATGGCGGTGGCGCAGGCGCAGCACCCGGTCGCCGAGCTCACCCGCCGGCTGCGTGAGCGCGGCGTCGACGTCCGCTTCGGGGTCCACCCCGTCGCCGGGCGGCTGCCGGGGCACATGAACGTGCTGCTCGCCGAGGCGAAGGTGCCGTACGACATCGTCCTGGAGATGGATGAGATCAACGACGACCTCGCCGCCACCTCCGTCGTCCTCGTCATCGGCGCCAACGACACCGTGAATCCGGCCGCCACCGACGACCCGACCAGTCCGATCGCCGGCATGCCGGTGCTGCGGGTGTGGGAGGCGGAGCAGGTGATCGTGTTCAAGCGGTCGATGGCCTCCGGCTACGCCGGGGTCCAGAACCCGCTGTTCTTCCGCGAGAACACCGCCATGCTCTTCGGCGACGCCAAGCAGAGTGTCGAGGACATCCTGCGCGCCCTCGACGACGACGGCCGGGACACCCCGGCCCCGGCCGCCCGCCGGACGGCGGCGGCCGGCCGGAGCGCCGGGTAGACCCCCGGCCGACCGTTCCCGCGGCCCGGCGGCGGGAACGGTCGGCCCGCCGGTCGGGCCGGGAGGGATCCGGCCCGGAAATTCTTTCGCCGCCGTGTCGATCCGCGGCCGTCCCGTTCGACCTGGGATAGAGAGGACCGAAGAACGGTCCCCGGGACGAAGGAGAGCAGTCGTGGCGAAGTACATGTTGATCATGCGGGGCAGTGACGAGTCGCTCGCGAAGATGATGGAGACGCCGTTCGACGAGATGCTCGCGACCATGGGCCGCTACAACGACGAGCTGATCCGGGCCGGCGTGCTCGTCGCGGCCGAGGGCCTGGACGACGCGGCGCAGGGCGTGGTGGTCGACGTCAGCGGGGAGACCCCGGTTGTCACCGACGGCCCGTACGGTGAGACCAAGGAACTGTTCGGCGGCTTCTACATCCTCGACGTGGCCTCGAAGCAGGAGGCGGTCGAGTGGGCCAAGCGGCTGCCGTCCTTCCCCGGCACCAAGATCGAGATCCGGCGCGTGCCGGGGATCGACGAGTTCCCGCAGGACAACGAGTGGATCATCAAGGAACGGGCATGGCGCGAGCGGACCGGCCAGCTCTGACACCTCCGGCACCGGACGATCCGCCGGGCGGCGCGGCCGCCCGGCGGGCGGTCGAGGCCCTCTGGCGGATCGAGTCCGCGCGGATCGTCGGCGCGCTCACCCGGTACACCGGGGACTTCGACCTGGCCGAGGACGTCGCGCAGGAGGCCCTGGCCCAGGCGCTCGTCGCCTGGGCGCGCGACGGCGAGCCGGCCAGCCCGGTGGGCTGGCTGCTGAACACCGCCCGGCGGCGCGCCATCGACCACTTCCGCCGCCGCGCCGCCCTCGACGACCGCTACGCCGCGCTGGCCGGCGGGCTCGGCGAGGGCGGGGCGAGCTCGGGCGCCGAGCCGCCCGCGGACCGGTCCGACGACCCGCCCTGGGACCCGGACCGGATCGAGGACGACGTCCTCGCGCTGATCTTCGTGGCCTGCCACCCCGTGCTGTCACCCGAGGCCCGCACGGCGCTGACCCTGCGCGTGGTGGCCGGCCTCTCCAGCGAGGAGATCGCCCGGGCCTTCCTGGTACCCGTGCCGACCGTCCAGGCGCGGATCACCCGGGCGAAGAAGACGATCGGCGCGGCCGGGGTGCCCTTCGAGCTGCCCCCGGCGACGGAACGGCGCGAGCGGCTCGGCGGGGTCCTCAGCGTGCTCTACGTGATCTTCACCGAGGGCTCGACGGCGACGTCCGGCGACCGGCTGCTGCGCCCCGGTCTCGCCTACGAGGCGATCCGGCTGGCCCGCACGCTCACCGCGCTGCTGCCCGCGGAACCGGAGGTGTTCGGGCAGCTCGCCCTCTTCGAGCTCACCGCCGCGCGCTTCCCCGCGCGTACCGGTCCGGACGGCGAGGCCGTGCTGCTGGAGGACCAGGACCGCCGGTTGTGGGACCGCTCCGCCGCCCGCCGAGGCCTGGCCGCGCTCACCCGGGCGACGGCCGCCGGGCGCGGCCTCGGGCCGTACGGGCTGCAGGCGGCGATCGCCGCCTGCCACGCCACGGCCCCCTCCGTCCAGGAGACCGACTGGGACCGGATCGTGCTGCTCTACGAGGCGCTCGGCCGGGTCGCGCCCTCCCCCGTGGTCGAACTCAACCGGGCGGTCGCCGTCGCCATGGCGTCGGGGCCGCAGGAGGCGCTGCCCCTGGTCGACACGCTGGCCGCCGCCGGCCGACTGTCCGGCTCCCACCTGCTGCCGAGCGTGCGCGGCGAGCTGCTCTCCCGGCTCGGCCGCACCGCGGAGGCGCGGGCGGAGCTGGAACTCGCCGCCCGGCTCTGCCGCAACGCCCGCGAGCGGTCGGTCCTGCTGCGCAAGGCGGCGGCGCTCGGCTGACGCCGCGTCACCTCGCCTACCGGAACCGGGTGTCGCCCCCCGGCGTCCTCCTCCGCGACGAGGATGGCCGGGGTGCGGGGGCGGCCGTCCCTCGGGTCGGGCGGCCCCGCTCCGGTACACCAGGGGGACGCCGATGATCGAGTACTTCCGTGGCCGCGGCCGGGCCGTCAGGATCGGCTGGGCGGCGGCCCTCCTGGCGCTCCTCCCGGTGGTCGCCGACTTCCACTTCGAGAACACCGTCCGGGAGAACGGCGAGATCACCGGCTACAGCTACCTCAGCGTCTCGGCGATCGTCGCCGCGCTCTGCGGAGCCGTCTACGCGTTCAGGCGCTTCTCGGCGGCCCGGTACGACGGGGCGCTGACCGGGGCCGTCAAGGCCGCGCTGGTCGCCGTCGTGCTGGTCAGCCTGGTCCAGGGCGTGCGCGGCTCGGGGGTGGTGCCCGCGCAGACCGAGTGCCGCGCCTCCTACAGCCTCCACCTCTGCCGCCCGGCCGACACCGCCCGCGGCTGACCGGCCACCGGCCCGCCCCGCTGGGCCGAGCGGGTGGGGTCGGGCGGGGACCGGTGTGGGAGCCGGGGGTGACCACGGGTCGGGGCGGGAGGCTGGTGCTCCGGAGCCGGCGGCAGGCAGGAGAGAGCCCGTGAGTGAGCCCAGCCGTCGAGGTGTCCGCGGCCGCGCGGCGGTGGGCGGTGCGGACCTGTCCGCCGACCCCGGGGTACTCGGGACGGCGCTCGCCGTGGTGCTGGCGTTCTCCTTCGCCGAGGGCTCCTGGCAGTGGTTCTCCACCTACCTCGGTGTGACGCTGCTCGCGGTGGTCCTCTCCTTCGGCCGGGTGCCGGTCCGCACGCCGGGCCGACGCGTCAGCTATGCCTGCGGCCTGGCGGCGTACGCGCTGGTCGTGGGCCTCTGTGTGGCCCTGGCGCTGGCCCCGGCGCTGCAGCGCTGGGACTGGCTGTTCCCGATGCCGGGCACCCGGCAGTCCTGCCCGGAGGCGGGCCGGTACGAGAGCCTGCGGACCCAGGCCGCCCTGGGGGGCCTGGGCGGGGCGGACCCCGACGCGCTGGAGTCCGCGCAGCGGGAGCAGAGCCGCGCGGTCGTCGACGACTGCCTGGCGGCGACGACGACCCACTGGCTGCCGGTCTACGCGCTGGGGGCGGCCCTGCTGGTGGGGGGTGCGGCCGCGTGGTCGTCGGGGCGGGCGAGGACGCGCGGGACGACCGCGGCCTCCGCCTGAACTCCGGCCGCCCCGCGCGACCCCCGAGGACGGGTGACCGCCCCGGGCAGGCGACCGGCGGGCGGGCGCCCGGGACGGCGGCGTACCGGTCAGCGCGCGGTGAACGTCGCCTCGGTGAAGGAGGTGACCTCGGTGAAGCCCAGCCGCCGGTACAGCTCCACGGCGGCCGCGTTGTCCGCGCGGACGTTCAGCCCGATGTGGTCGCTGCCGTCCGCGAGCTGCCGGCAGAGCGCGGCCACGCAGGCCCCGGCCGCGCCCTGGCGCCGGACCGCGGGGTGCGTCGCGACGTTGCCGAGCACGGCCACCCGCTGGACGGGCGACCAGGCGTGCACACCCGCGACGGCGACCAGCCGGCCGTCCCGGCGGGCGCCGACGTACTGGCCGGTGTCGAGCATCCGGTCGTCGAACCAGTTCCCCGGGTAGGCCTCGGCGAACAGCTTCACCAGCTCGGGCAGGTCCGCGCGGCCCAGCGGGACCGGCGCCCACGGGTCGGCGGGGTGCGCCGCCGCGCGCTCCGGGTCGGTCAGCACCATCCGCAGCAGGGTGCCGTGGCGGCGCACCTCGTACTCCTCGGCCAGCACCTCGGCCGCGTCGCCGGTCAGGTGGCCGAAGAAGCGGCGCGGCAGGACCGGCAGCAGTTCCCGGACCAGCTCCGCCACCTCCGGTGCCTCGGCGGCCCCGCCGAAGGCCAGCAGGGTGGGGGTGTCGCCGACCGCGTACAGCAGCGCCACCGGGCCGTCCGGGGCGAGGCCGTACCAGGATGTGTGCGGCCACAGCAGGTCGTCGAGGTCACCGAGTTCCATCAGGTGCAACGCCGGGTCCCGTCGGAAGCGGGCTTCGAGGGCGGCGCGGTCGTGCAGGCTCCGCAAAGGCATCGGGCCAGCATACGGAGGCCGCCGGGCCGGCCGGCCGGAGGCTCAGGAGGTGAGCTGCCCGGGCCGCCCCGGCACCCAGAGCGGCACCGGACCGGCCTGGGCCATCGACCGGATGGCGTACTCCTCCAGCCGGGCGGCCGCCCTACCCGGGTCGTCGCCGCTCAGTTCCGCCAGGGCGGTGGCGGCGGCGCGGGCGCAGGCGAGGATGAGCGCGAGCGTGTCCTGGCGGCGGTGCCGGCGGCGGACGTAGGCCTCGGACCGTTCGGCGATGCGGCGGTCGTGGCACTCCCGCTCCGCCGCCGCGTCGGGGCCGGCGGCGGTCGCCGCCTGCACGCCGTGCCAGAGCAGGGCGAGCGCGACGGGCTCGACCGGATGGGCGGTGTCGGAGCATCGCGACCGCTCGTGCGCCTCGGCCGACTCCCGGCCCAGCAGCTCCAGCGCCGCCGGCCCGTCCCCCTCGCGGGTCAGCAGGACCAGCTCCGCCGCCCGGCGGACGAGCTGGTGCAGGGCCGCGCCCGCCGGCACCCGGAGCCCGGGCGCGGCCGGGTCGGCGAAGGCCAGCCAGGTGTCGGCGAACGAGGCCGCCCGCAGTTGCCACAGCCAGGGCCGGGCCCCGGCCCCGAGCCGTTCGCCGGTCGCCAGCCGGATCAGCCCCACGGCGGCGAGATCCGCCGCATCGGTGTCCGACCCGAGCCCGAACAGCCGTCCACTCCTCATCACGCACCCCCGTCAGCGCCATCACTCTGTGACGCGCACATCTCACCACATTGGGACGCGGACGAACTGGCCACGGCCCCCGATGAGACCCACGACACGTGGCCGGCCGGCTACCCCGGGCCGCTCACCGGAGGTGCCACCGCCCGGCGGCGCCCCGCGTCAGGAGGGCGTAGACCCACTGGCCGATCGCCCCCTACCCGCCGCTGGGCGTGATGGCCGGAGCCCGCCACCGCCGCCCCAGCCGCGACCTCACCGAGCCGCCGCACGGGATCGAGCAGGCGCTCACCCCGCTGGAAGCCCTCCGGGGCATGACCGTCAACCCCGCCCGGGCCGCCGAGGAGGAGGGGACGGCCGGCCGACCGCGCTGGCCGCGCTGGCCGACGACCCGCTCACCGTCCCCAGTACCGAACTGGCCGAACTTCCGGTCCTGTTGACCGTCGTGGACGGGCGGCCGACGCACCGCTCCCCCGGCCTCTGACCGGGCCGACACGATCCGGCGGCACCGGGGCCCGGGCACCCCAGGTGCCCGGGCCCGGCCCCGCCGTCGGCATCTTCTGACGGCCCGATAGCTCAATCATCGACATACTCTGATCATTTAGCTATGCTCGCCCCCATGGCTAACCGTCAACTACAGGAGCCGACCAGGCTCGTGCTCACCGCGCTGGCCGACGCCCCCCGGCACGGCTACGCGATCGTCCAGGAGGTGCTGGCCATCTCCGGCGGCCGGACCAAGCTCCTCACCGGCACCCTCTACACGGCACTGGACCGCCTCCTCCAGCAGGGGCTGATCCGGATCGACCACGAGGAGACCGTCGCGGGCCGGATGCGCCGCACCTTCGCCCTCACCGAGGAGGGCCGGCAGGTGCTCGGCGAGGAGACGGAGCGCCTGCGCGCCGGCGTCGCAGAGGCCGACCGCCGGCTCGCCCTCGGCCGCGGGCCGAACCCCGGCCGCGGGACCGGCCTCAGCATGCCCCGACTGAACGGAGCCACCGCATGAGCACGCACGCCCAGGCCACCCCGCCGCCCGCCAGGCTCGCCCTGCTGGGGCTCTACCCCGCCGCCTACCGGTCCTCGCACGGCGAGGAGATCGCCGCCGTCTTCGCGGAGTCCGTACAGGACGGCGACCGCCGCACCGTCCTGCGCGAGTGGACGGCCCTCGCCGCGCACGCCGTCCGGCTGCGGACCCGGCTCAGCTCACGCGACCCCGCCGGCCGCGTCCTCGCCGGCGCGGCGCCGTTCACCCTCGCCGGCGGCGCGGCCCTGGCCACCGTGCACCTGGTGATGAGCCTCTTCCTCACGGTGCCCCGGGTGGACCTGTTCAGCCCGAACGCCACGGCCACCGCCGTGGTGGGCGCGGTGCAGACCGCGCCCTGGATCCTCGCGCTGGTCCTCGCCGCACTCGGGCGCTGGGGCCACGCCCGACTGCTGGTCCTGGCCGGCGTCCTCGCCGGGGCCGGCGCTCCGGCCGCCTTCCTCGTGTACCCGTCGGGGGCGTTCCTCCAGTACGTCTTCCTGCTCCCGCTCTGGCTGCTGCTCGCCGGGCCGGTCCTGATCGCCCCGCCGGACGCCGTCGACCGGTCCGCGCGCGGCCGCACCGGGGCGGCGCTCGCCGCCGTCGCCGTGGCACTGCCGATGACCGCGCTCGTCCTGCGCTGGCCGTGGGCCGGCCCCGGGGACCTCTCCGAGCCCGTCTTCTCCGACAGCCTGCAGACCCTCCTCGACGTCTCCACGGCCTGGCCCGCCCTGGTGATGACGATCGCCTACCTCGTCCAGCTCGCCGCCGCCCGCCCCGACCGGCTGCGGGCCGCCGGCGCCGCCCTGGCCGTCCTCCCCTGGACCGCCATGCTGGCCCCGCCCTACTACTGGGCGCCGCCGATCAGGTTCGCCGAACTCGCCCGCGACGCCGGGGTCGTGGCCGCCTTCCTGGCCGTCGCCACCGCCCTCGCCGCACTGCGCCGCACCCGCGCCACCACCCCGGAGCCGGTCGAACCGGCCTGACGGCGGGGCCCCGACCGGCGTGACCGGTCGGGGCCCGCACGGGGGCCAGCCAGCCGGTCTCAGGCGCCGTCGACGAGCCGTTGCAGCGCCGGGGCGTACAGCTCGGCCAGCCGCTCGGGGGTGGCGTGGTCGCCCGCGCCCGGGCGGTGCAGGCTGAGCGTCGCGCCGAGCCCGAGCAGCTGGCCGGCGATCAGTTCGGCGCGCAGCTCGGCGTCCGGCCCCGGCAGAGAGGCGGCGAGGCGGTCCGTCACCTGGCGGCGGAACCGCTCGCGCAGCAGGGTCCGCTCGTCGTCGTTGCCGAGCGAGAAGACCACGCGCAGCAGGGGGTCACCGCGCTGCTCCCGGCGCATCCGGACCACGGTGAGCACCAGGTGGCGGCCCAGCGCGCCGGGCTCGGCGGCGAACAGCTCGTCCGCCGCCGGCCCGAAGTCGGCGACGGTGTTGAACAGGTGCTCCTTGCTGCCGAACCGCTTCACGATCAGCGACGGGCTGACGCCCGCGTCGGCCGCTATCCCCCGCATGGTGACGTCGGCGTAGGGGCGCAGGGCGAAGGCCCGGCGGGCGGCGCGCAGGATCGCGTCCCGCCCGGTGCCCTGCTCGGCCTCGCCGAGCTGTTCGGGCCGCCCGGTCACCGGCCCGGTGGCCGGTTCGGTCGCGCCGGTCTCGTCGGCGATGGTCATGCGCTCTCCTGGGCCGGGGCCGCCGGGGTCGTCACCCCGACCGTACCGGCTGCGGCGGGGCCCGGGCGCGCCCTGCGGCCGGCGGGCAGGAAGAGGGTCGCGACCAGCGCGGCGGCGGCCATCCCGGCCGCGATCAGGAAGATCAGCAGATAGGCGTGCAGGGTGGGGGCGGTGCGCCCGGCGACGGTGAACGTGACGTGGGCGAGCACGGCGGTGACCACCGCGCTGCAGCAGGCCTGCCCGACCGAGCGCATCAGCGTGTTCAGCCCGTTCGCCGCGCCCGTCTCGCCGACCGGCACCGCCCGCATCACCAGCGCGGGCAGCGCCGAGTACGCGAGGGCGGTGCCGGAGGCGACGACGGTGGCCCCGGCCACGATCAGCCAGAGGCTGTGACTGGTGAAGAACCGCACCAGGTAGCCGACCACCATCACGGACGCCGCGACGGCGAGCGTCGTCCGGGGGCCGTACTTGGCGGAGATCCGGGCGGACAGCGGGGACAGCGCGACCATCGCCAGGCCGCCCGGCAGCAGGCAGAGCCCGCCCACCACGATCGAGGCGCCGAGACCGTAGCCGGTCTCCTTGGGCTCCTGCACCATCTGCGCGGTGACCAGGGAGTTCGCGTAGAAGGCGAAGCCGATGAGCATCGCGGCCAGGTTGGTCAGCAGCACCGCGGGCCGGGCCGAGACCCGCAGGTCGACCATCGGCGAGGCGGTGCGCAGCTCGTACCGGCCCCAGAGCAGCCCGAGCAGCAGCGAGCCGCCGAGCAGGCCGAGCGTGCGCGGCGAGGTCCAGCCCCAGCCGGCGCCCTGGGTGATCGCGAGCAGCAGGCCGACCAGGACGGCGCCGAGGCCGAGGGTCCCGGGGAGGTCGAAGCGCCCCCGGGAGCGCAGCGGCGACTCCGGCACGATCCGGAGCACCAGGGCGATGTCCAGCACGCCGAGCGCGGCGGAGGCCCAGAACATGGTGTGCCAGTCGAAGTTCTCCACGACCAGCGCCGCCACCGGCAGCCCTATCGCGGCGCCGATGCCGAGGGTGGAGCTCATCAGGGCGATGGAGGGCAGCACGCGCTCGGGCGGCAGTTCGTCGCGGATGATGCTGATGCCGAGCGGGATGACGGCGAGGGCCGCGCCCTGCAGCGCGCGGCCGGCGATCAGCACGCCGATCTGCGAGCTCACGGCGCACAGCACGGACCCGGCGGTGAGCACGCCCAGCGAGGCGAGCAGCACCCGGCGCTTGCCGTACATGTCGCCGACCCGGCCGAGCACGGGGGTGAAGACCGCGCCGGTCAGCAGGGTGACGGTGACCAGCCAGCCGGCCGCGCCCGGCGAACTGCCGGTCAGCGCGGGCACGTGCGGGAGCAGCGGCACGACCAGGGTCTGCATGACCGCGACCACGACGCCGCAGAAGGCGAGGACGGGCACGATCAGATCGGCCCGCGGCGTCCTGGCGGGCGGGACGGGGGAGGTCTGGCCGGGCTCGGCCGTCACCGGGGTCATCGTGCTCCAGACGCTGGTCCACAGACGGGTGCACAGACGTTCACCCATCCCAGGGTAAACGCTTGTGCACCCCCTGTCCCGCCCTTTACGCATCCAACCCCCGACGGCCGCGCCCTCGTCGCCGACGGCGCCGGCCGGGGCGGTGGTTCGTCGAGCTCCAGCGGGGAGATCATCGTCGTCGACGAGAGCAGCAGCGGTTCGAGCACCTTGAGCGGCCGTCCGTCGACCGCACCGCAGCCGAAAGGGGCCGCCCGAACCCTTGGGTTCGGCCGGCCCCTTCGGCGGGTCGGCGAGCCGCCGGCCCCGGGCGTCAGGCGCAGTCCGGGCAGATCCCGCGGTAGGTGACCTCGGCGGTGGCGACGGCGAAGCCGAACCGCTGCTCGGCCGGAAGGTCGGCCAGCGGGTCCCCGGCCGGGTGGACGTCGCGGATCGTGCCGCAGCCGGAGCACACCAGGTGCTGGTGCGGGCGGTGGGCGTTGGGGTCGTAGCGCCGGGCCCGGCCGTCGGTGGCGACCTCCATGACCTCGCCGAGGCCGACCAGTTCGCCGAGGGTGTTGTAGACGGTCGCGCGGGAGATCTCCGGCAGCCGCTGGACCGCGCGGGCGTGCACCTCGTCGGCCGTGAGATGGACGTGATCGCCGTCGAGGACCTCCGCGACGACGCGCCGCTGGGCGGTCAGTCGCCAGCCGCGCCCTCTCAGCCGTACCAGCAGGTCACTCATATCGGTTCACCTATTCAGGCTCATGGGGGAACCCCGGATTCTAGCAGTGGCCTTCCGAACCCCGACGGGATAGTGACTCGGTGTGGTTCTTGACTTGGAATCTGTCCATCGTAGGATCGGTTCCGGCGATAGCCTAGGGGGCAGTGAGGCTCCGGAACGGCGGTGAGCACCTCCGCGTCGGGTGAGCTAGTCCTCCTCATTGAACGCCCCCCCAGGTGCTCCGCCCTTCGATCGTTCCTGAACAACGTGATCCGCCCGGCCCGGAAGGATTCCCATGTCTGAGAACCACGACGCGATCGTCACCGATGCGAAGGCGGAGGGGGGAGGCTGCCCCGTCGCGCACGGGCGCGCCGCGCACCCGACCCAGGGCGGTGGAAACCGCCAGTGGTGGCCGGACCGGCTCAACCTGAAGATCCTTGCCAAGAACCCGGCCGTGGCCAACCCGCTCGGTGCGGACTTCGACTACGCCGAGGCGTTCAAGACGCTCGACCTCGCCGCCGTCAAGCGCGACCTCGCCGAGGTGCTGACCACCTCGCAGGACTGGTGGCCGGCCGACTTCGGCCACTACGGCCCCTTCATCATCCGGATGGCCTGGCACAGCGCGGGCACCTACCGGATCAGCGACGGCCGCGGCGGCGCCGGTGCCGGCCAGCAGCGTTTCGCGCCGCTGAACAGCTGGCCGGACAACGCCAACCTCGACAAGGCCCGCCGCCTGCTGTGGCCGGTGAAGAAGAAGTACGGCCAGAGCCTGTCCTGGGCCGACCTGCTGATCCTGGCCGGCAACGTCGCGCTGGAGACGATGGGCTTCCAGACCTTCGGCTTCGGCGGCGGTCGCGAGGACGTCTGGGAGCCGGAGGAGGACGTCTACTGGGGCCCCGAGACGACCTGGCTCGACGACGAGCGCTACACCGGCGACCGTGACCTGGAGAGCCCGCTGGGCGCCGTCCAGATGGGCCTGATCTACGTCAACCCGGAAGGCCCCAACGGCACCCCGGACCCGATGGCCGCGGCCCGCGACATCCGCGAGACCTTCCGCCGGATGGCGATGAACGACGAGGAGACCGTCGCCCTGATCGCGGGCGGCCACACCTTCGGCAAGACCCACGGCGCGGGCCCGGCCGACAACGTCGGCCCCGACCCCGAGGCCGCCCCGCTGGAGCTGCAGGGCCTGGGCTGGCAGAGCACCTACGGCAGCGGCAAGGGCGACGACACGATCACCAGCGGCCTTGAGGGCATCTGGACCAACACGCCCACCACCTGGGACAACACCTTCTTCGAGATCCTCTTCGGCTACGAGTGGGAGCTGTTCAAGAGCCCGGCCGGCGCCCACCAGTGGCGGCCCAAGGACGGCGGCGGCGCCGGTACCGTCCCGGACGCGCACGACGGCTCGAAGACCCACGCGCCGACCATGCTGACCACCGACCTCGCGCTGCGGGTCGACCCGGTCTACGAGCAGATCTCCCGGCGCTTCCTGGCCGAGCCCGCGGCCTTCGCGGACGCCTTCGCCCGGGCCTGGTTCAAGCTCACCCACCGCGACATGGGTCCGGTCGTGCGCTACCTCGGCCCCGAGGTCCCGTCGGAGACCCTGCTGTGGCAGGACCCGCTGCCCGCCGTCACGCACGAGCTGGTCGACGCCGCGGACATCGCCGCCCTCAAGCAGCAGGTGCTGGCCTCCGGCCTGACCGTCGCCCAGCTGGTCTCCACCGCCTGGGCCTCGGCCTCCACGTTCCGCGGCAGTGACCTGCGCGGCGGTGCCAACGGCGCCCGGATCCGGCTGGAACCGCAGAGCGGCTGGGAGGTCAACGGGCCCGACGAGCTGGCGACCGTGCTGCGCACCCTGGAGAGCGTGCGCGACTCGTTCAACGCCGGCCGGACGGACGGCAGGGCGATCTCGATCGCCGACCTGATCGTCCTCGCGGGCGCGGCCGGTGTGGAGAAGGCCGCCGCCGACGCCGGCTTCCCGGTCGTGGTGCCGTTCACCCCGGGCCGGGTGGACGCCGCCCAGGACGAGACCGACGTCGAGTCCTTCGCGGCGCTGGAGCCGACCGCCGACGGGTTCCGCAACTACCTGGGCAAGGGCAACCGGCTGCCGGCCGAGTACCTGCTGCTGGACCGGGCCAACCTGCTGACCCTGAGCGCCCCGGAGCTGACCGTCCTGGTCGGCGGCCTGCGCGTGCTGGGCGCCAACCACCAGCAGTCCTCGCTGGGCGTCCTGACCGACACCCCCGGCCGGCTGACCAACGACTTCTTCGTCAACCTGCTCGACCTGGGCACGACGTGGAAGGCCACCGCCGCGGACGCGAACACCTTCGAGGCCCGGGACGCCGTCACCGGCGAGGTCCGCTGGACCGGCACCCGCGCCGACCTGGTGTTCGGCTCCAACTCGGAGCTGCGGGCGCTCGCCGAGGTCTACGCGAGCGACGACGCGAAGGAGAAGTTCGTGACGGACTTCGTCGCGGCCTGGACCAAGGTGTCCGAGCTCGACCGCTTCGACCTGCGCTGACCGCGGGTCACCCGACCCTGACGGTCCGCCGTGCCCCGGCCGCCCTCCGGCGACCGGGGCACGGCGCTGTTCGTCAGGGGTTCAGCGTCCACTTCTGGTTGCCGGCCCCGGTGCAGGTCCAGAGCTGGGTCGCGGTGGCATCGGCCGGGTTGTTGCCGGCCACGTCCAGGCACTTGTTCGCCGGCACGTTGACCAGGTCGCGGGTGGCCGCGTTGTACGACCAGCGCTGGGCACCGGTGCCGTTGCAGTCCCACAGCTGCACCTTGGTGCCGTCCGCGGTTCCCGCGGCATTGGCGTCCAGGCACTTGCCGAGCGCGCGCACCGTGCCGTCGGTGCCGACCGTCCAGCGCTGCGCGGCCGTCCCGTTGCAGGTGTAGAGCTGGACCTGGGTGCCGTTGGCGGTGCCCGCGGCGGCCACGTCCAGGCACTTGCCCGCCAGCCCGGTCAGGGTGCCGCCCGTGGGGGTGCCGCCGGAGGTGGTCACCCGCACGTAGTCCACGACCAGTTGCTGCGGGAAGGCGGTGCCGGCGTCCGGGTCACCGGGCCAGTAGCCGCCGACGGCGAGGTTGAGGATGAGGAAGAAGGGCTTGTTGAACGCCCAGCTCCGGCCGCCGAGATCGGCCGGGGTGCGGCGCTGGTAGACCGTGCCGTCCACGGACCAGGAGATCGAGTCGGGCGCCCAGTCGACGGCGAAGGTGTGGAAGGCGTCCGCGAAGGCCTGGCCGCCCGGGAGGCTGTACCCGGCGCCGATGCCGCCGCTGCCCGAGTAGCCGGGGCCGTGGATGGTCCCGTGCACCGTGCCGGGCTCGAAGCCGACGTTCTCCATGACGTCGATCTCACCGCTGTTCGGCCAGCCGACCTGGCCGATGTCGTTGCCCAGCATCCAGAAGGCCGGCCACATGCCCTGGCCGCGCGGGACCTTCATCCGGGTCTCGACGTGCCCGTAGGCCTGGGCGAACCGGCCGGAGGTGTTCAGCCGGGCCGAGGTGTACTGACAGGTTCCGTACCAGCACTGGTAGTTGGCCGGGTTCTCGCGGCGCGCCGTGATCACCAGGTGGCCCTGGCCGTCCAGCGCGGCGTTCGCGGTCCCGGCCGTGTAGTACTGGCGCTCGTGGTTGTTGACGTTGTCGCCGGTCTCGGTCTGCCACCTGCCCGCGTCGACCGCCGACCCGGCGGGGCCGTCGAAGTTGTCCTCGAAGTTCACTGCTTGAACGGAGGTCGGGGCCGCCGTGGCCTGGGCCGGTCCCCAGGCGAAGGTCGCGACCATGGCCAGCAGAAGCCCGAACGTGGTTGCCAGGGACTGTCGGTGGATCGACGAGGGCATACGCAACCGCCTTGGTCTGGAGGGTCGTGGGAGAGCCCGGCCGGGACCTTTCTTCACGAAGTGAACTCTCATGGCGGAACGCTGTCAATCACTTGAACGGGGGCCCGCTCCCGCGACCCGCCCGCACCCTGGCCGCCGCACCGCCCTTCCCTATATCTCCCGTCGATTTGCCTAAAGGTATTAGGCAAATGCATCATCGGTTCTGTCGAACGAGAGGACGGGACATGGGACGCGTAGGGCTGACCACCGAGCGCCTGACACGGGCGGGCGCCGAGCTGGCCGACGAGGTCGGCTTCGAGCAGGTGACCGTCTCGGCACTCGCCAGGCGGTTCGACGTCAAGGTCGCGAGCCTGTACTCACACGTCAAGAGCTCCCAGGACCTCAAGACCAGGATCGCCCTGCTCGCCCTGGAGGAGCTCGCCGACCGCGGCGCCGACGCGCTGGCCGGGCGGGCGGGCAAGGACGCCCTGACGGCGCTGGCCGACGTCTACCGCGACTACGCGCGGCAGCACCCCGGCCGCTACGCGGCGACCCGTCAGCCGCTCACCCCGGAGGCGGCGGCGGCCAGCACCGGCGGCCGCCACGCGGAGATGACGCGGGCGATCCTGCGCGGGTACGACCTCACCGAACCGGACCAGACCCACGCCGTCCGCCTGCTGGGGAGCGTCTTCCACGGCTACGTCAGCCTGGAGCTGGCCGAGGCCTTCAGCCACAGCGCCCCCGACTCCCAGGAGTCCTGGACACGGATCCTGGACGCCCTCGACACCCTGCTGCGCAACTGGCCCGCGCCCTGACCCGGGCCCCTCGCCCGCCACGGGCGGCGCCCGACCGGCCGCCCGGCCCGCGTCCGGGCCGCCGCCCCCGCACTTCCCGAAGCACAAGGTTGAGACGATGAACACCACCCCGCACACCTGGATCACCACGCCCGTCACCGCGGAGCTGCTGCGCGGCGCCCTGGACCTGGAGCGGACCGAGCACGGTCTGCTCCCGCACCGGCTGCCCGCCTGGGTCCGCGCCCGCAACACCGACGGCCAGCTGGCCATGGCCGAGTCCCAGCCCTCGGGCGTACGCCTGGCCTTCCGCACCCGGGCCACCGCGATCGAACTGGACACCCTGCCCACCAAGCGGGTCTACCCGGGCGCACCGCCCCGCCCGGACGGCGTGTACGACCTGCTCGTCGACGGCCGCCCGGCCGGGCAGTCCACCGTTCCCACCGGCAACACCCTGACCATCGACCTGGCCACCGGGTCCGCGCGGACCCGGCCCGGGCCGGTCGGCACCGCCCGGTTCCCCGCACTGCCCGAGGGCGTCAAGGACGTCGAGATCTGGCTGCCGCACAACGAGACCACCGAACTGGTGGCGCTGCGCACCGACGCCCCCGTCGAGCAGCACGCGGCCGACCGGAGCCGCAAAATCTGGCTGCACCACGGGAGTTCGATCAGCCAGGGGTCCGACACCGCGAGCCCCAGCACGACCTGGCCGGCGCTCGCCGCCGCGCTCGGCGGTGCGGAGCTGGTCAACCTGGGCCTGGGCGGCAGCGCCCTGCTCGACCCGTTCACCGCCCGGACCATGCGCGACACCCCCGCCGACCTGATCAGCGTCAAGATCGGCATCAACCTCGTCAACACCGACCTGATGCGGCTGCGCGCCTTCACCCCGGCCGTCCACGGCTTCCTCGACACCATCCGCGAGGGGCACCCGGACGCGCCGCTGCTGGTGGTCTCGTCCATCCTCTGCCCCATCCACGAGGACACCCCCGGCCCCAGCGCCCCGGACCTCACCGCCCTCGCCACCGGGCGCCTGCGGTTCCTGGCCACCGGCGACCCGGCGGAGCGGGCGGGCGGGAAGCTCACCCTGCGCGTCATCCGGGAGGAGCTGGCCCGCATCGTCCGGCAGCGCTCCGCCCAGGACCCGAACCTGCACCACCTCGACGGCCGCGAGCTGTACGGCGAGGCGGACTTCGCCGAGCTGCCGCTGCCCGACGCGCTCCACCCGGACACCGCCGCGCACCGCCGCATCGGCGAGCGCTTCGCCGCCCTGGCCTTCGGCCCCGGCCGGCCGTTCGCGGCGCGGTAGCGGGGAGCGCGGGCAACCGGTAGCGGTAGCGGGGAGCGCGGGAGCCGAAGCCGGCCGGGCGGTTTGCCGAACCGGCAACAGCCCTCGCCCGGAGCCCACCGGGCGCACCATGATCGGCGGCGAGACAACGTGCGCCGGAGCGCCACCCCGCGTCCGGCCGACCGAATCGTCAGGAGGACGCATGTCACCCCACCTCGCGGGCGCCACCCACCGGTTGGTCCCCACCCCCGGCGGCCGGATCCACCTGGTGGAACAGGGCAGCGGGCCGCTGGTCCTGCTGGTGCACGGGTTCCCGGAGTCCTGGTACTCCTGGCGCCGCCAGTTGCCCGCGCTGGCCGCGGCCGGGTACCGCGCGGTCGCCGTCGACGTCCGGGGGTACGGGCGCTCCACCGCCCCCGAGGACCCGGCCGCGTACCGGATGCTCGACCTCGTCGAGGACAACGTCGCGGTGGTGCACGCCCTGGGCGAACGGTCCGCGGTGATCGTCGGCCACGACTGGGGGGCGACCATCGCCGCCGACTCCGCCCTGGTCAGGCCGGACGTGTTCCGTGCGGTGGGACTGCTGAGCGTCCCGTACCTGCCGCGCGGCGGTCCGCGCCCCAGCGAGGTCTTCGCGGGGATGGGCGGCGACGAGGAGTTCTACGTCGCCTACTTCCAGGAGCCGGGCCGCGCCGAGGCCGAGATCGAACCCGATGTGCGCGGCTGGCTCGCGGGCTTCTACGCGGCGCTGTCCGCCGACACCATGCCGGCCCCGGGCGCACCCGATCCGCACTTCGTCGGCCCGGGCGGGACGCTGCGCGACCGGTTCCCCGCCGGCCGGCTGCCCGGCTGGCTCAGTGCGGAGGACCTCGACTTCTACGCCGGTGAGTTCGAGCGGACCGGCCTGCGCGGGGCGCTGGCCCGGTACCGCAGCATGGACCGGGACTGGGAGGACCTCGCCCGCTTCGACGGCGCCCCGATCACCCAGCCCTCGCTGTTCGCCGGCGGCGGCCTGGACGCCTCCACCACCTGGCTGGCCGAGGCGATCGCGGCCTACCCCGTCACGCTTCCCGGTCTGCTCTCCTGCCACGTCCTCGACGGCTGCGGGCACTGGATCCAGCAGGAACGACCGGACGAGGTCAACCGGCTCCTGACCGACTGGCTGGCCTCCCTGCCCGCCTGACCGGCCGGGCCGGCCCGACCGGCCCGCGGACCGTGGCCCGGGTGAACGTCTCCGCCGCCCGCCCCGCGAGGGACCGGGCGGCGGAGACGCCAGGTGGACCGGGCGGCGCCGGATCCGGCGCCGCCCGAGCGGTCGAGTGCTCAGCCACCGCTCTTGCGGCGGAAGTTGCGCTTGCCGCCGGCCGCGGCGTGGGCGCCGTGGATCTTCGAGTCGCCGTTCGGGCCGCCGGACGCGGCGCCGCCCTTGGTGCCGTGCTTGCGCTCCAGCGCGGCCAGGAACCGGGCCTTGACGTCGTCCTGCGTGGCGGGCGCCGCGGCGGCCTGGTCGGCCTCCGCGCCGGTGGCCTTCTCGGTGTTCTCGGCGTGGTCGGACGACGTTGATTCGCTGCTCATACGGGACCTCCTGGAAGGGTGCTGCCGGTTGACGGCTTCACGCACACGATGTCACGTTCGGCGGCCTCCCCCGAACCGGTGGCGGCGGACACCGCTCGGGGTACCCGGCTGATCCCGTTCACCGGGCCGTCGGGGCCGCCCCCCGAACGGCGGCCGCGCCGGATCCGGGGGCGGGCGGGCCTTCCCGCGACGTACCGGCCGTCATTGGTGGTCCCCCCAGTGGGCCAGGAGCTGCTCGGCACTGTCGGGGGCGAAGGCACCCTCGATGCCCTCCGCCGCGTCGGCGGCGGCCGCGGCGGAACGGGGCAGCAGGACGCGCTCGTACGCGGTGACGGCGCCGTCGACGGTCGGGTGGTCCAGGACGGCGCGGGCGAGGTCGGCGCCGTCCAGCATGGCGAGGTTGGCGCCCATGCCGGAGAAGGGGGACATCAGGTGGGCGGCGTCGCCCAGCAGGGTGACGCCGGGGGTGTGCGGCCAGCGGTGGGGCACCGGCAGCGCGTACAGGGGCCGGTTGACGTAGCCGGTGTCGCCGTCGGTCGCGGACCTCGTCCGCGACACCCCCGCGCTGAGTGAGTACGCCCGCCGGATGTGGATGCGCCACCAGGGGGCCCTGGCCCGCGCCGTCGCCGACGCGACCGGCGCCGAGCCCGACGACCCGCGCTGCGCCGCGCTGGCCCGGTTCACCCTCGAAGCCTCGGCGCTCGCCCGCGACTCGGCGGACCCGGCGCGGGCCCTGGACGCCGCCTTCGACCTCCTCGAACACGGCTGGCAGGCCGGCTGACCGGGCGGTCGGGTCAGGCGTCCAGCGGCTGCCACGCCGGGCCGGACCCGCCCCGCCGGACGTGGCCGAACACCACGTCGGCGAAGTGCACGCCGAAGCCGATCGTGCCGGGCTCCGCCAGCTCGGCGACCAGTCGGCGGCGGTGCTCGGCGGTCCGGGTCAGGTCGTGGTCGAAGCCCGAGGACCAGTCCGGGTGGTCGATCTGGATCGGCGAGTGCGCGGTGTCGCCGAAGGCGATCAGCCGTCGGCCGCCCCCGGTGATGACGTACTCGGCGTGCCCGGGGGTGTGCCCCGGGAGGATCCGCACGCGGACGCCCGGGAAGACCTCCTGCCCGTCCGTGATCGTCCGGACGCGCGGGGCCAGGGCCGCGACCTGCTCGTCCGCGAGGTCCCGCTGCTCCCATTCCGGCGCGGAGACCAGGTAGTCGGCATGGGCGAACAGCGGCCGGTCCCCGCCGGGGGCGGGGAGGGCGGCCCAGCCGAGGTGGTCGGCGTGGAGGTGGGTGAAGGCCACCGCCTCGATGTCCTCGGGGGCGCGGCCGAGCCGGGCCAGGCCGTCCGGGAGCGCGCCGCCGCGGATCGTGGCGAGGGGCCCGGCCGGCGCGGCGTGCGACCGGGGGCCGAAGCCCGCGTCGATCAGCAGCGCGCGGTCGCCGTGCTCCACCAGCAGGCTGCCGACGCTCCCGACCAGGTGGCCCCCGGCGTCCAGGTACTCCGGGTGCGCGGCCCACACCTCGCCGGTGCTGTCCGGGAGCACGTCCAGGGGGCGCAGCCGCACATCACCGTCCGGCACGTACGACACCGTGGTGTCGCCCAGCCGTATCGAGCGGACCCCCGCCGGCCGGCGCAGTCGCTCGCCCTGACCTACCGTCATGTCGGCCATGAGTTCTCTCCCGTGTGTCGTCGTCAGTTCGGCGCCGGGGTTCCGGCGCCGTCGACGCCACCATAAGCATCAAGCTCGAATCATTCAAGCTGCAATTATGTTGGCTTGACGAACTGCTAGAGTGGGCGCCATGACGACGTTCTCCGAGCCGCAGGCCATCGCCGTGCGACAGCTGTGCGGCCTGGTGAACGGGCTGAACCAGCGGATCGTCGAGCATGTGCGCGTGCGGGCGGCCACCCTCGGGCTCACCCCCTCCCAGGCGGCCGCGCTGCGGGAGATGAGCGGGCCGATGACCATGCGCGAGCTCGCCGAGCGCATGAGCTGCGAGCCCTCCAACACCACCTTCGTCGTCGACAAGCTGGAGAAGCAGCAGCTGATCGAGCGGCACCCGCACCCCACCGACCGCCGCGCCAAGCAGCTCGTGCTCACCGCCGAGGGCACCGCGCTGCGCGAACGGCTCCTCGAACTCCTCACCGAGGGCTCGCCGCTGGGCAGCCTCACCGCACAGGAGAGGCAGCTGCTGCACGGCCTGCTGGAACGGGCCGTCGCCCCCGCGTAGGGCGGCGAGCGCGAGGAGCCCCGGACCGGCGGTCGATCAGCCGGTGGCGGCGAACCGCTCCAGCAGGCCCTCCAGCGCGCGCTCGCCGAACATCTGCGCCAGGCTCGCGGCGGACTCGGCGGCCGAGGCCGCGCCGCGCGGGAACATCGGCTCCTCGTAGGCCCGCAGGGCGGCCTCGACGTCGTCCGGGTGGGCGGCGAGGGCCAGGCCGAGTTCGGCCCCGTCGAGCATCGCGAGGTTGGCACCCTCCCCCGCGAACGGGGACATCAGGTGCGCGGCGTCGCCCAGCAGCGTCACACCGGGGGTCCGCTCCCAGCGGTGGCCGATCGGCAGGGCGTGGACGCGCCGCCCGACCAGCGCGCCGTCAGCCTCCCCCACCAGCGCCCGCAGGCTCTCGTGCCAGCCGTCGAAGTGGGCCAGGACGGCGTCCTTGGCGGCGGCGGTGTCGGCCAGGTCGACGCCGTCCAGCCACTCCTCGGCGACCTTGAGGGCGGTGTAGACGTGCAGACTGCCGTCGCCCTCCCGGTGGGCCAGGAAGCCCCTGCCCTCCCCGAGGGAGAAGAAGAAGCCCCCGCCGATCAGGGCCGCCGCGGCCGGGTGACGGGTGTCCGCCTCGTGCAGGTCGGCCTCGACGAAGGAGACGCCGGTGTAGGCCGGCGTCGCCGCGGAGAGCAGCGGGCGGATCCGGGACCAGGCGCCGTCCGCACCGACCAGCAGATCGGTGGTGACGGCCGAACCGTCCTGGAAGCGCAGTTCGTGACGGCCGTCGCCGAGCGGGCGGGCGCCGGTCGCCTTCCGCCCCCAGTGGACGGTCCCGGGCGTGAGGGAGTCGAGCAGCAGGTCGCGCAGCCGGCCGCGGTCGACCTCGGGGCGGTCGCCGCTGCCGTCGTCCTCCTCGCTGTGGCGGACGGCGCCGTCCGGGGCGACGATCCGCATGGCCTGGCCGCCCGGGTGGACGAGGCCGAGGAAGGGCTCGTGCAGGCCGGCCGCGCGGAGCGCACGCCGGCCCGTGTCGCCGTGGATGTCGAGCATGCCGCCCTGCGTGCGGGCCTCCCGGGAAGGCTCCAGGTCGAAGACGGTCGCGGCGATGCCGTGCACCTGGAGGACGCGGGCCAGGGTCAGACCGCCGAGGCCGGCGCCGACGATCGCGAGGGGGTGGTGGGTGGTGGTCATGACGTGCTCCTCGGGCGGGTACGGGCGTGGGGTCGCGGGTGGGGGCGGTCGGGCCGGCGGCTCGGGACGAGCGGGCGGCGCGCCCTCCTCTCCAACGTAACGAACATGTTCGTCAGGAACAAGGTCTTAACGAACATGTTCGTCTGCGCCGAACTTGTTCGCCCCGAACGCGATCGTTAGGCTCGGCGGCGTGACGTCACGCTCCCCCGCCCCTCGTAGCCGCCGCGAGCGGCCCGCCAAGCCCGCGCTCACCTACGAGGGCATCGTGGACACGGCCGTCCGGATCATGCGGGCCGAAGGCCTTCCACGCGTCACCATGCGCCGGCTCGCCCAGGAGCTCGACACCGGCCCGGCGTCGCTGTACGTCTACCTGGCCAACACCGCCGAGCTCCACGCAGCGATCCTGGAGGAGCTGCTGGGCGCCGTCGACCTCGGGCCGCTGAGCGCGCCGGGCGACTGGCGCGAGCGCCTCGCCGCCGTCCTCGGCTCGTACACGCACGTCCTCTTCCAGCACCCCAGCCTGGCGCACTCGGCCCTGCTGGCCCGCCCCTCGGGGTCGAACTACCTCGCGCTCGTCGAGGCCGTCCTCGCCCTGCTGCACGAAGGGGACGTCCCCGACGGCCAGGCCGCCTGGGGCGTCGACGTCCTGCTCCTGGCGGCCACCGCGATCGCCGCCGAGCAGGCCGGCCGCGACCAGGACGCCCGCGCCGAGGCGGAGCAGGGCGCGCTGGCCGACGCGCTCCGGGCGACCACCGCGGCCGACCACCCGCGCATCACCGCGCTCGGCGCGGACCTCCTCTCCGGCACGCCCGAGCAGCGGCTGGCCTGGATCCTGCGCACCGTCATCAACGGCACCCTGGTCACACCCCGGCCGCAGGCCTGATCCCCGGCCGGGCGGCGTCCACGGCCGAGGGCGTCGGCGGCGCCGGTGCCCGCCCGGGGCGAAGCCGCCGCCGTCCGCCGTGCCCAGGGCTCAAGGGGGCTGACGGCGCGTCGGTGGCGGGAGGGCGGACCGGTCAGTGGCGGCCGACGTCGCGGGTGAGTTCCAGCCCCAGCACCCGGTCCAGGGCGGCGAAGGTCTCGAAGCGGGCCCCGTCCGCGAGCCCCGGGGCCACCCCGACGCGGTGCAGCAGGGCCAGCACCGCAGGGGTGTCGAGGTCCCCCGTGAACGCGGCCGCGGCCTCCCGCCGGATCTCGTCCGGCACGGGCTTCGAGGGCCCCCAGGCCCAGTCGGCGACCTGCCGCCGCCAGTCCCGCAGCGTGCCCGCCGCCTCGGCCAGCTCACGCGGACCCGCCACGACCGGCTCGCCGTACGGGCGGGCGAGCAGGGCCAGCCGCAGCGCGGAGGCGTCGACGGCGCCGGAGCCGAGACCGGCCGCCAGCTCGCCGCCCCGGTCCGGCCCGGCGGGACCGACCTCGAGCCAGACGCCCGCCGCGCCCGCCCGCTCGGCGTCCGCCGCCAGGACCTGGACGTCCGGCGGGCCGCCCAGCGGACCGTCCGGATCACCGGAGGCGACGACGGCGACCGGCGGGTGGACACCGACAGCGGCGGCGGCGCGCCCGAAGTCGGCGGCGGCGCCCTCCGCCACGGCGAGGACCCGCACCACCTGGAGGCCCTCGATCTCGGCGACCCTCTGCAGGACGTCACCGACCAGCGCGGCCCGCAGGTCCCCCGCCCCGATCCGGCCGCCGGCACAGCCCAGCCGGACACCGACCCGCAGCAGCATCCGCCGCCCGGGCGGGATCCCGGTGCTGCGCCCGGTACGGGCGTCGGCCACGCTCAGCGCGGGTCGCCGGGTGCCCGGCCCCTCCCGCGCGACCTCCTCCAGGCGCAGCGCCGGGCCGTCGCCGGACCCCACCGCGCCGCTCACCGCGCCCGTAGGGATGCCCTGTTCGTCCGCCACTCGGCCACACCTCCTCGGCGTGGCCATCCTCCTCCCCCGGCCCCGGCGCCGCCACCGGCCGTACCGGGCGCCGGCGGAGGACCCGCCCGGACGGTGTCAGCCGGCCACGGGCCGGGCCTGCGCGCCGAAGGCCCGCTCGGCGGCGGTCATCACCCAGTGCGGGAACTGCTCCAGCGGGATCGCCGGCGAGGCGGGGAATCCCGGGCGGATCGACGCCTCGGGGAAGAACGCGACCCGGCACCGCCGGCACAGCCACCCGGCCTGCCACACCCGGGCGTGCGGTTGCCGGTGCGCCTCCTCCTCGGGCGACCCGGAGCCGGGCCGGCGGCGGGAGCGCGCGACGAGCTCCACGATCGCGGCGGCCCCCAGCAGGATCAGCGGGAGGATGAACGGACCGGCCAGGTAGCCCGCCCGGTAGGCCGCGTCGTACCCGGAGAGGTCCTCCCGGTCGCGGACCAGCGAGAGGATCCCGACCACGGCGAAGATCGCCGCCAGGGCGGACAGCGCGATCGCGCCGCCGCTCAGCTCCCGGGCCGGCTTCGGCTCGGG
The DNA here is from genome assembly GCF_044540385.1 of Kitasatospora sp. NPDC086009. NCBI lineage: Bacteria > Bacillati > Actinomycetota > Actinomycetes > Kitasatosporales > Streptomycetaceae > Kitasatospora > Kitasatospora sp. NPDC086009. Next base: position 87,098 of record NZ_JBITSA010000005.1, read on the forward strand.
CGGCGGGGCGAGCAGCGCGCGAACCGGCTCCTCAAGCGGCTCCGTGGTGTCCGCGAGGGCCCGCGACACCGGGACGGACCGGTCGGACGCCTCGCACTGCGGGCAGGTGGCACTCATCCGGCGGGTCACTCCTGAGGGGCTGTGGGGAATCGGTGAACGCGTAGTACAGCACACGGGGCTGACCCTCCGTGCCACCGGGACCGCGGCCACCGGCCGCCCGGTGCCCCGTCCGCTACGCGGTCCGGCCGAAGCAGCGCTCCAGCTCGTCCAGGTCGTAGAAGTAGCTGCCCTTCGAGACCGGCGCGCAGCCCGGCCGGAAGGCGGTCTGCTGCTCGTTGTAGAGCATCCGGACCAGGTAGTCGTCGCCCTTGCGGAAGAGGTCCCACTGGATGTTCGCGCCCATCGGGGCCACCGTCGCGCCGCGCCAGGCGTTGCTCGCGTAGGTGTACGGGGACGCCTCGGTGACCTGGGTCGTGCTGCCGGGCAGCCGCATCAGCGCGGCGAGCGGGATGATCTCCTCGGCATGGGTGAAGCGCAGCTCGGCGGCCGGACCGCCGGTGCCCGCTTGGCGGTTCTCGGCCTTGCGGAACAGGTCGTCGAGGAGCACTCCGGCCATCTTGTAGGTGATGTCCTGACCGGCGAAGCCCGGGCCCTTGGTGTAGTACTCCTCGGCGTTGTCGAGGTAGCCGAACCAGGCGGCCTCCTCGGAGCCGATGTAGCGGCCCAGGTGCCAGTCGCCCTCGTCGGTGAGGTCGGCGGTGACGCTGTACAGGTGGAAGACGGCCTGGGCCGCGTCGACCTCGTTCCCGGCGAAGGGGTAGCCGCCGGCCGCGAGGCGGTCGACGAACGGCCCGGTGAAGATCCGCTCCAGCACCTTCCGGGCCGCCCGGTGGCTGCGCGGCTGGTCCCGGACCGCCGCGAGGGTGGCCGCCAGCCGCGGGTCCTTCTTGACGTAGTCGGTGTAGTCCTTGTTCACGGCGGACTTGTGGAAGTAGAGCAGGTCGGTGTCGGTCCGGGCCGGGTCGACGGCCTTCGCCAGCGCCGGCTCGCCCGCCAGCAGGCCCTTGGTGAACTCGGTGCCCGAGTCGACCGCCCGGGGCTGGCCGGAGCTGACCACGTCGATCCGGTCCGGGCCCGCCGGGTTGTCGGCCCCGGCGGCGATCCGCCGGAAGAGGCCGGGGAGCCGCTGCTCCATCCGCTCGGCCGTGTCCTGGAGCGCCCGCCGGCCCTGCCCGGTCAGCGCCCCGTAGCCCACCTTCGCGTTGGCGTCCAGCAGCGCCCGCACGTCCGGGCCGAAGCCCTTGCCCACCCGGGTCAGCGCACCCTCGTCGGCGGCCTGCTGCCAGAGCTTCACCAGGAGGTCGCCGTCCTCGCTGTCGCTGAGCGCGCGGGCGCCGTGCCGGGAGACGGTCTGGGTGAAGACCGCGGTGTAGCCGTCCGGTGCCTGCTGCAGGCTCCGGACGCTCTGCAGCGGCCGGTAGGGCGCCTTGGTAGTGGCGCCGGCCGGCGTACCGAAGGCCGGGCCCGCCGCCGGGCCGCCGTGCGCCTGGGCGGGGACGGCCACGGCCAGGGACAGCAGCGCGGAAGCGGCCAGCGCCACGGTGGAGGTGAGGGTGCGTCGCATGGGGGGGTCCAGGGGTCGCTCGGGAACGGGAGAGCCGGGCCGATCCCACTCGATCCGCGTGACCTCCGGGCGTCCCGCGCGTGTCGGCCCGGTGCACAGGCGGGCAACTCACCCTCGCCGGCGGCGGCCGGACGGCGGGCCCCGCCGGGCCGCGCACCGCTTGCTGTGGCGGGTGGCGCGGGCGCGCGAGTACGGTTCACCACGTGCCCAGTTCTCCCGCAGGACGACACCCGGACCGTCGGACGGCCGCGGCCGGGACCGGGTGAGCGGCGTGCCGCTGGCCGTCGACCCGACGAGCGGGGACTCCCTGCTCGCCGCCTTCGGCGCGCTGGCCGTGCTGGTGGTGGTGTTCGCCGAGTCGGGACTGCTGGTGGTGGGGTTCTTCCTCCCCGGTGACACCCTGCTGCTGCCCGCCGGGGTGCTCTGCGCCGCCGGCAGCCGCTCCGGGCCCCACCTGTCGCTCTGGCAGGTGATGCTCTGCGCCGCGGTGGGGGCGGTGGCCGGGGCCCAGGTGGGCTTCCTGCTCGGGCGCCACGGCGGCCGGCCGGCGCTGGCCCGCAGCCGTAGCGGGCGGCTGAAGTCGGCGGCGGCCCGGGGGGAGGCGCTGCTGCGCCGCTACGGGTACCGGAAGGCGATCGTCCTGGGCCGCTTCGTGCCGCTGGTCCGAACGGTGCTCAGTCCGCTGGCGGGCATGCTGGACGTGCCCACCCGGACCTTCACCGTGTGGCAGATCGTCGGCGGTGTGCTCTGGTCGCAGAGCCTGGTGCTGCTGGGGTACTGGCTGGGCGCCGCCGTCCCAGGGATCGAGAGCTACCTGTGGCTGCTGGTGGGCGGCGTCGTGGTGCTCTCGCTGCTACCGCTGCTGCTGAACTCCCGCAAGGGGTCGGACCGGGGCTGACCGCCCGGCCGGCGGTCCACCCGGGCAGGCCGGGCGGACCGGGACGGCTCAGGTGGAGCGGGTGCCGGCCTCGGCGGCCTGGGCGCAGTCGGGGTGGCCCCAGCCGTCCGGGTTCTTGGCGATCGGGTCGCCGACGGCGTACGGACGGCCGCAGCGGCAGGAGCCGGAGAACTTGGCCTTGGTCCGGCCCCCGGCGGACTTGGCGCCCGCCCGGCCGCCGGTCCGCTTGGCGGCCGGGGCCCCGGCCTGCCGGGACCCGGCCGACGGTGCGGCGTCCGCGCGGGGGGCGGGCAGCGGCGCGTCGACGGAGGTGCCGCTCGCCGGCTGCTGGGCCACCGCCGCGTCGCTCGCCGCCCGGTCGGCGACGGCGTTCAGCGGATCGCCGTCGACCTGGTGCGCGGGGACGTAGACGAACTCGACGTCGCGCCCGGCCAGCAGCGCGTCGATCGCCACGATCAGGTCCTTGTTGGCGACCGGTGTCCCGGCGGCGGTCTTCCAGCCCTTCCGGCGCCAGCCGGGCAGCCACTGGGTGACCGCCTTCATCGCGTACTGGGAGTCCATCCGGACCTCCAGCGGCACTCCCGGCCGGACCGCGCCCAGCAGCTCCTTCAGCGCGGTCAGTTCGGCGACGTTGTTGGTCGCGCGGCCGAGCGGCCCGGCCTCCCAGCGCTGCGGCCGGCCGTCGGCGTCGGCGATGACCCAGGCCCAGGCGGCCGGACCGGGGTTGCCCTTCGAAGCGCCGTCACAAGCGCCGATGATGCGTTCTGCCATGCGGCGATCATGCCAGTGCGCCGCGGGTCCGCGCACATGCCGGGCGCCCGGCACTCCGGGCGGCCCGGGCAGCGGACGGCCACCGACCGGGCGGCCCGTGGCTCAGGACTCGACGGTGCGGGCCTCCCGTCCACGCCGGTCCCGGGTTCCTGACAAGAGCGCCGCCGGGCGGGCGGGTCGGCACCCGGGCTTCCCCGTGCCGAAGGGCCCGGCAGACCGCGTGGTCGGCCCGGACCGCGAGGTGCGCGATCGGGCCGTTCCCCGCCCGGCACGGGGCGATCGTGCCGGGGTCGAGCGGCTCGCCGCAGGGGCGCGGGGCGCGGTCCGGTGGAGGGTTGACGAACAATCACGTGGGGTAGTGGCCCGGTCACCATTCGCATCCCACCCAAGGGGCAGCAGCATGGCCGAGCAGGCCGACCTCATCTTCCACGGCGGCGACATCGTGACCGTCGCCGAAGGGCCGGCGCCGGAGGCCGTCGCGGTCAAGGACGGGCTCATCGTCTTCGTCGGCGGCCTCGACGAAGCGGTCGACGGCTGGCGGGGGCCTCGGACGCGGCTGCGCGACCTCGCGGGACGGGCGCTGCTGCCGGGGTTCGTCGACGCGCACGGGCACCTCGGCGGGATCGGGCTGCAGGCGACCATCGCCGACCTGCTGGCCGCGCCCGACGGGGACGTCGCCGGCCTCGCCACGCTGAAGGAGAAGCTGCGGGCCTGGGCGGAGGGCCCGGTGGGCCGGGACTCCGACTGGATCATCGGCTTCGGCTACGACGACGCGATGCTCGCCGAGGGCGTCCACCCGACCCGTGACGACCTCGACGAAGTCTCCACCAGCCGCCCGGTGCTGGCCATCCACCAGTCCTTCCACCTGGGCGCGGTGAACAGCCTGGGCCTGGAACGGCTGGGGTACGGCGCCGCCACGCCGGACCCGGAGGGCGGGGTCATCCGCCGCCGGGAGCTCGCGGTACCGCCCTCCTACGGCGAGCCCGACGGGGTGCTGGAGGAGAAGGCCTTCAATCCCGCCTCGGAGCTGGCGATGGCGGGCCTGCCCGAGGCCGCGCTGCTGGCCCTGTTCATCGAGGGCGCGGAGTCGGCGGCGCGGTTCGGCTTCACCACCGTGCAGGAGGGCGGTACCAGCCCGGCCAACCTCAAGGCGCTGCGGGACACCGCCGCCGCCGTGCCGTTCAAGATCGACGTGGTCGCCTACGTCAAGGCCGACCTGCTCGCCGACGCCCCGGAGGACGACCCGGTCGGCGCGAGCCGGGAGTACGTCGACGGGGTGCGCGCGGCCGGTGTGAAGCTGGTCCTGGACGGCTCGCCGCAGGGCCGCACCGCCTGGCTCACCGAGCCGTACCTGACCCCGCCGGCCGGACTGCCCGACGACTACCGCGGCTACCCCGCGATCGAGGACGACAGCACCGTCCTGAAGCAGGTCGGCACCGCCTACGCCCGGGGCTGGCAGGTCCTCGCCCACGTCAACGGGGACGCCGCGATCGACCAGTTCCTCAGGGCGGTCGAGGGCGCCACCGAGCTGACCGGCCCCGCCGACCGGCGGACGGTGGCGATCCACGCGCAGACCGCCCGCCGGGACCAGGTCCGGGAGTTCGCCCGGCTGGGCGTCATCCCGTCCTTCTTCTCCATGCACACCTACTACTGGGGCGACTGGTACCGGGGCACCGTCCTCGGGGAGGAGCGGGCCGCGACCATCTCGCCGGCCCGCTGGGCGCTGGACGAGGGCCTCGCCTACACCTCGCACCACGACGCCCCGGTGGCGCTGCCCAACTCGATCGCCATCCTGTCCAGCCAGGTGACCCGGCGCAGCCGGACCGAGGGCGTGGTGGTCGGCCCCGAGCAGTGCGTCGACGCCCTGGACGCCGTGCGCGCGATCACCGTCAACGCGGCCCGCCAGTACTTCGAGGAGGACCGCAAGGGCACCATCGAGGTCGGCAAGCTCGCGGACCTGGTGATCCTCAGCGCCAGCCCGCTGGCCGTCGACCCCGAGGAGATCAAGGACATCACCGTCGTCGAGACCATCAAGGCCGGCCGCACCGTCCACCCCGCGCCCGCCGGGGCGCTCCGCGCCACCGCGCTTCCCGACACGCCCCGGGCGCCCGAGTGGGGGTGCAGCTGCTGACGGGCCGGCACCTCACCGGCCGTGCCCGCGGACCGGCCGAGGTTCGGGCCGGGGCGCGGGCCGGGGTGCGGGCCGGTCGGGCCCGGCCTCGGCCTGCCCCAGGTGGCCGTTCAGCCGGTTCAGCATGTCGAACAGCCGGAGGCGCTCCTCGCCGGAGAGCGGGGCGAGGACTTCGTCGTCGGCGGCGGCCAGGTCCGAGTTGATCCCGGCCGCCGCCGACCGGCCCGGCGCGGTGAGGTCGACGTGCACCCGCCGGCGGTCGGCCGAGGAGCGGGTGCACGTGACGTACCCGGCGACGACCAGCTCGTCGACCACCTTGATCACGTCACTGGAGCCGATCTCCAGCCGGGCGGCCAGCTCGCCCTTGGAGTGGCTGCCCTCCTCCTCCAGCGCGCAGAGCACCATCACGTGCCAGAGCCGGAGCCCGCGGCGCTCCGCCTGGGTCGCGAGGCGTCGACGGGCGGCCTGGCCGGTGCGGGACATGAGAAAGCTGCTCAGTGTCAGCAGCCCTGGTGCGGAGGGATTCATCCGGTCAACCAATCTTCACCGGGACACGGGCCCGGGCGGGAGCCGTTGCACATGCGGGGCTAGCCGCCGCCGGCCGGGAGGTCGGCCACGGCCGGCGGGTCGTGGGACCCGCCGCCGGGGAGCAGCCGATCGGCGTGCGCGCGTCCGCACGGGGGCGCGGGAAGGGCTCGGCCACCCCGGCAGGCCCGTGACCCGGGATCGATCGACATAAGGTTAGCCTTGCCTCACTTATGAAGTCACGTCAAGGATTCCTCGGCGATCGAAGGAGTGTTGGGGGAATCCGGGACAGCGAGCCCGGCGGGGGCTTCAGGGCGAGCCGCGCACCACGACCTGCGCAGGGCGCGCCGGGCGAGGCGTCCCGAGCCGCACCCCGGCACCGCTCGCATTCCGGGGCACACCCACCCTGGTCGCCCCCGGGAAACATGGTTAGGCTAGCCTTACCGAACTGTTGTGCTCAGCCCATTCGACCGACCTGCCCGCTCCCGGAGATCTCTCATGCCGACTTCCCCCGTGGACGTCCCCGCTCCGCCCGCCACCGACACGGGAGTCCGGGCCTCGGCCGGCCCCGACCGCACCGCGGAGTTCGACGGGCGCGTCGCGCTCGTCACCGGCGCGGCCCAGGGCATCGGCGCCGCGGTCGCCCGACTGCTCACCGAGCGCGGGGCCCACGTCGTGGCCACCGACCGGCGGGCCGACGGCCCCGGGCTCGGCCTGCTGGACGTCACCGACGCCGACGCCGTCGAGGCCGAGGTCGAGCGCGTGGAGCGCACGGTCGGCCCGATCGACATCCTGGTCAACGTCGCCGGGATCCTGCGCCCGGCCCTCGCCGTGGAGACCACCGACGAGGACTGGGCGGCCACCTTCGCCGTCAACACCACGGGGGTGTTCCACACCTGCCGGGCGGTCGGACGCCGGATGGCCGAGCGCGGCGCCGGCAGCATCGTCACCGTCGGCTCCAACGCCGCCGGGGTGCCGCGCACCACGATGGCCGCCTACGCCGCCTCCAAGGCCGCCACCGCGATGTTCGTCCGCTGCCTCGGCCTGGAGCTCGCCCGGTCGGGCGTCCGCTGCAACCTGGTCTCCCCCGGCTCGACCGACACCGAGATGCAGCGCTCCCTGTGGCGCGACGACGCCGCCGAACAGCGCGTCATCGACGGCGACCCGGCCAGCTACCGGGTCGGGATACCCCTCGGCCGGATCGCCGACCCCGAGGACATCGCCGAGGCCGTGGTGTTCCTGGCCGGCGACCGGGCCCGGCACATCACCATGCAGGACCTCTACGTCGACGGCGGCGCCACCCTGCGCGCCTGAGCCGTCCTCTCCCCCGCACTCGATCCACCGGTCGGACGATCCACCGGGCAGAGCCGATCCCGCCTTTCCGAACGGAGCAGCATGACCACAGTGAACGAGACCGGCGGCACCACCGCGGACCACCGCGTCGGCGGTGCCCTGCTGGCCGCCTACCGCCCGGGGCCAGACCGGGCGTTCTTCGCCGGTCCGAGACGGACGCTGCTCGCCACGGGCAGCCGGGCGGCCGTCCCAGATCCCGCCGAGGCCACCCGCCTGCTGCGGGAGGCGCGCACCCCGGAGCGGCCCGACCCGCTCGTGGTCGGCGCCGTCCCCTTCGCCCCCGGCCGCCCGGCCGCGCTCTTCATACCCGACCGGACCCAGTGGGCCCAGCCGGTCCACGACGACCCGCTGCTGCGGCTCGCGCCCGGCGACCGCACCGGCCCGGTCTGGACCAGCCGTGCCGTCCCGGCCCCCGAGGGCTACCGGGACGCCGTCGCCGACGCCGTCCGGATCCTCGCCGCGGACGGCGAACTCAGCAAGGTCGTCCTCGCCCGGACCCTGGAGCTGTCCACCCCCGGCGGCGCCGACCTCCCGGCCATGCTCCGCCGGCTGATCCACCGTGACCCGCACGGCTACACCTTCGCCGTCCCCGGCCAGGGCAGCGCGACCCTGGTCGGCGCCAGCCCCGAGCTGCTGGTCTCCCGGCGCGGCACCGCCGTCACCTCCAACCCGCTGGCCGGCTCGGCCGCGCGCAGCGACGACCCGGTCGAGGACCGGCGGCGCGCCGCCACCCTGCTGGAGTCCCCGAAGGACCTCGCGGAGCACGCCTTCGTGGTGGACGCCGTCCGGCGCGCGCTCGAACCCCACTGCTACGACCTGGTCGTGCCCGAACGGCCGTCGGTGATCCGCACCGCCGCGATGTGGCACCTGTCCACGGTCGTCACCGGCACCCTGCGCGACCCCGCCACCAGCGCGCTCGACCTCGCGCTCGACCTGCACCCCACGCCGGCGGTCTGCGGGACGCCGACCGACCGGGCCCGCGCGCTGATCGGTACGCTGGAGCCCTTCGACCGCGGATTCTACACCGGGGTGGTCGGCTGGGGGGACGCCGACGGCGACGGCGAATGGGTCGTCACACTCCGCTGCGCGGAGGCCGACGGGGACGGCCTGCGGCTGTTCGCCGGCGCCGGCGTCGTCTCGGGCTCCGTGCCGGAGCACGAACTCGCTGAGACCAGCGCGAAGTTCCGCACCTTTCTCCACGCCGCCGGACTGGGAGACGACAAGTGACCGACTGGCCCGAGGAGTACGTCCGCCGCTACCGGGCGGCCGGCTACTGGACCGACGAACTGCTCGACGAGATGGTCCGCCGGCACGCCGCCGAGCGGCCGGGGCAGATCGCGGTCGTCGACGGGGAGCGTCGGTGGAGCTACGCCGAACTCGACCGGCGGGCCGACCGGATGGCCACCGGGCTGCTGGCCCGGGGCATCCGCCGGGGCGAGCGGATCGTCCTCCAGCTCCCCAACGTGGCCGAGTTCTACGAGGTGTTCATCGGCGCGCTGCGCGCCGGGGTGGTGCCGGTGATGGCGCTGCCCGCCCACCGGCACGCCGAGATCTCCTACTTCTGCGAGTTCGCCGGGGCCCGCGCGCTGATCGTGGCCGACCGGCACGCCGGCTTCGACTACCGGGAGATGGCCGGCCGGGTCACCGCGGCGGTGCCCGCCCTCGCCGAGGTCTTCGTGGCCGGCGACCCGGGGCCCTACACCTCGCTGGACGACCTGCGCGCCGACGAGCCCGCCCCGGTCCAGGACCCTCCCGCCGCCACCGACCTGGCCTTCCTCCAGCTCTCCGGCGGCAGCACCGGTCTGCCCAAGCTGATCCCCCGCTACCACTTCGACTACCTGTACAGCGTCCGCGAGTCCGCCGCGATCTGCGAGCTGAGCGCGGAGACCGTCTACCTCTGCGCGCTGCCCGCCGCGCACAACTTCCCGCTCAGCTCCCCCGGCAGCCTCGGCGTCTTCCACGCCGGCGGCCGGGTGGTCCTCGCCCCCGAGCCCAGCCCGGCCACCGCGCTGGCGCTGATCGAGAGCGAGCGGGTCACGCTGACCGGCGTCGTCCCGCCGCTCGCCCTCGCCTGGGCCAACGCGGCGCCCGGCGCCGGCCGGGACCTCTCCAGTCTGCGCCTGCTCCAGGTGGGCGGGGCCAAGCTCAGCGAGGAGGCCGCCCGCCGGCTCGGTCCCGCGCTCGGCTGCGCCCTCCAGCAGGTCTTCGGCATGGCCGAGGGCCTGGTGAACTACACCCGGCCCGAGGACCCGCAGGACACCGTGCTGACCACCCAGGGCCGTCCGATCTCCCCCGACGACGAGGTGCGGGTGGTCGACGACGAGGACCGCGACCTGCCCGACGGCGCCACCGGCCACCTGCTCACCCGCGGCCCGTACACCATCCGCGGCTACTGGAACGCGCCCGGGCACAACGCCACCGCCTTCACCGGGGACGGCTTCTACCGCACCGGCGACCTGGTCCGCCGGACCGCCACCGGCCACCTGGTGGTCGAGGGCCGGGCCAAGGACCAGATCAACCGGGGCGGCGAGAAGGTCGCCGCCGAGGAGGTCGAGAACGTGCTGCTCGCCCACCCGGCCGTCCACGACGTGTCCGTGGTCGCCGTGCCCGACGAGCACCTCGGCGAACGCAGCCGGGCCTACGTGATCCTGCGCCCCGAGGCGCCCCGCCCGCGCGTCGTCGAGCTGAAGGCCTTCGTGCGCGCCCGCGGCCTGGCCGACTACAAGGTGCCCGACCTGGTCGAGTTCGTGACCGAGTTCCCGCAGACCGGCATCGGCAAGGTCAGCAAGAAGGACCTCCGCACCACCACCTCCTGACGCTCCGCCCCGGAAGAGAGCAAGTCCAGACACCATGGCTCTGCCCACCATCGCCCCGTACGATCCCCCGCGGGTCGACCAGCTCCCCGCGCCCAAGGTCCCGTGGCGGGTCGACCCCGCCCGGGCCGTCCTGCTCGTCCACGACCTGCAGAACTACTTCCTGTCCGCGTTCCCCGCCGAGGGCCCGCCGCTGGCCCCGGCCCTCGCCCGGACCGCCCAGGTCCTGGAGTACGCCCGCGGGAACGGCGTGCCCGTCGTCTACTCGCACCAGCGCGGTGGGCAGACCCCCGAGCAGCGCGGCCTCCAACTGGACTTCTGGGGGCCCGGGTTGCCCGCCGACGCGTGGGCGCAGGCCGTCCCGGAGGCGGTCGCCCCGGCCGAGGGCGACACCCTGCTGCTCAAGTGGAAGTACAGCGCCTTCGCCCGCACCGAACTGGCCGACATCCTGGCCCGGTCCGGCCGCGACCAACTGGTGCTGGTCGGCGTCTACGCCCACATCGGCGTGCTGATGACGGCGGCCGACGCCTGGAGCCGCGACATCCAGGCCTTCGTGGTGGCCGACGCCACCGCCGACTTCTCCGCCGAGAAGCACCTGGAGGGCCTGCGCTGGGCCGCCGAGAAGTGCGCCGTCGTGCTGACCACCGACCAGCTCCTGGAGGCCTCGTGACCGCGCCCGAGGAGTCCGGGCGGCTCTACGCCGACCACGTGACGCTGCGCTACGGCGACCGCGCCATCGCGACCGACCTGTCGATCGGCGTGCCGGACGGCTCCTTCACCGTCATCGTCGGCCCCAACGCCTGCGGCAAGTCCACCCTGCTGCGGGCGTTCGCCAGGCTGCTCAAGCCGGCCGCCGGCCGGGTCCTGCTGGACGGCGAGCAGATCAGCGCGCTGCCCTCGAAGGAACTCGCCCGCCGGCTGGGCCTGCTCCCGCAGAGCTCCACCGCGCCCGACGGCATCACCGTGGCCGACCTGGTCTCCCGCGGGCGCTACCCGCACCAGGGGCTGTTCCGGCAGTGGTCCAGGGAGGACGACCGGGTGGTCGCGGAGTCGATGGCCGCCACCAACGTCGACACCCTCGCCGCCCGCTTCGTCGACGAGCTCTCCGGCGGCCAGCGCCAGCGGGTCTGGCTGGCGATGGCCATCGCCCAGCAGACCCCGCTGCTGCTGCTCGACGAGCCGACCACCTTCCTCGACATCGCCCACCAGGTCGAGGTCCTCGACCTGTGCGCCCGGCTGCACGAGGAGCAGAACCGCACCCTCGTCGCGGTGCTCCACGACCTCAACCAGGCCGCCCGCTACGCCAGTCACCTGATCGCCATGCGGGACGGCGCGGTGGTGGCCCAGGGCCCGCCCGGCGAGATCGTCACCGCCGAACTGGTCGAGAAGGTCTTCGACCTGCCCTGCCAGGTGATCGAGGACCCGCAGACCGGTACCCCGCTGGTGGTCCCGATGGCACCCGGACACCGGTCGAGGACCAGGTGAGCCGCACCGGTACCGAAACCCTGCCGGTACGGCGGGCGACGGCGGCCGACGCGGCGGCGCTCTTCGCGCTCTCCGAGCCGTCCATGGCCTCGGGTGAGCTGCGCCGCCGCCGGCCGGCCGACTACCGCTCGCCGGAGGACCGCTTCCTCCTGGTCGACGGCCCGTCCGGACCGGACGGCTGCGTGGCACTGCGACTGCTCGCCCCCGAGCTCCCGGCCCACCCCGCCCCGGGGCTGGTGCACAACTTCTGCGTCCGCGAGGGCCTGCGCGGCGCGGGCCTCGGCTCGCAGCTCCTGGACGCCCTGCTGGACGAGGCCGGGCGGCACGGGGTGCGCACCCTCGTCACCGCCAGCACCGGCGGCGGAGCGCTCTTCCGCCGCTACGGCTTCGAGGAGATCCCGGCCGCGCTCGCACCGCGGGCCTGGGCCGACCGGCTGGACCCGGCCCGCCGCTCCCTGGTCTTCCTCAGGACGCTGGAGGGCTGAGACCGCCGCCGTACAGCCGAAGTCCCCGGGCCCGTGATCGGACCCGGGGACTTCGGCTGTGCGGGGTCAGCCGCGCGAGGCCCGCCACTGACCGGCGATCAGCCAGACCAGGTAGCAGCCGCCCACCACGCCGGTGAACACACCGACCGGCAGCTGGGTGGGGGCGAGCAGGCGCTGCGCCGCCAGGTCGCTGACGGCCAGCAGCACCGCGCCCAGCAGCGCGGAGCCCACCAGGTTGGGGCCGGTGGCCCGGGTCAGCCGGCGGACGGCCTGCGGGGCGATCAGCGCCACGAACGGCACCGGGCCGGCCGCGGCGGTGGCGGCGGCCGTCAGCGCGACGCCGATCAGCACCAGCCAGATCCGCACCCGCTCGGTGCGCACCCCGAGCGAGGAGGCCGCGTCGTCGCCCATCTCCAGCATCCGCAGCGGGCGGCCGAGCAGCACCGCCGCCGGCAGCAGGACGGCCAGCGCGAGCGCCATCGGCCCGCAGTGCTCCCAGCCCCGGGCGTTGAGGCTGCCGGTCAGCCAGACCGCCGCGCTCTGCGCGTCGCTGAACGAGGCCCGGGCGATCAGGTAGGCGTTGAGCGAGGAGAGCAGCGAGCTGACCCCGATGCCGACCAGCACCAGCCGGTAGCCCTGGGTGCCGCCGCGCCGGGCCAGCAGGTAGACCAGGAACGCGGTGACCAGCCCGCCCGCCACGGCGCCGAAGGCGACGGTGGCGGCGCTGCCGCCGACCACCAGGATGACCGCCAGCGCCCCGGTGGCCGAGCCGACCGTGAAGCCGATGACGTCCGGGCTGCCCAGCGGGTTGCGGGCGAGCGTCTGGAAGAGCGCGCCGGCCAGGCCGAGCGCGGCGCCCACCAGCAGGGCGGTCAGCAGCCGCGGCAGCCGCACCTCCATGACGATGTAGCGGTCCGCGCGGACGCCGCCGCCGGTGAGCACGTCGATCACGTCGGAGACCGGCAGCGGGTAGTCACCGGCCGTCAGCAGCCAGGCGCAGACGCCGAGCAGCGCGAGCACCAGCAGCCCGCCGACCACCGTCGCCCGCCGGTGCCAGCGCAGCGAGCGCCCGCCGGGCAGCCGCAGCGCGCGCAGCGGGACGGGGGGCCGGGCGGCGGGCCCGTCCGGCCCGGTCACGACGGGTGGGGCGGCCCGGGGGACCGTCAGGGGGCTGTTCACAGGTGGGCGATCCTTCGGCCGCGGACGAGGGCGATGAAGAGCGGCGCGCCGATGAAGGCGGTGACCACGCCGGCCTGGAGCTCCGCCGGGTGCAGGAGCACCCGGCCGAGGACGTCCGCGCCGACCAGCAGCACCGGGGCCAGGACCGCCGAGAGCAGCATGATCCAGCGCTGGTCCGGGCCGCAGACGTGGCGGGCGAGGTGCGGAACGGCCAGGCCGACGAAGGCGATCGGGCCGACCGCCGCGGTGGCGGCGCCGCACAGCAGCGTGACGGCGACCAGGCTGAACGCCCGGGTGCGGGCCGGGTGGGCGCCCAGCGCGTGCCCGGCGTCGTCGCCGAGGGCGAGGGCGTTCAGCGGACGGCCCAGCAGCAGGGCGAGCGCTCCGCCGGCCGCCAGGAACGGCAGCACCTGGCCGAGCACCGCGGAGTCGACGCCGGCCAGCGTGCCGACCTGCCAGAACCGGAACCGGTTGAGGGTCAGCGGATCGAGCAGGATCAGGCCGTTGACGAAGGCGGTCAGCACGGCGGTGACGGCGGTTCCGGCCAGCGCGAGGCGCGCGGGGGTCGCCGAGGCCCGGCCGCCGCCACCGAGGATCTGCACCACCAGGGCCGCGACGGCGGCGCCCGCCAGGGCGAACCAGATGTAGGAGTGGAAGCTCCGCAGGTCGAACAGGGCCGTCCCGGCCGCGACGGCCGCGGCGGCGCCGCCGTTGACGCCGAGCAGGCCGGGGTCGGCCAGCGGGTTGCGGGTGAGCGCCTGCATCATCGCGCCGGCGACCCCGAGGGCGGCGCCGACGGCGATGCCGAGCAGCGTGCGCGGGATCCGCGCGTGGTGCACCACGATCCAGTCCTCGGACGTGGGCTCGTGGTGGAACAGGACGTGCAGGACCTGGCCGGGCGGGATGTAACGGGCGCCGATCGCGATGCCCGCGAGGGCGAGCAGGGCCAGCAGCACCAGTGCTCCGAGGAGCCAGGCCAGCCGCCGGCCGGTGCCGATCCGCCCGGGCGGGGTGGTCTTCGCCCCGGCCTCGGCGGGAGCCGCGGAGCGCGGCACAGTGGCGGTCGTCATGCGTGCTCGTGCTCGCCCTCGTGGTGGTCGTGGTTGGCGACGCCACGCTTCCAGTAGCCGTCCACGTCGACCTGGTGGCGGTCCAGGCCGCGCTCCGCCCGCAGGTGACGGCGGATCGGCTTGAGGGCGTTGGCCTCACCCGCGACCCAGGCGAAGCCCAGGCCGGGCGGCAGCTGCGCCGCGCGGACGGCCCGCTCCAGCAGGTCGGTGCTGCCGGCCGGGGCGTCGCCGCGGTGCAACCAGGTGACGGTCGCGTCGGTGGCGGTCTCGAAGACCTGCTCGTGCTCGGGCCCGGGCACCTCGGCGAAGGCGATCACCTTGACGCCGGCGGGGAGCATCTCCAGCCAGCGGCCGAGCGCCGGGATGGCGGTCTCCTCGGCCGCGAGCAGGTACCAGTCGTGGACGAAGGGGATCTCCTCCGACCCGCGCGGGCCCAGGACGCCCAGCCGCATGCCGGGTTCGGCGGCCTCGGCCCAGCTGGAGCCGACGCCGGTGCCGTGCAGCACCATGTCGATGTCGAGCTCCTGCTCGGCCCGCCGGTAGTGGCGCACGGTGTAGTCGCGGGTGATCGGCTCGACCGGAGCGTCCATCCAGGTGTCGTTCTCGACCACCGGCGCGACCGGCAGGGCGGCCCCGTCCTCGGCGAAGCAGAGCTTCACGTGGTCGGTCGGGGCCTGCTCGCAGAAACCTTCGAGGTCGGGACCGCCGAAGGTGACCCGCACCGTGCCGGGCGTGACCCGGGTGACCCGCCGGACTTCCAGCAGGCGGTACTTCAGCGGGTGGCGAACGATCCGCATGCGCGGCGGCGCGGTTTCGGTGGTCATCGGTCAGCCCAATCCGGTGGGAGGTGTGCGCAGGCCGGGAGGCGCGGGAGCCGCCCCCCGGTGAACGGGGAGCGGCACCAGCACTCACTTCCGATTAGGTTAGCCTAACCTCGTATTGTCAGACCAGTCGCGTCGCCCCGATCGCCAGCCCACCTGCCGGTTCGTCACCGACCAGGTGGCCGCCGTCCAGCCGGACGACGCGGGGCAGCCGCGCGATGGTGGCCGGCCGGTGCGCGATCACGATCAGCGTGCAGTCCGCCCGCAGCTCGTCCAGGGCGTGCTCCAGCCGGGCCGCGGTGGCCGGGTCGATGTCGGCCGTCGCCTCGTCGAGGACCAGGACGGCCGGGTCGGCCAGCACCGCGCGGACCAGGCCGAGGATCTGCCGCTCCCCCGCCGACAGGTTGCCGCCGCGCAGCCCGACCTCCGCGTCCAGACCGCCCGGCAGTTCGGCGAGCCAGGCCCGCAGGCCCAGCTGGTCGACCGTCCGCTCGATGGCCGCGCGGTCCGGTGCGCCCTGGACCAGGGCCAGGTTCTCGGCCACCGTGCCGGTGACCATCCGCACCTCCTGCGGCACCAGCACGATCCGGCGGCGCAGCTCCGCCTCGGGCACGGCCGCGAGGTCGGTGCCGGCGAAGCTGACGGTGCCGGAGTCCGGGTGGTAGAGGCCGCAGAGCAGCTTGGACAGCGTGGTCTTCCCGGAGCCGGTCTCACCGACGACCCCGGTGCGGCTCCCCTCGGGGAAGTCCAGGCTGATCCCGTGCAGGGTGCGGCCGTCCGCCCGGTAGGCGTACTCGACGCCCTCGCAGCGCAGGTCGCCCCGGGCCGGCAGGGCGGTGGCGGCCGTCTTCGGGCGGTCCGCGGGCGCGGTCGCCGCCAGCAGGTCCAGCAGCCGGGCCAGGCCGGTGCGCGCCGTCTGCACCTCGCCGACCAGCTGCGAGAGGTCGGCGAAGGAGTCGAAGAGGTTGCGGCTGGCGAGCACGAAGACGACCACGGCGTCGATGGTCAGGGTGCCCCGCACGACCAGCCAGCCGCCGACCAGCAGCAGCACCACGAGGGCCAGACCCTCGATCAGGCTCACCAGGTCGATCCGGTTCTCCACCCGCAGCGCCCGGCGGGCGGCGTGCACCGCCCGGGTGTTCTCGCCGTCGAAGCGGCGCGTCCACCCGGCCAGGCCGCGCGAGGCCTGGAGGGCCTCACGGGCGGTCAGGGTCTCGGAGAAGGTGGCCGCGACGGTGGCCTCCGCGCCGGCCTTGGCGCCGAAGGCCGCGCCGGCGTCGCGCTGGAACCAACGGGTGACCAGCAGGGTCAGCGGGACGAAGACGACCAGCTGGACGAGGAGCAGCACCCAGGAGTACCAGGCCAGCATCACCAGGGTGAAGACCAGGGTCGCCACCGAGGCGACCAGGCTGCGCAGGTGCAGCCGGACGAACGCGGCCAGCGCGGCGACCTCACCGGTCGAGCGGCGCAGCAGCTCGCCGCTGCGGTGGGTCTCCAGGAAGCGCAGCGGCGCTGTCGCCAGGTTCTCCACGCACTGCTCGCGCAGGGTGCGGACGACCTGCTCGCCGCCCTGGATCAGCAGCAGTTCGCCGACCCGGGCCAGCACCAGCTGGCCGACCGCGAACACGGCGAGCAGCAGGACGGCCAGGCCGAGGCCGCCGCGGTCCTCGTGGTCGAGCGCGTAGGCGGCCACGCCGACCAGCGGGGCGACGGCGACCAGCGCGGCGGAGTCGGCGAGGCCGACCAGCAGCGCGACGACGAGCCGGGCCCGGTGCGGGCGCAGGTACGGCGCCGCCCGGCGCAGCACCCCCCGGTGGTCCGCCTCGTCCTGGAGCAGGGGCTGCTCAGCCATGGGCCGCCTCCGCGGTGGTCGCAGTCATGGCGCTCTCGGGCCTTTCGGTCGGGTCGGCTCCGGGGGTGCCGGGGGTCGTCGTGGCGGTGTCGTCGGACGCCCGGGAGCGCAGCCGGACCACCCGGTCGGCGGCCTCCAGGACGGCGCCGCGGTGCGAGGCGAAGACGACCGTGCGGCCGGCGGCCCAGCCGCGCAGCCGTTCCAGCACGAGCTTCTCGGTCGTGGTGTCCAGCGCGGAGGTCGAGTCGTCCAGCAGCAGCACCCGGGGGTCGCCGAGCAGGGCGCGGGCGATGGCCAGCCGCTGGACCTGGCCGCCGGAGAGGGCGGTGCCGCCCTCGCCCAGCTCGGTCAGGTAGCCGTCGGGCATCGCGGTGAGCTGGTCGTGGATGCCGGCGGTCCGACAGGCCTCGTGCAGCGCCGCGTCGTCGAACTCGCGGCCGAGCCGGAGGTTGTCGGCGACGGTGCCGGAGAGCAGGACCGGCCGCTGGGACACGTAGGCGATCCGCGAGCGGACCTCGTCCAGCCGGACGTCGCGCAGGTCGACGCCGCCGTAGGAGACGGTTCCGGCGTCCGGGTCGTCGAGGCGGACGGCGAGGCGCAGCAGGGTGCTCTTGCCGGAGCCGGTGGCGCCTTCCACGGCGACGAACTCGCCCTCCCCGACCGCCAGGTCGACCGGGCCGAGCACGGTCCGGCCGTCCCGGACGGCGGTGGCGCCGGCCAGCACCAGGGTGCCGGAGGCGGGCAGGTCCACGGCCCGGTCGGAGGCGGGTTCGGCGACCACCGGGCGGATGCACAGGGCCTCGTCGATCCGGGCGGCCGCGACGTCGGCCTGGCCGCGCTCCAGCAGACGGTCCACCAGGACCCGGGTGGCGAGGGTGATGATCGCCATCCAGGAGGTGTACGCGACCAGGTCGCCGATGGAGAGCCGCTGGTCGAGGACGGCCAGGCCGCCGATGCCGACGCCGGCCGCGACGGCGAGCCGGGGGACGAACGGCGCCACGGCCGCCCAGCCGGCCTCCACCCGGGCGGCGACGACGGTCCGGTCGGTGACGTCGGCGCTGGCGGTGTGGTGGCGGTCGACCAGGGACCGGTGGCCGCCGGTGCCGCGCAGGCCGGTGCCCACCTGGAGCAGGTCGGCGACGGCGTCGGCGCGTTCGCTGTGGGCCCGGGAGAGCTCACCGCTGGCGGCGGCGAACCGCTTGGGGAAGTGGAGGTTGACCCAGACCAGGAACGGCAGGGTCGCCAGGGTGACCAGCAGCAGGGTCAGGTCGAGGGCGGCGAGGGCGGGCAGCAGGACCACGAAGGTGGTGGCCAGCACCACCCAGACGGCCAGGCCGTGCACCCACTCGCGGACCAGGTCGGTGTCGCGGGTCGCGCGCATGGCGAGGTCGCCGTGCCCGCGCGAGGCGAGCGCGGCCCGGTCCAGGCCGGAGAGGTGGCGCAGCAGTCGGCCCCTCAGGTCGGCGCCCACCTTGGCATCTGCGTAGCCGGCCCAGTACTGCCAGCCGTAGAGGCCGACGAACTGGACCGCGGCGGCGCCGGCGGCGGCGCCGGACCAGAGCAGCAGGGCCCCGCCGTCGCCGGGCTTGATGCCCTCGTCCAGGGCCTGGCTGACGCACCACGGCACGGCCAGGAGGGCGATCTGGCGGATCGCCGCCGCCACCATCGCCGCGGCCACCGTGGCCCGGTGGGGCCGCAGGGAGCTTCGCAGCAGGGCGCGGGCCCGACGGCGGCGCTCCGGGGAGAGTGCTCCGGGCGCCAGGTCCTCGTCCGCGAGTTCCTCGGCCGTCAGGCCGTCCTGGGGCCCCGCGGCGGGTTCCGTCTGTCGGTTGCTCACATCGCTCACTCGATCGCTCGCCCGTCTGGTCACTGATTCGAATACGGGGCGGGGGGACGGCCCGGTCGGGCCGTCCCCCCTGTGGTGGGTCAGACGCCGGCGGCGGCCGTACGGGCGACCAGGCCGGCCGGGCGCATGTCCGTCCAGTTGGCGTCCACGTAGGCGGTGCACGCCTCACGGCTGTCCTCGCCGTGCACGACCGTCCAGCCGGCCGGGATCTCGGCGAAGGCGGGCCAGAGGGAGTGCTGGTTCTCCGCGTTGACGAGCACGAAGTAACGGGCGTCGTCGTCCTCGAACGGGTTGGTGGCGCTCATGTCGTCTCCTTGGGGTAGTGGTCGGTGGACGGGCGGTCAGCCGGAACAGGCCGGCGTGCTCTCGGGCTCCTCGCCGAGCGAGGCCGTGACGAGACGGTCGACGAGGAACTCGGCGAGCGCCGCCACGGTCGGCCGGGCCAGCAGGTCGGCGAGGCCGAAGTCACCGGCGAACTCCGCCCGGATCCGCTGGAGCAGCGACATCGCGAGCAGCGAGTGGCCGCCGAGGTCGAAGAAGTTCTCGTCGATCCCGAGTGCGGGCAGGCCCAGCACGTCGGTGAACGCCGCGTGCACGGCCTGCTCGCTCGGGTACCTCGGGCCGCGCAGCGGTCCCGACGCGGTGAAGTCGGTGGCGCTGGGCGCGGGGAGGGCCTTGCGGTCGAGCTTGCCGTTGACGGTCAGCGGCAGCTCGTCGAGCACCACGAACGCCGACGGCACCATGTACTCGGGCAGCCGGGCGGCCAGCATACGCCGGACCGCGGCGGCCTCGATAAGGGTACCCTCACCCGGCACCAGGTAGGCGACCAGGCGCTTGACGCCGGGGGTGTCCTCACGGACCAGCACGGCAGCCTGGGCCACGGCCGCCTCCAGGGCGATGGCGTCCTCGATCTCGCCGGGCTCGACCCGGTAACCGCGGATCTTCACCTGGTCGTCGGCACGGCCGAGGAAGTCCAGCAGCCCGTCCTGACGCCAGCGCACCACATCACCGGTGCGGTACATCCGGGCCCCCGGCTCGCCGAACGGGTCCGCGACGAAACGCTCCGCCGTCAGCCCCGCCCGGTTGAGGTAACCCCGCGCCAGACCCACACCCGACACGTACAGCTCGCCCGCCACACCCACCGGGACCGGCCGCAGACAGGCGTCCAGGACGTACGCCCGGGTGTTCCAGATCGGCCGGCCCACTGTCGCGGTCGCCGAGTCCCGCGTGCCGCCACCGAGGGTGTTGATGGTGTACTCGGTCGGCCCGTACAGGTTGTAGCCCATGACGCCCGGCGTCTCGCGCAGCCTGGTCCAGAGCGTCTCCGCCACCGCCTCACCCCCCAGCAGCACCAGCACCGGACGGTGCCGGTCCTCGTCCAGCAGACCCCGGTCGACGAGCGCCTGGGCGTAGGACGGCGTCACGTTGATGACGTCGATGGCGTACTCGGCGCAGTACGCGGAGAGCGCCTCGGCGTCGCGGCGCAGGGCCTCGTCCAGGACGTGCACCTCGTGACCCTCGACCAGCCAGAGCAGTTCCTCCCAGGACATGTCGAAGGAGAACGAGACAGTGTGCGCGATCCGCAACCGGCGGCCACCCGCGGACTCGACCACCGGATCGAAGATCGCCTCACGATGGTTCAACTGCATGTTCGTCAGACCCCGGTACGGCGTCACCACACCCTTCGGCCGACCCGTCGACCCCGAGGTGAAGATCACATACGCCGGACTGTCCTGATCCACCACCACACCCAACGGACCCTCCGGCAACGCCGCCAACTCGGCCACCACCTCCGGCGAGTCCAGCAGCAGCACACCCTCGAAAGCCGGCATCCGGGCGATCGCGGTCGAGTCCGTCACCAAACAGACCGGAGCGGTGTCCTCCACCATGAACGCCAACCGGTCCACCGGGTAGTCCAGCTCCAACGGCAGATACGCCGCACCCGTCCGCAGCACCGCGAACAACGCCGCCACCATCTCCAACGAACGCGGCAACCCCAGCGCCACCACCCTCTCCGGCCCCGCCCCCCGCGCCACGAACAACCGCGCCAACCGGTTCACCCGGGCATCCAACTCCGCGTACGACCACGACACCCCACCGAACACCAGCGCCGTCTCACCCGGCACCACCACCGCACGCTCCGCCAACAGATCCGCCACCGTCGCCCCCGGCAACCCACGACCCGTCGCCACCCACTCCCCCAACACCAGACCCCGCTCACGCACCGTCAACACATCCAGGGCGCCGATCCGGCGCCGCGGGTCGGCCGCGACCTGCTCCAGCAGGGCCAGCAGCCGCTCGACCAGGGCCTCGGCGGTGGTGCGGTCGTAGAGGTCGGCCGCGTACTCGAAGGCGATGTCGATCTCCTCCGTGGCGGAGTTCTCCTCGAAGTTGAAGTCGAGTTCGAACTTCGCGGCGCCCAGCTCGAAGGGCAGGATCCGGCTCTCCAGGCCGAGCAGGCGTCCGGCCTGGCCGTCGTTGTGCTGGTACCCGAGCATCACCTGGAACAGCGGGTGCCGGCCGGGCACGCGCGGCGGGTTGACCGCCTCGACCAGCCGGTCGAACGGCAGGTCCTGGTGGGCGAAGGCCGCCAGGTCGGTGTCCCGGGTGCGGGTCAGCAGCTCGGCGAAGGTCGGGTCGCCGGACAGGTCGTTGCGCAGGACCAGCGTGTTGACGAAGAAGCCGACCAGCCCGTCCAGCGCGCTGTCGGAACGCCCGGCGACGGGCGCCCCCAGGGGGATGTCCGTGCCGGCGCCCAGGCGGTGCAGCAGGGTGGCCACGGCCGCCTGGAGCACCATGAAGGTGGTGGTGCCGGTCGCCCGGGCGGCCTCGCGCAGACCGCGGTAGACGGCCGGGGGGACCTGGCCGCGCACGGTGTCGCCGCGGTAGCCGGCCACCGGACGGCGCGGGTGGTCGGTCGGCAGCGGCAGCTCCTCCGGCAGCCCGGCGAGTGCCTGCTTCCAGTACCCGGCCTGACGGGCGTGCAGGCTCCGCTCGTCCTCGGGCGAGCCGAGCAGCTCCTGCTGCCAGAGCGTGTAGTCGGCGTACTGGACCGGCAGCGGCGCCCAGTCGGGGGTGCGGCCGTCGGTGTGCGCCGCGTAGGCGCCGGTGAGGTCCTCGATGAAGGGGAGCATCGACCACTCGTCGCCCGCGATGTGGTGGAAGAGCACCACCACCACGTGGTCCTCCGGGCCGAGCTCCAGCAGGCTGACGCGCAGCGGCAGTTCGGCGGAGAGGTCGAAGCCGTACCGGACGGCGCTCCGGAGGTCGGCGTCCAGCGTCGACTCGGAGGAGCGGACCAGGTGCACGGCCGCCTCGGCCGCCGGGGCCTCCAGGATCCGCTGGTGGACGTCGCCGTCGCGCTCGGTGAAGACGGTGCGCAGGCTCTCGTGCCGCTGCGTCACCGAGCGGACGGCGGCGCCGAGGGCGGCCCGGTCCAGCGGGCCGGTGACCCGTACCACCAGGGGCACGTTGTAGGTGGCGCCCGAGTCGTCGAGGTTCTGCAGGAACCACATCCGGCGCTGGGCGTGCGAGAGCGGCAGGTCGGCCGGGCGCTCGCGGCGGCCCAGGGCGGGGCGCGGGTCGTCGCCGGCGCCGGCCCGGTGGGCGAGGCCGGCCGGGGTGGGTGCCTCGAAGAGGTCGCGGACGGTGAGCCCGGCGCCACCGGGCAGCGCGCGGACCCGGCCGATCAGCCGGGTGGCCAGCAGGGAGTGGCCGCCGAGGTCGAAGAAGTGGTCCTCGGGGCCGACCTCGGCGAGGCCCAGCACCTCGGCGAAGGCGCCGCAGAGGATCTCCTCCCGGGCGTCGCGCGGGGCGCGGCCGGGGCCGGTCCCGGTGCCGGCGGGCGCGGGGAGGGCCTTGCGGTCGAGCTTGCCGTTGACGGTCAGCGGCAGCTCGTCGAGCACCACGAACGCCGACGGCACCATGTACTCGGGGAGCCGGGCGGCGAGTTCGTTGCGGACGGCGGCGAGGTCCACGGCCGTCGCGGCGGGGACGAGGTAGGCGACCAGGCGCTTGACGCCGGGGGTGTCCTCACGGACCACCACGGCGGCCTGGGCCACGGCCGCCTCCAGGGCGATGGCGTCCTCGATCTCGCCGGGCTCGACCCGGTAGCCGCGGATCTTCACCTGGTCGTCGGCACGGCCGAGGAAGTCCAGCAGCCCGTCCTGACGCCAGCGCACCACATCACCGGTGCGGTACATCCGGGCCCCCGGCTCGCCGAACGGGTCCGCGACGAAACGCTCCGCCGTCAACCCCGCCCGGTTGAGGTAACCCCGCGCCAGACCCACACCCGACACATACAGCTCGCCCGCCACACCCACCGGGACCGGCCGCAGACACGCGTCCAGGACGTACGCCCGGGTGTTCCAGATCGGCCGGCCCACCGTCGCGGTCGCCGAGTCCCGCGTCCCACCGCCGAGGGTGTTGATGGTGTACTCGGTCGGCCCGTACAGGTTGTAGCCCATGACGCCCGGCGTCTCACGCAGCCTGGTCCAGAGCGTCTCCGCCACCGCCTCACCCCCCAGCAGCACCAGCACCGGACGGTGCCGGTCCTCGTCCAGCAGACCGGCCTCCACCAGCGCCTGGGCGTACGAGGGCGTCACGTTGATGACATCGATCCCGTGGACGTCCAGGTAGTCGGCCAGACCCTGGGCGTCGCGGCGCAGGGCCTCGTCCAGGACGTGCACCTCGTGGCCCTCCACCAGCCAGAGCAGTTCCTCCCAGGACATGTCGAAGGAGAACGAGACGGTGTGCGCGATCCGCAACCGGCGGCCACCCGCGGACTCGACCACCGGATCGAAGATCGCCTCACGATGGTTCAACTGCATGTTCGTCAGACCCCGGTACGGCGTCACCACACCCTTCGGCCGACCCGTCGACCCCGAGGTGAAGAGCACATACGCCGGACTGTCCTGATCCACCACCACACCCAACGGACCCTCCGGCAACGCCGCCAACTCGGCCACCACCTCCGGCGAGTCCAGCAGCAGCACACCCTCGAAAGCCGGCATCCGGGCGATCGCGGTCGAGTCCGTCACCAGACAGACCGGAGCGGTGTCCTCCACCATGAACGCCAACCGGTCCACCGGGTAGTCCAGCTCCAACGGCAGATACGCCGCACCCGTCCGCAGCACCGCGAACAACGCCGCCACCATCTCCAACGAACGCGGCAACCCCAGCGCCACCACCCTCTCCGGCCCCGCCCCCCGCGCCACGAACAACCGCGCCAACCGGTCCACCCGGGCATCCAACTCCGCATACGACCACGACACCCCACCGAACACCAGCGCCGTCTCACCCGGCACCACCACCGCACGCTCCGCCAACAGATCCGCCACCGTCGCCCCCGGCAACCCACGACCCGTCGCCACCCACTCCCCCAACACCAGACCCCGCTCACGCACCGTCAACACATCCAGGGTGCGGACCGGGCGGTCGGGGCGCTCCAGGATCTGCTCCAGGAGGGCCAGCAGCCGCTCGGCGTGCTCCTCGACGACGGCCCGCTCGAAGACGTCCGGGCGGTACTTCCACTCGAAGGTGAGGTGCTCGCCGGGGTTGGTGATGAAGATCAGCGGGAAGTGCGTCGCGTCGACGTCCGTCACCTGGCGCAGGCCGAGGCGCTCGCGCAGGCGGTCCCGCAGGCCCTCGTCGGCCGGGGTGTTGCGGAGCACCTGGAGGGTGTCGAACAGCCGGCCGAAGCCGGTGCCGCGCTGGATCTCGCCCAGCCCGGTCTGGTGGTGCGCCAGCAGGGCGCTCTGCTCGTCCTGGAGGCGGGTGAGGAAGGCGGCGACGCCCTCCTCACCGTCCAGCCGGGCCCGGACCGGCACCGTGTTGAGGAACATGCCGATGGTGGCGTCGATGCCGGGCAGCTCGGCCGGGCGGCCGGAGACGGTGGCGCCGAACACCACGTCCTCGCGGGCCGTCAGACCGGCCAGCAGCAGGCCCCAGGCGCCGGAGAGCACGGTGTTGAGGGTCAGGCCGTGCTCCCGCCCGAAGGCGGCCAGCCGCTCGCCGAGCCCGGCGGGGGCCTCGACGACGACCTCCTCCGGCAGCAGCGCGGCCCGCTCGCGGGCCTGCGGGGCGAGCAGCGTCGGCTCGGCCAGGCCCTCCAGCGCGGAGCGCCAGGCGGCCCGGCCGGCCTCCTGGTCCTGGCCGGCCAGCCAGCGCAGGAAGTCCCGGTAGGGCAGACCGGCGGCCGGCGGGCGCTCGCCGGCGCAGCGGGTCAGCACCTCCTGGAGGAAGAGCCCGGAGGACCAGCCGTCCCAGAGCAGCGCGTGGTTGGTGATCAGGACGCGCTGGCCGCCGTCGGGGGCGAGCACCGAGACCAGCCGCAGCAGCGGCGGCGCGGCGAGGTCGAAGCGGGTGAACGCCTCGCGCTCCTTGAGGAGGCGCAGTTCGGCCTCGAAGTCGTCCGTGCCGAGCGCCGAGAGGTCGACCTCGGTGAGCGGGACGTCGACGGCGCGCGGCAGGAACTGCACCGGGCGCTCCAGGCCGTCCTGGAGGAAGCCGGCCCGCAGGTTGGGATGGCCGTCCAGCACGGCGGCCACGGCGGCGCGCAGCACCTCCAGCGGGATCCGGGCGGTCAGCGAGAGCACGTCGCGCGAGGTGTGGACGTCCAGCGCCTGCTCGTCGTACCCGGCCTCGAAGAGCAGGCCCTCCTGGAGCGGGGAGACCGGCCAGACGTCCTCGATCTCCAGCTTGGGCACGGCGGCGCGGACGAGGGCCAGTTCGGCCTCGGTCGCCGGGGGCAGCTCGGGCAGCTCCGGGGCGGCGCCGGCCGCCTCGCGGCGGTCGGCCAGCTCGGCGAGGGCGGCCGGGGTGCGGCGCTCGAACACGTCGCGCGGGCTGAGCGAGAGCCCCTCGGCGCGGGCGGCGCCGATCAGCCGGATCGAGGAGATGCTGTCGCCGCCGAGGCGGAAGAAGTCGACCTCGACGCCGGCCCGCGGCAGGCCGAGGACCTCCGCGTACAGGTCGCAGAGCAGCCGCTCGGTCTCGGAGCCGGCGTCCCGGCCGGCCGCCAGGCCGGTGTAGGCGAGCGCCTCGTCGGGCAGTGCGGCCCGGTCGAGCTTGCCGTTGACGGTCAGCGGCAGCGCGTCCAGCACGGCGAAGGCGGACGGCACCATGTACTCCGGCAGCCGGGCGGCGAGCGCCCGGTGGAGTTCCTCGGTGTCGAGCAGGGCGTCCCGGGCGGGGACGACGTAGGCGACGATGCGCCGGACGGCGCCGGGCCGGACCAGCACGGCGGCCTGGGCCACGCCCGGCTGCCCGGCCAGCGCGGCCTCGATCTCGCCGAGTTCGATCCGGTAGCCGCGGATCTTCACCTGGTCGTCGGTGCGGCCGAGGTACTCGACCTCACCGTCGACCAGCCGCCGGACCAGGTCTCCGGTGCGGTACATGCGCTCACCCGGGGCGAACGGGTCGGCGACGAACCGGCCGGCGCTCAGGCCGGGCCGGTCCAGGTAGCCGCGGGCCAGCTGCGGGCCGGCCAGGTACAGCTCACCGGGCACGCCGACCGGGACCGGCCGCAGCAGGCCGTCCAGCACGTGGGCGCGGGTCCCGCGCAGCGGGCGGCCGATGACCGGGGCGGCGCTGTCCGCGAGGTCGGCGACCAGGGCGTCGACGGTGAACTCGGTCGGGCCGTAGTAGTTGACGGCGGTGACGCCCGCCTCGCCGCGCAGCCTGGTCCAGAGCGGCTCGGGCAGCGCCTCGCCGCCGAGCAGCAGCACCGCCGGGCGGTGCTCGCCGGCCAGCAGGCCGCTGTCGAGCAGCTGCTGGGCGTACGAGGGGGTGACGTCGAGGGCGTCGACGCGGTGGGCGCGGGTGTAGCCGACCACCGCCTCGGCGTCCCGGCGGTCGTCCTCGCCGAGGACGTGCAGCTCGTGGCCGCCGATCAGCCAGATCAGCTGCTCCCACGAGGAGTCGAAGGAGAACGAGGCGGTGTGCAGGGCGCGCAGCCGGGCCCGGCCGGTGGCGCGCAGCGCGTCGGCGAAGGTGGTGGCCAGGTGGTCGTGGATCAGGTTGCCGAGGCCGCGGTGCGGGATCACCACGCCCTTGGGCCGGCCGGTGGAGCCGGAGGTGTGGATGACGTACGCGGCGGCGTCGGGGTGGACGGGACCGCCGCGCTCGGCGTCGGTGAGCGGGCCGGCGGGTAGCGCGGCGAGGTCGGCGGCGGTCCGCGGGTCGTCCAGCAGCAGGACGGCGGCGCCGGGCACCTCGGGCAGCCGGGCGGCGACCTGGGCGGTGGTCAGGACGACGGCGGGGCGGGCGTCCGCCAGGAGCAGGGCGAGCCGCTCGTCCGGGTGGTCGAGGTCGATCGGCAGGTAGGCGGCGCCGGCCCGCAGGACGGCGAGCAGCGCGGTGACCGACTCGGCGGAGCGCGGCAGCGCGAGGGCGGCGATGTCGTCGGCGCCCAGGCCGTGGGCGCGCAGCAGCCGGGCCAGCCGGTCGGCGGCGGCGTCCAGTTCGGCGAAGGAGAGCTGGACGGGGGCCGGGCCGCCGGTCAGGCCGGGGCCGACCAGGGCCCGGGCGTCCGGGGTGCGGGCGGCCCGGTCGGCGAACAGGTCGGCGGCGGTGGCGTCCGGGACGCGGTGCTCGCCGCCGGAGACGGTGGCGGGCAGCGCGGCGCGCTCGGCGGCGTCGAGCAGGTCCAGCCGGGCGAGCGGGGTGTCCGGGTCGGCGGCGAACGCGGCGAGCAGGCGCAGGAAGCGGTCGGCGATCCGACCGGCCTCGGCCTCGGTGAACAGCTCGGGCCGGTACTCCAGCTCCAGGCGCAGCCGCTCGCCGGGCAGCACGGTCAGGCCCAGCGGGTAGTGGGTGGCGTCGCGGGCGCCGAGCGCGGTGACGGCCAGGCCCTCGACGGTGCCCAGGCTCGTGCGGAGCGCGTCGCCGCCGCCCTGGTAGTTCTCGACCACGAGCAGGGTGTCGAAGAGCGCGCCCTCGACGTCGGCGAGCCGCTGGATGGCGCCGAGGCCGAGGTGCTGGTGGGCGATCAGCTCGGCCTGCTCGCGCTGGACGGCGGCGGCGGCGCCGGCCAGGGTGGCGCCGGGGGCGAGCCGCACGCGCACCGGCACGGTGTTGATGAAGAGGCCGACCATGGTGTCGGCACCGGGCAGGTCGTCGGGGCGGCCGGAGACGGTGGTGCCGAAGACCACGTCGGCGGTGCCGGTGAGCGAGCCGAGCAGGACGCCCCAGAGGGTGTGGGCGAGGTTGCCGAGGGTCAGGCCCCGGCCTCGGGCGGCCTCGGCGACGGCGGCGGAGAGTTCGCGCTCGGCGTGCAGGGTGACCACGGCCGGTTCGACGGCGGTGGCGACGCCGGCGCCCGGCGCGACCGGGTGGGTCTGGGCGAAGCCGGCCAGCGCGGCGCCCCAGGCGGCCTCGGCGGCGGCGGTGTCGCGGGTGGCGAGCAGCGCCAGGTGGTCCTTGTAGGGGCGGACGGCGGGCAGCGCGGCGAGGTCGCCGGCCGACCCGTAGAGCGCCAGCAGCTCGCGCACCAGGATCGGCATCGACCAGCCGTCGAGCAGCAGGTGGTGGCAGGTGATGACGAGCCGGGAGCGGTCCGGCCCCAGCCGGAGCAGGGCCAGCCGCAGCAGCGGCGGGGCGTCCAGCTCGAACCGGTGGTGCCAGTCCTCGTCCATCGCGGCCAGTACCGCGGTGTCCTGCTCCGCCCCGGCCGGGGCGGTCAGGTCGACCACCCGCAGCGGGGTCTCCACCTCGCGCTGGACGAACTGGACGACCGCCTCCGGGTCCTCGTACCAGAACCCGGCGCGCAGGTTGGCGTGCCGCACCAGCAGCGCGTCGACGGCGGCGGCCAGCCGGGCGGCGTCGACCGGGCCGGCCAGGTCGAGGTGCGACTGCACGACGTAGACGTCGCGCGCCTCGTCGTCGTAGAGCGCGTGGAAGAGCAGCCCCTCCTGAAGGGAGGAGAGCGGGTAGACGTCCTCCAGGGCCGACGCGGCCGGGGCCTGGGCCTGCGAGTCGTCGATCGGTGCGGTGGAGTCGTTCGTCACGGGGTTCTCGGTCCTGGGGGTGGGGTGGCGGTCGGTGGGGTCGGGGGCGGCGGCGCCGCCCGGTTCGCGGCTCATCGGCGGCGCCTGCGCAGCCGCGACTCCAGCCGGTCGATCTGGGTCTGCTTGAGCCGGACGAGGTCGAGGTCGGACGGCGTCACCCCGCCCGCGTCGCCGCCGGCGGCGTGCCGGGCGAGCGCGTCGAGCGCGGCGAACCAGGAGTCGGCCAGCGCCGCCACCTCGTCCTCGCCGAACAGCGCGCCCGGCCAGCTCCACTCGACCGTCAGCTCCGGGCGGCCGTCGGGGCCGGCGGCGACGACCGCGTCGATCTCCAGCGGGTAGCCGGCCGGCATCAGCCGGTCGGGGCCGGCCGCGGCGGCGACGGCGGTGCGCTCGTCCTGCGGGGCGAACGCCCAGCCGCCCTGCGGTCCGGAGCCGGTGTCCGTCCGGCCGCGGTAGTTGAACAGCACCTCGGAGCGGGGCACCGCGGCCAGCAGCGGCGCGGTCTGCGCGTTGAGGTGGCGCAGCAGGCCGAAGCCCAGGCCCCGGTCGGGGGCGGCCCGCAGCTGCTCCTTGACCTGCTTGAGCGCCTGGCCGGTGAGCGCGCCGCCGGTCATCGCCTCGGCCGGGTCCAGCCCGGTCAGGTCGAGCCGGACGGGGTGCACGGTGGTGAACCAGCCGACGGTGCGAGCGAGGTCCGGGGTGAGTCCGGCCGCCTCGCTGCCGCCCCGGCC
Source organism: Kitasatospora sp. NPDC086009 (assembly GCF_044540385.1). Classification (NCBI taxonomy): domain Bacteria; kingdom Bacillati; phylum Actinomycetota; class Actinomycetes; order Kitasatosporales; family Streptomycetaceae; genus Kitasatospora; species Kitasatospora sp. NPDC086009. Next base: position 116,689 of record NZ_JBITSA010000005.1, read on the forward strand.
GTGGCCCTCCAGGTCGACCCGGACGGCCGGTGCGGCGCCCGGGCGGGCGGCGGCCACGCCGAGGGCGAGGCCGGCCAGCAGCACGTCGTCCACGCCGGCGCCGAAGGACTGCGGCAGGACTGTCAGCAGCGGCTCGGTGCGGTCGGCGGGCAGGGTGCGGCGCAGCGTGCGCAGAGTGGCGACGGTGTCCCGGGCCGGGTCGGCGGTGAGGCCGCCGAGCGGCCCGGCCGGACCGTCGAGGACCTCCCGCCACTGCCGGGCCTCGGCGATCCGGCCGCGCTCGTGGGCGTGCGCGAGCAGCTGCTCGGACCAGGCCCGCAGGCTGTGGGCCTCCGGTTCGAGGGCCGGGCGGCCGCCGGCCGCCAGCGCCTCGTAGGCGGTGCGCAGGCCGGGCAGCAGGGTGCGCCAGGAGACCCCGTCCACGGCGAGGTGGTGGACGGTCAGCAGCAGCCGGCCGTCGGTGTCCGGGCCGGCGTCGAACCAGACGGCGCCAAGGACCCGGCCGGTGCCGGGGTCGAGCGCCGCCGCGGCCGAGTCCGCCTCGCGGGTCAGCAGGGCGGTCCACCCGGCGGGTCCCGCCTCCCGCGCGCCCCGGGCGTCGACCCGGCGCAGGGTGCGCGGGTCGGTCAGGGCGGGGGCCGCGTCGGCGGCCAGGACCTCCTGGGTCCAGAGGCCGTCGGTGCGGTCCAGCCGCAGCCGCAGCGCGGGGTGGCGGGTGGCGAGGGCCGCCAGCGCGTCGCGCAGGGGCTGCTCCCGCAGCCCGGCCGGGACGGTCAGCAGGACGGACTGGTTGAACCGGTCGATCGGGCCGCCGCGTTCGCGCAGCCAGTGCACCACCGGCAGGGCGGGCAGCTCGCCGTCGGCGGGCGGCGCGGCGGCCGACGGGCCGGCGAGGGCGGGTGCGGCGGGCGTGCCCAGGCCCTTGGCGGCGGCGAGCGCGGCCGGGGTCGGGTACTGGAAGACGTCCTTGGCGGCGATCGGGAAGCCGGCCGCGCGGGCCCGGCTGACCAGTTGGATGGAGACGATGCTGTCGCCGCCGAGGGCGAAGAAGTTCTCCTCCTCGCCGACCTCGGGCAGGCCCAGCACCTCGGCGAAGATCCTGGCCAGCGAGCGGCCCGGGGTCTGCCCGGCCGCCGCGGGGGCGGCGGCCGGGCGGCGGGCCGGGTCGGGCAGCGCCTTGCGGTCGAGCTTGCCGTTGACGCTCAGCGGCAGCGCGTCCAGCACGGTGACGGCGGCCGGGACCATGTGCTCGGGCAGCACCGCGGCCACCGCGGCGCGGACGGCGTCGCCGCCGACCGAGGCGCCCGGCTGCGGGACGACGTAGCCGAACAGCTGGCGGGCGCCGCCCTCGGTGACGGCGCGGGCGGCGACGGCCGCCTGGGCCACGCCCGGTGCGGCGGCCAGCGCGGCCTCCACCTCGCCGAGTTCGATCCGGAAGCCGCGGATCTTCACCTGGTCGTCGGTGCGGCCGAGGTACTCGACCTCACCGTCGACCAGCCGCCGGACCAGGTCTCCGGTGCGGTACATGCGCTCGCCCCGGGCGAACGGGTCGGCGACGAACCGGCCGGCGCTCAGGCCGGGGCGGCCCAGGTAGCCGCGGGCCAGCTGGACACCGCCCAGGTACAGCTCGCCGGGCACGCCGACCGGGACCGGCCGCAGCCGGGCGTCCAGCACGTACAGGCGGGTGTTCCAGACGGGGCGTCCGATCGGGACGACGCCGGAGCCGGCCCAGGCGCGGTGGTAGGTGACGTCCACGGCGGCCTCGGTGGGCCCGTAGAGGTTGTGCAGCTCGATCTGCGGCCAGAGGGCCGCGAAGCGCTCGACCGCCGCGGGCGGCAGCGCCTCGCCGGAGCAGAACACCCGGCGCACCCCGGCGAAGCGGTCCCGGACGGTGCGGTCGGCCTCGGCCACCGCGGTGAAGGCGGTGAGCATCGAGGGCACGAAGTGCGCGGTGGAGATGCCCGCGCCGGCGGCGAGCGCGGCCAGGTACTCCGGTTCCCGGTGGCCGCCGGGCCTGGCCAGGACCACCCGGGCGCCGCTGACCAGCGGCAGGAAGAACTCCCAGACCGAGACGTCGAAGCCGGCCGGGGTCTTCTGCAGGATCCGGTCCTGCGGGGTGATGCTGTAGACCTCGCGCATCCAGTCGAGCCGGTTGACGACCGCCCGGTGCGGGACGACGACGCCCTTGGGGCGGCCGGTCGAGCCGGAGGTGAAGATCACGTAGGCGGGGTGTTCCGGCTCCGGGGCGACCGGCTCGGCCTGCGGCCCGTCGGCGTCGACGCCGAGCACCGGCACGCCGGGGACGACCGGCAGCGCGCCGGCCGTGCCGGGCAGGGTGAGCACGCAGACCGGGGCGGCGTCCTCGACCATCGCGGCCAGCCGGTCCGCCGGGTACTCGGTGTCCAGCGGCAGGTAGGCGGCGCCGGACTTGAGCACCGCGAGCAGGGCGACCATCAGCTCGACCGAGCGCGGCACGGCGACCGCGACGATCCGGTCCGGTCCGGCGCCGTGCGCGGCGAGGACGCGGGCCAGCCGGCCGGCCCGCTCGTCCAGGCCGCGGTAGGTCACCTCCGCGCCCTCGAAGGCCACCGCGACCGCGTCGGGCGTGGCGGCGACCCGCTCGGCGATCCGGGTCACCAGGGTGCCCGGCGCCACCTCGCGGTCGGTGGCGTTCCACTCCCCCGCGAGGCCGCGCCGCTCCTGGGCACCGGTCAGCTCGACCCGGGCGGCCGGGCGGTCCGGCGCGGCCAGCGCCTGCTCCAGCACCCGCAGCAGGCGGGCGCCGAAGAGCCGGCCGGTGGAGCGGTGGAAGAGGTCGTCGGCGTAGATGACGGTCAGGTCGGTGTGGTCGCCGTCGGCGGACTCCACGAAGGTGAAGGCCAGGTCGAAGCGGGCCGCGTGCACCGGGTCGGGCAGCAGCGTGGTGCGGGCGCCCAGCAGGCGGTCCAGGCCGCCGGCCTCCTTGCGGTGCTGGACCATCACCTGGAACAGCGGGTGGCGGCCGAGCGAGCGCTCCGGGTTGACGATCTCGACCAGCCGGTCGAACGGCAGGTCCTGGTGGGCGAGCGCGCCCAGCACGGTCTCCCGGGCGCGGGCCACCAGGTCGTCGAAGGTCGGCTCGCCGGAGAGGTCGTGACGCAGCACCAGGGTGTTGACGAAGAAGCCGACGACCGGCTCCAGCACCTCGTCGGCGCGCCCGGCGACCGGGGTGCCGAGCGCCACGTCGGTGGTGCCGGCGAGCCCGCCGAGCAGCAGCGCGGCGGCCGCCTGGGTGACCATGAACGGGGTCGCGCCGCTGCGCTGGGCATAGCCGCGCAGCGCCCGGTGGAGGGCGTCGGGCAGCCGCAGCCGTACCGCGCCGCCCCGGCCGGTGGCCTCGGCGGGCCTCGGCCGGTCGGTCGGCAGGGCGAGTTCGGCCGGCAGGTCGGCCAGCCGCCGCGTCCAGTAGCGGGCCTGGGTGGCGGCGCTGCCGTCCTGGTCGGCGAGCAGGTCGGCCTGCCAGAGCGCGTGGTCCGCGTACTGGAGCGGCAGCGGCTCGAAGACCGGCGCCGTGCCGGCCAGGCGGGCGGCGTAGGCGTGGTCGAGGTCGCGCAGCAGCACCCCCTCGGACCACTCGTCGCCCGCGATGTGGTGCAGCGCGACGCTCAGCACCGACCGCTGCGGCCCGGCGCGGAGCAGGGTGGCGCGGACCGGGATCTCCTCGGCGAGCTCGAAGGCGTAGGCGCCGGCGGCGGCGACCGCCCGGTCGAGCCGGCCCGCCGCGACCTCCGCCACGGTGAAGGGCACGCCGGCCTGCTCAGGGGTCAGGATCCGCTGGTGGGGCCGGCCGTCCCGGTCGGGGAAGACCGTCCGCAGCGCCTCGTGCCGGGCCAGGACGTCCGCGAAGGCGGCGCGCAGCGCGTCGGTGTCGACGGCGCCGTCGATCCGCAGCGCGCACGGGATGGTGTACGCGGTGCTGGGGCCCTCCAGCCGGTACAGGAACCAGAGCCGGGCCTGCGCGGCGGAGAGCGGCAGCGGCTCGGGGCGGGGCCGCGCGGCCGGGGCGGGGCGGCCGGTGGCGGCGGTGGCCAGCCGGGCGGCCAGGGCCGCGGCGGTGCGGCTCTCGAAGAGGTCCCGCACGGCGACCTCGACCCGCAGCGCGGCGCGGAGCCGGCCGACCACGCGGGTGGCGAGCAGGGAGTGGCCGCCGAGGTCGAAGAAGTCGTCCTCGACCCCGGCCTGCGGCAGGCCGAGCACCTCGGCGAAGACGCCGCAGACCACGGCCTCGCGCTCGTCGCGCGGGGCGCGGCCGGCGGGCGCCGCGAAGGCGCTCGCCTCCGGCTCGGGCAGGGCGTGCCGGTCCAGCTTGCCGTTGACGTTCAGCGGCAGCGCCGGCAGCGGCACGATCGCGGCCGGGACCATGTACTCGGGCAGCGACCCGGCCAGCGTCCGGCGCAGGGCGGCCGGGTCGGCCTCGCCGCCGGGGGCGGGCACGACGTAGCCGATCAGCCGCTTGACGCCGGTGGCGGTGGCGCGGGCCAGCACGGCGGCCTGGGCCACGCCGGGCAGGGCGGCCAGCGCGGCCTCGACCTCGCCGGGCTCGATCCGGAAGCCGCGGATCTTCACCTGGTCGTCGTCGCGGCCCAGGTAGTCCAGCGTGCCGTCGCCGCGCCAGCGGACCACGTCGCCGGTGCGGTACATCCGCTCGCCGTCGCCGAACGGGCAGGCGACGAAGCGGCCGGCGGTCAGGCCGGGGCGGTTGCCGTAGCCGCGGGCCAGGCCCTCGCCGGCGATGTACAGCTCGCCGGGGACGCCGGCCGGGACGGGCCGCAGCCGGGCGTCCAGCACGTAGACCCGGGTGTTGCCGATCGGCCGGCCGACGCACGGGGTGGGGCTCTCGTCCAGGGCCGCGCCCAGGGTGTCGACGGTGTACTCGGTCGGGCCGTAGAAGTTGTGGCCGAGCACGCCCTCGGTGTCGCGGATCCGGCTCCACAGGGCGTCGCCGACGGCCTCGCCGCCGACCAGGAAGAGCAGCGGGCGGTGCTCCGCCGAGTCGAGCAGGCCCCATTCGACCAGCTGCCGGCCGAACGACGGGGTGACGTCCAGGGTGTCGATCCGGTCGGCGAGCAGCCGGGCGACCAGGGCCTGCGGGTCGCGGCGCAGGTCCTCGCCGTAGACGTGCAGCTCGTGGCCGCGGATCAGCCAGAGCAGCTGCTCCCAGGAGGAGTCGAAGGAGAACGACGCGGTGTGCGCGGCCCGCAGCCGGCGGCCGCCGGCGGCCCGCTCGGCCCGGGCGAAGACCGTCCCGCCGTGGTGCTCCAGCATGTTGGCCAGGCCGCGGTGCGGCACCTGGACGCCCTTGGGGCGGCCGGTGGAGCCGGAGGTGTGGATGACGTAGGCGAGGTCGTCGGGGTCGGGGCGGACGGGGTCGGCGTCCAGCGCGCCGAGCCGGCCGGTGGTCAGGGTGCCCAGGCCGTGCCCGGCGAGGACCGGGCGGGTGCGGGCGACCTCGTCGGTGGTCAGGGTGACCAGCGGTTCGGCGTCGGCGAGCATCAGCGCGATCCGCTCGTCCGGGTGGTCGAGGTCGACCGGCAGGTACGCGGCGCCCGACTTCAGCACCCCGAGCAGGGCGGCCACCAGCTCGGCCGAGCGGGGCAGCGCCAGCGCGACCACCCGGCCGGGGCGGGCGCCGAGCGCGGCGAGGTGGCGGGCGGTCAGCTCGACCCGCCCGGCCAGCTCGGCGTAGCTGAGGCGCCGGTCGCCGAAGACCACGGCGGTGTCGTCGGGGGTGGCGGCGGCGCGGGCCTCGAAGGCGTCGACGACCGTCCCGGCGGGGACCTCGCGGCCGGTGGCGTTCCAGCCGCGCAGCAGCGTGTCGCGCTCCCGCCCGTCCAGGACCTCCAGCTCGCCGACGGGCGTCCCGGGCCGGGTGGCGACGGTCTCCAGCACCCGCAGCAGGCGGGCGCCGACGGCGGCGGCCTGCTCGGCGGTGAACACGTCGGCGCGGTACTCGACGGTGAGCCGCGGCGCCTCGCCGGGGAGGGTGAGCACGGTCAGCGGGTAGTGGGTGGCGCCCCGGTTGCCGATGCCGGCGACCCGCAGGCCGCGGGCGGTCAGCCGGTCGGGGTCGACCGGGTAGTTCTCGAAGACCAGCAGGGTGTCGAAGAGGGTGCCGTGCCCGGCGAGCGCCTGGATGTCGGCCAGGCCGAGGTACTGGTGGTCGAGCAGCGCGGACTGCTGGGCCTGCAGCCGGGTGAGCGCCTCGACGGCGGGCTCGTCCTCCTCGGGGCGGAAGCGGACCGGCACGGTGTTGCTGAACAGGCCGACCATGGACTCCACGCCGGGCAGGTCGCCGGGACGGCCGGAGACGGTGGCGCCGAAGACCACGTCCGCGCGGCCGGTGAGACGGCCGAGCAGGATCGCCCAGGCGCCCTGGACCAGGGTGTTGAGGGTGAGTCCGTGCGCCCGGGCGGTGCCGGTGAGCGCCGCCGCGAGCTCGGCGGACAGCGGCAGGTGGATCTCGGCGCCGGCGGCGGCCGGGCCGCCGGCCGGGCGGCCCAGGGTGTCGGCGAGCAGGGTCGGCGCCTCCAGGCCGGCCAGCGCCTCGCGCCAGGCGAGCGTGTCGGCGCCGGCGTCCCGGGCGGCCAGCCAGCCGAGGTGGTCGGCGTACGGGGTGGTGGCGGGCAGCGCGGCGCTCGCGCCGCCGTCGCCGTAGGCGGTGACCAGCTCGCGCAGCAGGACCGGGGTGGACCAGCCGTCCATCACGATGTGGTGGCGGGTCAGCACCAGGCGGTGGTGGTCCGCGCCGAGGGTGACGAGCGCGCAGCGCACCAGCGGCGGCCGGGCGAGGTCGAACCGGCGGGAGGCCTCCCCGTCCTCGATCCCGGCGACCGCGGCGTCGCGCCGGTCGGCGGGCAGGGCGGTGAGGTCGTGCTCGGTCCAGGGCACCGTGACGGTGTCCGCCACCAGCTGGAGCGGGTGCTCGCCGATCGCGGTGAAGCCGGAGCGCAGCGCGGAGTGCCGGTTGACCACGGCGTCCACGGCGCGGCGCAGGGCCGGCCGCTCCAGCGGGCCGCGCAGGTCCAGCGAGGTGAGCGAGGTGTAGAGGTCGTCGGTGCCCTCCTCGCGCTGGTAGAGGGCGTGGAAGAGCAGGCCCTCCTGGAGCGGGGAGAGCGGCAGGACGTCGACGGTGCCGGGGTGTTCGGCCGCGATCCGGTCCAGCAGCGGCTGGCTGACGGCGGCCAGCGGGACGTCGCTGGGGGTGAGCCCGCCGGCGTCCGGCCGGGCGGCGTACGCGGCGAGGGCGTCCAGCGCGGCGAACCAGCGCTCGGCGATGTCGCGGACGGCCTCCTCGGTCAGGACGCCGTGCGGCCAGGAGAGGGTGACGGCGAGTTCGGCGCCGTCGGGGCCGTCGTGGACGAAGGCGCCGACCTCCAGGGCGTGGGCGGTGGGCAGCGCGGGGTCGGCGCCGGCCGCGACGGCGTCGCCGGCCTCGCGGGCGACGGTCCAGTGCGCGCCGTCCGCGGTGAAGCGGCCGAGGTAGTTGAAGAGCAGCTGCGGCTGGTCGGCGTCGGCCAGGGCGGGGCCGGAGACCGGGTCCAGGTGGCGGAGCAGGCCGTAGCCGGCGCCGGCGTTGGGCAGGGCCCGCAGCTGCTCCTTGACCAGGGCCAGGGCGCGGCCGGCGGCGGCGCCACCGGTCAGCGCCTCGTCGAGGTCCAGGCCGGCCAGGTCGAGGCGGGCCGGGAACTCGGTGGTCAGCCAGCCCACGGTGCGGGTGGTGTCGGCGCCGGGGACGAGCTGGTCCTCGCGGCCGTGGCCCTCCAGCCGCAGCAGCAGGTCGGCGCGGGCGCCGGCGCCGTGCCGGTCGCGGCGGCGGCCGAGCAGGGCGAGCGCGAGACCGGCGAGCAGGGTGTGGTCCACGCCGGCCCGGTGGGTGGCGGGCACCGCGGTGAGCAGCGGGGCGGTGCGGGCGGCGGGCAGCGTGAGGCGCAGCCGGCGGGTGGTGGCGGCGGTGTCGCGGGCCGGGTCGAGCGGGCGGTCGCCGAGCAGCGGGCCGGCGCCGTCGGCCAGCACGGCCTGCCAGCCGGGCAGTTCGGCGCGGATCCGGTCACCGGTGGCCGCCTCGGCGAGGCCGAGGGCCCAGCCCCGCGGCGAGGTGGCGACCGGGTCGAGCGGGCGGCCCTCGTAGGCGGCGCGCAGGTCGGGGAGCAGGATGCGCCAGGAGACGCCGTCCACGGCCAGGTGGTGGGCGGCGAGGACGAGCAGGCCGTCGGTGTCCGGGCCGGCGTCCAGGTGGACGGCCTGCAGCACGACGCCCTGTTCGGGGTCGAGCCGGTCGACGGCGGCCTCGCGCTCGATCGCGGCGGCGGCGGACAGCTCGGCCGGGGCGACGGTGAGGTGGCGCAGCCGCTCGGCGGCGGGGGCGCTGCCGGCGGGCCGGATCTGCTGGGTCCAGGTGCCGTCGGCGGCGATGTCCAGGCGCAGCCGCAGGGCGTCGTGGTGGTCGGTCAGGGTGTCCAGGGCGGCGGTGAGCCGGGCGCGGTCGAGGCCGGCCGGGACGGTGACCACGGTGTGCTGGCTGAACCGGGTGACCGGGCCGCCGCGCTCGCGCAGCCAGGAGCTGATCGCGGTGGCGGGCAGCGGGCCGGTGCCCTCGACGCCGGCCCGGCGGACCGCCGGGGCGGTCTGCTCGGCGACGGCGGCGATCCGGGCGACGGTGCGCCGTTCGAAGACCACCCGGGGGGTGAGGGCGAGGCCGGCCCGGCGGGCCCGGCTGCCGAGCTGGATGGCGGAGATGCTGTCGCCGCCGAGGGAGAAGAAGTTGTCGTCGACGCCGACCGTGTCCAGGCCGAGGACCTCGGCGACGAGGTCGGTGAGGATCCGCTCGGTCTCGGTGCGCGGGGCGCGGGCGGCGCCGTCGCCGGCCTGCCGGGGGGCCGGCAGCGCCTTGCGGTCGAGCTTGCCGTTGAGGCTCAGCGGGAGCGCGTCGAGGCCGACCAGGACGGCCGGGACCATGTGCTCGGGCAGGGTGGCGGCCAGGGCGGCCAGCAGGTCGTCCGGGTCGGCGGGGGCCGGGGCGACGTAGCCGACCAGTTGGCGGGCGCCGCCGGGGGTGAGCTCGCGGGCGGTGACGGCGGCCTGGGCGACCCCGGGCAGCGCCTCCAGGGCGGCCTCGATCTCGCCGAGTTCGATCCGGAAGCCGCGGACCTTGACCTGGTCGTCGGTGCGGCCGAGGTACTCGACGGTGCCGTCGGGGGCCCAGCGGACGAGGTCGCCGGTGCGGTAGAGCCGCTCGCCGTCGGCGAACGGGGAGGCGACGAACCGCTCGGCCGTCAGGCCGGGGCGGCCCAGGTAGCCGCGGGCCAGCTGGACGCCGGCCAGGTACAGCTCACCGGGCGCGCCGACCGGGGCGGGGCGCAGCCGGGCGTCCAGTACGTACAGGCGGGTGTTCCAGACCGGGCGTCCGATCGGGACGACGCCGGCGCCGGGCTCGGTGGGGTGGTGGGTGACGTCGACGGCCGCTTCGGTGGGCCCGTAGAGGTTGTGCAGCGGGACGTCGGGCAGCGCGGCGTACCAGCGCTCGACGACGTCGCCGGGCAGGGCCTCACCGGAGCAGAAGGCGCGCCGCAATCCGCCGCAGCCGGCGGCGGCGGTCGGCTCCTCCAGGAAGGCGCGGAGCATGGACGGCACGAAGTGCAGGGTGGTGACGCCCGTGTCGGCGATCAGGGCGGCGAGGTAGGCCGGGTCCTTATGGCCCTCGGGGCGGGCCAGGACGACGGCGGCGCCCTCGCAGAGCGCCCAGAAGAACTCCCAGACCGAGACGTCGAAGCTGGCGGGGGTCTTCTGCAGGACGCGGTCCTCGGGGGTGAGGCGGTAGGCGTGCTGCATCCAGGCCAGCCGGTTGACGATGGCGCGGTGCGGGACCACGACGCCCTTGGGGCGGCCGGTGGAGCCGGAGGTGTAGATGACGTAGGCCGCGGAGTCGGGGTCGACGGCGGGCAGGGCGGTCGTGGTGGCGCCGGCGGGGGTGTGGCCGGGGCCGATCAGGACGGCGGCGGCGCGGGCGCTCTCCGGCAGCCGGTCCAGCACCTCGGGGACGGTGACGACGCGGACCGGGCGGGCGTCCTCGATCATGTGGGCGAGCCGGTCGGCCGGGTAGTCGGCGTCCAGCGGCAGGTAGGCGGCGCCGGTCCTGAGGACGGCGAGCAGGGCGACCATCAGGTCGGCGGAGCGCGGCACGGCCACGGCGACCACGGTCTCCGGGCCGGCGCCGGCGGCGGCCAGCGAGCGGGCCAGCGCGTCGGAGCGCTCGGCGAGCATGGCGTAGCTGAGCGTCTCGCCCTCGAAGACGACGGCGGGGGCCTGCGGCGTGGCGGCGGCGCGCTCCGCGATCCGGCTGACCAGGGTGCCCTCGCGGACCTCCCGGGCGGTGGCGTTCCAGTCGTGCAGCACGGCGGCCCGCTCGGCGTCGGCGAGCAGCGGCTGGTCGCCGATCGGCCGCTCCGGGTCGGCGGCGAGCCGGGCGAGCAGGCCGGCGCAGCGGTCGGCGTGCAGTTCCAGCACGGCCTGGGTGTAGAGCTCCGGGTTGGCCCCGAACTCCAGCACCAGCCGGTCGTCCGGGGTCTTGGTGACGGACAGCGAGAGGTCGTCGACCGGGCCGGAGGCCAGGGTGACGGTCTGTCCGGGGCTGCCCGCGAAGTCCAGCGCGAGGTCGAAGGGCTTGATGTTGAGCAGCGGCCCGTGGAGCCGGTGGTCGGTGCCGACCAGGCCGAGGTCGCGGCGGATCTCCTCGCCCCGGTGGCGCTGGTGGCGGCGGGTCGCGGTGAGCTCGGCGGCGGCGCGGCGCATCAGCCCGGTGTGGCTGTCCGTCCCGGCGACGGCGATCCGTACGGGCAGGATGTTGACGGCCATGCCGGGCACCCGCAGGGTGCCGGGGGCGGTGCGGGCCATGAAGTGCATGCCGAGCACGACGTCCGGCGTCCCGGTCATCAGGTGCAGGTAGCCGGCGAGGGCGGCGGCGGCCGCCTCGGCCCAGGTCGCGCGGGCCGCCCGGGCCGAGGCGAGCACGGCGGCCGAGTCCTCGGCGGTCAGTTCGGTGCGGTGGTACCGGGCGGCGGGCGCGGCCTGGGCGGTCGCCTCGGTGAGGCCGACGACGGCGGGGCGGTCCGCGAAGCGGGTGTTCCAGTACTCCCGGCCCTCGGCGGCGGCGGGGCCGGCGAGGTACTCGCGCTCGGCCTCCAGCAGGACGGCGAGCGGGCGCAGCGGGCTGTCGGGCACGTCGGTGCCGGCGGCGAGGGCGGTGTACACCTCGGCGACCCGGCGGGTGAGGAGCGCGACGCTGTAGCCGTCGACGACCAGGTGGTGGAACCACTGGAACCAGAGGTGGCGCTGCTCGCCGACCCGGACCAGCAGGGCGCCGTGCAACGGGCCGGCCTCGGGGCCCTCCAGCGGGGTAGGGACGGCGAGTTGGGCCCGGACGAGCGCGGTGGCGGCGGCCACCGGGTCGGCGGCGGCGCTGGTGTCGAGCCGGGGCAGCTGCCAGGCGTCGGCGTCGAAGGCGGTGGGCAGCTGGACGGTGCGGCCCTCGTGCTCGGCGAGCCGGACGTGCAGGCCGTCGGCCTCGGCGAGGGTCCGGCGCAGCGCCCGCTCCAGCAGCGCGGGGTCGAACGGCCCGGTGATCTCGACGTACTGGCCGACGTTGTAGGCCGGGTTGTCCGGGTCGATCCGCTGTGCGGCGAGTACCCCTGCCTGTGCCGCCGTCAGCTCCTGGAGGACTGCGGCCGGCTCGACCTGCGTGGTGTTGGTGCCCGCCTGAGGCATGGTCGGCCCTTCCCGGTTCGGTGCGGCCCCGCCGACGATGCAAGCCCGGGGCGCTCGCTGGTGCGCTGTGGTGCGTGGTGGTGCGTGCTGGTGCGTGCTGGTGCGCTCTGGTGTGCGCGGTGCTGGGGCGCGGGGCGGCCCGCCGGGGAGGTGCCCGGCGGGCCGGCCGGCCGGAGCCTAGAGGCCCTTGAGGATGGTCTCGATCTGGCCGAGCACGTCGATCGAGGTGCCGTACCGGTCGCTGGTCGCGTAGGTGACCGGGATGACCTTGTTCGCCTGGACGGCCTTGAGGTTCTTCCAGGACGGCTGCTTGTCGAGGTCCTTGGTGTCCTGCGGGACCTCGCCGGTGGCGGCCGTCCGAGGGACCAGGATGATGTCGGCGTCGGCGAGCACGTCGAGCTTCTCGGTCGAGTAGGTGACCTCGTGCTCCTTGGTGTCGCCGGACGCCTGGGAGAAGGTGGCGCCCACGTCGCTCAGCACCCGGCCGACCCAGGAGCTGCTGGTGTCGACGAGGAACTCGCCGCCGCCGTAGGAGGACGCGATGGTCCACTTGACGGTGTTGAGCTTGCCGGCGTAGTCGGCCTTGATCTTGGCGGCCTTGGTGTCGTAGTCCGACTTCAGCTTCTTGAACTCGGCCTCCTTGCCCACGGCCGTGGCGATCTTCTCCTGGGCGGTGTACAGGTCGACCGGCTTGTCGATGCCGAAGTAGAGGGTCGGCGCGATGCCTTCGAGCTTGCTGACGCCCCAGTCGAAGGCGGTGGCGCCCTCGACCACGATCAGGTCGGGCTTGAGGGAGGCGACCTTCTCGACGTTGATCTCGATGCCGGAGCCGATGGCCTCGATCTTCTTGGCGGCCTCGGTCTGCGAGGGCAGCAGCTCCATCGGGTTGTTGTCGTCGATGGTGCTGGTGCCGACCGGCTGGACGCCGAGGTCGAGCAGCGCGCCGGTGGCGTAGGAGACGGAGACGATCCGCTTGACCCCGGCCGGGACGGTGACCTTGCCGTTGGTCGCCTCGATCACCTGGGCGGCCTTGGCGCCGCCGGACGCACCGGAGGCGGCCTCGCTCTTGCTGTCGCCGCTCGAGCCGCAGGCGGTGAGGCCGAGGGCGGCGACACCGGCGGCGGCGGCGATCCTCAGACCACGGGACGGCAGGGCACGGGTGTTCATCGTTCTCCTTGGGGTACTGCGTGGCGTGCACGGGGGCGCTGGGCGTGCGGTGGGCGGGCGGGGGGGTGAGCTGCGCGGCCGCCCGCGGGGTCAGGCTGCCGAGAGGTGGGCGGACCACACCCGGACGGTCGGGGCGCCGAGGTCGGCCAGGTCGGCGAAGTCCACCCGGGCGCCCCGGGCGCGCCACTTCTCGATCAGGTGCATCAGGCGCATCGAGTCGAGCCCGAGGTCCCGGAGGTCGTCGTCGTCACCGACCGCCGCCGGCTCCTCGCCGAGGAGTTCGGCGATGTCGGCGCGGATGCTCTCGGTGTCCAGGACGGGGGCGGACCCGGACGGGCTGGTGTCGGTCATGGCGTGTGTTCTTTCGCTTCCAGGTCGAGGGGGGGGAGTTCGCCGGTGCGGCCCGGCAGGCCGGCGGACCGTCAGCCGGTGACGCCGAGGCGGCCGTCCTCGGCCCGCAGCTGGCGGCCGGTGTGGCGCAGCAGCAGCGAGTCGCAGATCTCGCCGGAGCGCACCGCCAGGGTGGAGAGCAGCGACGAGGTGATGCCGTGGGTGTGCTCGGTGCCGCCCTGGAGGTAGATCCCCACGTCGACGTGGTCGTCGGTCAGCACCCGGTGGTCGCGGTCGACCCGGAGGCGGCCGAGCTGGTCGGTGCGGCAGGTCGCGCCGAGGTCGCCGAGGAGGTCCCGCGGGTCGACGTGCTCGTAGCCGGTGGCGAGCACCACCGCGTCCGACTCCAGGGCCGTCGTCACGCCGGTGGTCAGCGAGCGGACCTCGGCGACGGCGCCGTCGGCCAGCTGCCCGACGCCGGTGAGCCGGGTGGCGTTGAGGATCCGCAGCCGCTCCCGGCCGGCCACCTTCTCCTGGTAGACGGTCCGGTAGAGCTGCTCGATCAGGTCACCGTCGACCACCGAGTAGTTGGTGTTCGCGTGGTAGTCGAGCAGGGTCCGCTTGGCCTCGTCCGGCGCGGCGTAGAACTCGTCCACGGCGGACGGGTCGAAGATCCGGTTGGCGAACGGGCTGTCGTCGGCCGGGCTGTAGCCGTAGCGGGTGAGGACGGCGCAGATCTCCGCCTCGGGGAAGGTCCGGTGCAGGAACTCGACGGCCTCGGCGGCCGACTGGCCGGCGCCGACCACCGTGAAGCGGCGGTGGCGCAGCTCCGCGCGCCGCTCGATCAGGTCGGGGGCGCGGAACAGCAGGTCGCGGGTGTGGATGACGCGGTCCCCGGCGGTGACGCCCTGGGGCATCCGCGGCTTCAGGCCGGTGCCCACCGCGATGTTGCGGGCCAGCCGGACCTCGCGGTCGGCCGGGTCGGTGACCGACCGGGACTCCACCTCGACGACCTCGACCCGGCCGTCCGGGGTGGTCACCGGGCGGACCGCGGTGACCTCGCGGCCGTAGGCCGTCCGACCGGCGAACTCGGCGGCGCACCACTCGAAGTAGTCGTGGAACTCCAGGCGGGTCGGGTAGAAGGACTTCTGGTTGATGAAGTCCGCGAGCCGGCCGCGCTCCTGGAGGTAGGTCAGGAAGGTGAAGCGGCTGCGGGGGTCCCGCATCGTCACGAGGTCCTTGAGGAAGGAGACCTGCATGGTCGCCCCCTCCAGCAGCATCCCGCGGTGCCAGCCGAACGTCGCCTGCTTCTCCAGGAAGCCGACCTTGAGGGCCTGCTGAGGGTCCCGGCGGTTGTGCTCGTCGACGGCGATGGCCAGGGCCAGGTTGGCGGGACCGAAGCCTATGCCGACCAGGTCGTCGGCGCCCTCGCCTCGGTCGATTGCGCCGTTCTCGCTCGACATGATCGATCCTTCCGTTGCTTCTTGCTTCTCGGCCCCGCCGGTGTCCGGTCGACCGCCGCGGCAGCCGTCCGTCACTCGCCCACTTGCATAGGTAAGGCTTACCTAAGTTCTATCACTTGATCGGGTGAGTCAAATTCAGATCGTGCCCGAACCGACCATCGCGACCTGCCGACCTTCCGCGTCGGCCGCCTCGTCCCGGCGCACCAGCGGCGCGTCGGGCACCACCTCGGTACCCACCGGCGGCCCGCCGAAGGCCGCCAGCACCCCATGGCGGACCCGTCCGTCCAGCACCCGCGCACTGCCCACGCCGGCCCGGACGGCCCGCAGGCAGCCCTCCATCTTCGGGACCATGCCACTCGCCAAGTTCGGCAGGAGTTCCGCGAGTTGGGTGGCGGTCAGCGAGGGGACCACCTCCTGCGAACGCGGCCAGTCGCGATAGAGCCCCGCCACGTCGGTGAGCATCACCAGCAGCTCCGCGCCCAGCGCGGCGGCCACCGCGGCGGCGGCGGTGTCCGCGTTGACGTTGTAGACGTCACCGCCCACGCCGCGCGCGACCGGGGAGATGACCGGGACCCTGCCGTCCGCCAGCAGCGTGCGCACCATCGAGGGGTCGACGGACGCGATGTCACCCACCTGCCCGATGTCCACCCGCTCGCCGTCCACGACGGCGTGCCGCCGGACGGCCGTCATGGTGTGGGCGTCCTCGCCGGTCATGCCGACCGCGAAGGGACCGTGGCGGTTCACCAGGCCGACCAGCTCGCGCTGCACCTGACCGGCCAGCACCATCCGGACCACGTCCATCGCCTCCGGCGTGGTGACCCGCAGGCCGTTGGTGAAGTGCGACTCGATCCCGAGGCGCCCCAGCTGGGCACTGATCTGCGGACCGCCGCCGTGCACCACCACCGGCCGGACACCCGCGTAGCGGAGCAGCACGACGTCCTGGGCGAAGGCCGCCTTGAGGCCCTCGTCCACCATCGCGTTCCCGCCGAACTTGATCACGACGATCTTGCCGCGGAACCGCTCCAGCCACGGCAGCGCCGCGAGGGGGCCACCCGTGCGCGAAGTTCCAGCAACCCCGGCGCGACGTGCGCGCCCGGCCAGGCCGTTCTCCACCGATCCCCCTGCACTCAGGATGCCCGCACCGGGATGTGCGGCATTCGCTCCCCTCCACCCCGCCACCCGGCTTCGCGAGTGCCGGAGGGAGTGCGGTTCGGTCGCTCCAGAACCACTTAGGCAAGGGTAACCTTACATTTCTTCACCCTTCCCGTCACCATCCCGTACGAACGTCGCCCGCCCGTGCGAAACCGGGGCGCCCGGAGCACAGTCCGCCCGGACCGCTCCACCGCGGCGGCGCGGCCAAGGGCGCCAGTAGCCGAGCGCGGGCAACCGCCCCTTTGCGACGGCGATTTCCCGGCGGGCGAACTGGGCCGGCGCCGGGCAACCAGACCCGCACCCACATGGTCGGATGGACACCGGTGGCCGCGAGCAGCCCGCCGTGCGTGAAGCGCACCCGGCGGCGGTTCTCGGCGACGTCCTCGACGCCGGTAACCGTCAACGCGAAGTCCCTGCCCCGCCTCGGCTTGAGGGCGACGCCCTACCAGCCATGGCCGTGGCCCGCGACAGCCTCCAGCTCGGGGCAAGTGTTAGGGAAGGCTAGCCTCACTGTCGAGCTGGTGAACGTCGACCCTCCGGCCACCACCCGCCCCCCGGCCGGCCGTCAACCACCGTTCGGGGGGCGGGTGGTGGCCGCTACCTGGGTGGCGTCCTCGGCTGCCGGTCGTACCGCGGGACCAGAAGATACGTGCGCGGCCCCCATGGTCCGGCCGCCCGGCGGGCGCGAGGATCGAGACCGCCCGGCGGCGCCGGCCCGGACCGCCGCCCTCGCCCGGGCCGCTCCGCACCCGCGCCCGCGCCCGCACCCGCACCCGCACCCGCACCCGCACCCGCACCCGCACCCGCACCCGCACCGACCTGTACCGCACCGGCCCGCTCCGGCTTGGGAGGCCCCAGGATGTCCGAGGTACCCGCGGCCTCCGGCCACCAGGACACGACGCTCTACCGCGACCTCGTCGAGGCCGAGTTGCGCCGCCGCGGCGCCGACGGCTGGACGGTCAGGGCCGAGGACCCGTGGTGCCTGGTCTCCCACGACGGCGCCCCGGCGCGCGAGCAGGGCTGGAAGCTGCACCTGGGCGCCACCCCGCTGTCGGCACCCACCGTCCTCGCCCGGGCCGTCCGGGTCCTCGCCGCCGAGCGGGCCCCGTTCAAGTTCGCCGCGACGCCGGCCCGGGTGGCCGAGCTGGTCTCGGCCCGGGCCGACCGGGGCGGCGGCGGCAAGTTCCTCACCGTCTACCCCGTCGACGACGAGCAGTTCCGACGGCTGGCCGAGGCCCTGCACCGGGCCACCGCGGCCCTGCCCGGCCCCGGCATCCTCTCCGACCGCCCGTACCGGCCGGACAGCCTGGTGCACTACCGGTACGGCGCGTTCCGCCGCGACGAGCGGCTGACCGCCGACGGCCTCCTCGAAACGATGCTGCGCACCCCCGAGGGCGGCTTCGTCCGGGACCTCAGACTCCCCCGCTTCGCACCGCCCCCGTGGGCGCCACCACCGTTCCCGGCAGACGAAGCCGACGGCCGACCACATCCCGGCGGCAGCTCCCCGGGCGGCTCCGGTGTCCTGCTCGACGACCGGTACGTAGTGCGCTCCGCGATCCGGTACTCCTACCGCGGCGGGATCTACCTGGCCACCGACCGCCGGACCGGCCGGGAGGTCGTCGTCAAGGAGGCCCGGCAGCACGTCGGCGCCACGCTGGCGGGCGCGGACGCGACCGACCTGCTGCGCCACGAGGCGCGGATGCTCGACCGGCTGGCGGAGCACGGGCTCTGTCCGCGCGCGCTCGGCCTCGTCCACCAGGGCGGCAACCTCTACCTCGTGCAGGAACGCGTCCCCGGTCAGGACCTGCGCGCCTGGACGGCCGGCCGCCCGGACACCGAACCGGACACCGAACCGGCCACCACCCGGCCGACCCCGGCCGGACCGGCCGCCCCCGGGCGGACCTCGGACGAGCCGCCCGCCGACGGGCCGACCGCGACCGGACCGGTCACCACCGGACCCGTCACCACCGGGCGGATCGCCGAGCAACTGGTCGCGCTGGTCCGGCAGGTGCACGCGCTCGGCCTGGTCCTGCGCGACCTCAGCCCGGGCAACGTCATGGTCACCCCGGACGGCACCCTGCGGCTGGTGGACCTGGAAGCCCTCGCCCACCCCGGCGACCGGGTGCGGCGGGTGGAGACCCCCGGGTACACCGCGCCCGAGACCGCCTCCGCACCGCCGTTCGGACCGGCGCCGGGGCCCGAGGCGGACCTCTTCAGCCTCGGCGCGGTGCTCTTCCACCTCCTCACCGGCGCCGACCCCGTGCTCGCCTCGGACCGCCCCGCCCGGCGCGGCCAGGACGAGCGGCTGGCCGCGCTGCTCACCCACGCCCTCGCCGACCGGCCGCGCCTCCACCCGTTCCGGCCGCTCGTCCTGACCCTGATGGCCGAGGATCCGGCCCGGCGCGCCCTCCCCGACACCCCGCCGCTCGCCGACACACCGCCGCTCGCCACCCGCGGCCGCGGGCCCGCCCCCGTCCCCGCCTCCGGGCTCGACCCGGCCGCCGCCGAACCCGTCCCCCCGGCCGCCACCGGGTTCGAACAGCGGTTGCTCGACGACGGGTTGGCCTGGCTGCTGCGCACCATGACCCCGGACGACCGGCAACGGCTCTGGGCCCCCGGGGAGTCCGGCACCCGGACCGATCCGCTGAACGTCCAGCACGGCGCCGCCGGAGTGCTCGGCGTCCTGGTGGCGGCCGCCCGGGTCTTGGACCGGCCGCGGCTGCGGGACGCCGTCGCCACCGCCGCCCGGTGGACCCACGACCGGGTCGACCCGGCGTCACCGGGCCTGCCCGGCCTGTACTTCGGGCGCTCCGGGACAGCCTGGGCCCTGCTGGACGCGGCCCGCCTGCTCGACGACGACGCCCTCGCCGCCCGGGCCGCGGACCTCGCCCGCCGGATCCCCCTCGACGGGCCCAACCCGGACGTCTGCCACGGAGTGGCCGGGGCCGGCCTGACCCAGCTGCACTTCTGGCGGACCACCGGCGACCCGGAGTTCCGCCGGGGCGCCGTGACCGCCGCCGACCACCTGCTCGCCGCCGCCCGCGCGGGCCGATCGGGCGTGCTCTGGCCGGTACCCGCCGGCGCCGACTCCGCGCTGGCCGGCATCCACCACCTCGGCTTCGGGCACGGCGCGGCCGGCGTCGCCACCTTCCTCCTGCGGACCGGTCTGGCCACCGGGCGCGAGGACTTCGTCCGGGCCGCCGAGCAGGCCGGCGAGACCCTGCTGCGCGCCGTCCGGGTCGAGGACGGCGCGGCCGGCTGGGCCATGGACGACCGGCGGGCCCGCGCCAGGACGCACCCTCCCCAGTGGTGCAGCGGTGCCTCCGGCATCGGCACCTTCCTGGTCCGGCTCTGGCGGGCCGGCGGGGACCCGCGCCACCGCGAGGCCGCCGAGCAGGCCGCCGTCGCGGTGCACCGGTCGCGCCACCGCGCCTCCCCCGCCGCCTGCCACGGCCTGGCCGGGAACGCCGAGTTCCTGCTCGACCTCGCGGCCGCCCTGGCCGAACCACGCTACCGGCGGTGGGCCGCGGACCTGGTCGCCGCCGCCCACGCCCGCAATGTCGTGCACGACGGTCTGCTCCTCGTCCCCGACGAGACCCTCTCCCGCGTGCACGCGGCGTACAACACCGGACTGTCCGGCCTGCTCGGCCTGCTGACTCGGCTGCGGCACGGCGGGACCCGACTCTGGCTCCCCGCCGGGGAGCCGCCCCTCGACCCGGAAGGGAGGTGACTCGACATGACGACGGACGTGACGACCCTGCAGACCCTGGAGCTGGAGGAGGACGCGGTCTGGCCGGACTGGATCTGCCCGATCATCAGCTGCTGGTCCTCCGACTGGCAGGCCGACTAGCTCCTCTCCGCCCCGCTCGGGTGTGGGCCGGCCTCCGGGCCGGCCCACACCCCTGTCGGGAGGTCCGGCCGGGCGGCGGCCGGGACGGGACCACACCTTCGAGTGGCGCGGTCCGGAAACGCCGCCGGACCGGCGGGCCGTGCGGCCATCATCGGTGGACCGACGAACTCCGATGTGACCGGGAGAGCACCGTGCGCGTCCGCACCACCGCCAGTCCCCCTGCCGCCCCGCCGCCGTCGTGCTCCGGCGCGTCCCGCCCGAGCACGGCCCGAACCGGGCTGCCGGTGGGCCGACTTCGCCGCCCCGGGGTCCGCGCCCGGGACGGCGCCGGGCGCGTCGCCGCGCTCCCCGGGCAGGCCTGACGGCCCGCTGCCCCGCCGGTCCCCGGCCCACCGCTCGGGTGACGACCGCCGGTCCGACCGGTCCCGGAGCCGCCCACCACCGGCGCGGCCCGCGTCCACCCCCGTCCGCCCTGTCGGCGCACCGCCGCGTCCGGACCGTTCGCCCGCAGGGCCCCGTCAGGAGAGCCGTGAACCCAACCCCCCTGCCCGACCCCGAGCTGGCCCGCTACCTCGTCGCGCACCCCGCACCGGCCGCCTGCGCCGACGCCCTGATCCGCGACCACCTCGGCCGGGTGCTCATCGTGGACCCCGACTACAAGCCGGGCTGGGACCTGCCCGGCGGCATGCTGGAGGACGAGGAGCCCGAACCCGCCCTGGTGCGCGAGCTCCAGGAGGAGCTCGGCCTCGACGCCGAGATCGGCCGCCTGCTGGCCGTCGACACCGCCCCGGCCGAACTGTGGGGCCGGGCGATCATCTCCCTCGCCTACGCCGCCCGCCCGAGGGCGGCGGTGGACGCGGCCGCGCTGGTGCTGCAGCCCGGCGAGATCCGCGCCGCGAAGTTCGTACCGGAGCGGGAGGCGCTGACGCTGCTCGCGCCGACGGTGGCCCGGCGGTTCGCCGCCGCGGCGGCCGCCGAACGCGGCGCGCACACGGCGGTGCTGCGCGACGGGCACCGCCCGCCGATGCCGCCGCGCGACCACTTCGCCCAGCTGCCGGCGCCGATGGCGGCGGCCACCGTGCTGGTGCGCGACACCGCAGGCCGGGTGCTGGTGCTCGATCCGTCCTACAAGCCGGAGGCCGAGCTGCCGGGCGGCATGGTCGAGGCCTGCGAGTCCCCCGAGCAGGCCGCCGCCCGCGAACTGCGGGAGGAGCTGGCGCTGGACCTCCCGGTCGGGCGGCTCCTGGTGGTGGACACCGCGCCCGCGACGGCCACCGGGCACGGCCGGGCCGTCACCTGCTTCCTGTACGACGCGGCGCCGCTCACGGCCGCGCAGGCGGGCGCGCTGCGGTTCGCCGACGGGGAGGTCCGGGCCGCCTCCTGGCTCGATCCGGGAGAGGCGGCGCGGCGGCTGCCCCGGCACCTGGCCGCGCGGCTGACCGCCGCGCTGCGCGCGCTGGAGGACGGCGGCATCATCCATCTCAGGGCGGGCGTCCCCGCGACGCCCGCGCAGGGCGCCGGTGCGACGGCGGGGGGCCGCGCACCGGCGGCGGCCGCCCGGCAGGATCCGCAGGGCGGTGGCGCGCGACGGTGGCCCGACGTATGAGTCGACCCGCACCGGGGCGAAGCGCCACGGGGCGGAGCGACGACGGATGGAGCGACGGCAGGAATCGCGGTCGCGGTGAGGGTGGTGAGGGTGGGGGCGGGGTTCGGCCGCCGGGAGTCGTGCGGGCGGCCTCAGGCCTCGGGGAACTGCTCCTCGTGGTCGGCCACCCCGGCGGGTTCCAGGAACGGCGCGCGCTCCACGGGCTGCAGGTGCTGGCGGTCCGTCTGGACGGGAACGGTCGCGGAAGGCTCGGAGAAGGGCTGCCACAAGGGGCGCAAGTCGGCGGTCACGATCACCAGTCTGCCAGTCCCGGGGCCCGCCCGGTGCCCGCCCGCCCACCGACGGCCGGGTCGGCCCCGCGCGACCGTCCCGCGGCGGGGTGCGGCGCGGGCGGATCCGGCGGTGAACCGGCCCCGCGGCGGGGGCGGTGACGCTCCCCGCCCCGGTGGGTCCGGGCCGTCCGGGGCGGGTCGGCCGGGGCGGCAACCGCCCTGGTAGCGTCGGGCGGCCAGCCGGAATGATCACAGGAAAGGCAGTAGCCGTGCAGGAAGTGACGTGCCACAAGGTCGACGATGACCGCATCGCCCGGGCCCTCGACGACATCGGTGGACAGTCGTTCAACCGCTGGCACTCGCTCCG
Source organism: Kitasatospora sp. NPDC086009 (assembly GCF_044540385.1). NCBI lineage: Bacteria > Bacillati > Actinomycetota > Actinomycetes > Kitasatosporales > Streptomycetaceae > Kitasatospora > Kitasatospora sp. NPDC086009. The sequence continues at coordinate 138,695 of NZ_JBITSA010000005.1, forward strand.
CTACGACTCGCTGTCCATCGGGGGCCTGGTACGGCTGCAGGGCGAACTCCTCGACCACGTCGGCGCCCGCACCCTGAGCGACCCCGCGCTGACCGGTCCGTCCGGCCGCGACGTCCTGCGGGCGGCCGCCGAGTGCGCGCTCGGGGTACTGGCGCTAGGCAGCTTCCCGAACGGCGACTTCGAGGTCTACTTCCCGCTCAACGACCAGACCCTCGACAGCGGGGACTTCGCCTTCGGCGACGCGGTGGACGACGTGTCCACGGCGCGCACCTGGCTCGACACCTTCGCGCTCTGCGTGACCACGGACCTGCTCCACCGGCCGGAGCGGGTGGTCGGCCCCCTGCTCAAGGACGACTACGCGCCCGCGATCCGCGACGGGGTGCCGTACTCGCCGCTGGAGTCGGTGTCGGACCCCGGCGACCTCGCCGCGATGGACGCGCTGTGCGGGTACCTCGCCGACATGGTCGGCACCTGGCCCGCGACGCGGGTCGCCCCGGAGCCGATCACCAAGCCCGACGCGCAGGCCCGCGCCGAGGCCGCCCGGCGGCTGGACGCGGCCGGTGCGCTCACCCCGGACCAGCGGCTGCTCCGCGTGCTCCTGGACGACGACCGGGCCGCCTTCGAGCACGCCCTGACCGAGCGTCTCGGCCTCCACCGGGACGGCGTGGGACCGGACCCGGAGCCGAGGACCCTGCTGCCGGTCGAGACCGTCGCCCTGGCCGCCCTCGCCGTCCGGGCGCACGGCTGGCAGCTGGAGACCCGCTCCGGCTACCTGCCGGAGGGCCTGCTGGCCGACCCGCAGGAGTAGCCCCGCCCGACGCGCGGTACGGGCCGGCGGGAACTCCCGCGGCTTCCGCCGATTCGCCGAACGGCGACCGGGTAGGCGCGCGCCGGGAGGAGAGGAGAACTGCGATGCCCCGAGGATCGAGCCCCAAGCGGGAGCGCCAGTACGAGCACATCAAGGAGAGCGTGCTGGAGCGCGGTGAGAGCGAGGACCTGGCGGAGGAGATCGCCGCCCGGACGGTCAACAAGGAGCGGGCCAGACACGGCGAGGCGCGGACCGCCAGCCGGAGTTCCACCCACGACATCTCCTCCGGCCGGCGGGGCGGACTGCGGTCCCACGAGGGCGCCGGGGGCCGCACCTACGACCAGCTGTACAACGAGGCCAAGCACCGCAACATCAAGGGCCGTTCGAAGATGAACAAGCGGGAGCTGGAGCACGCGCTCGGCCGCTGACGCCGCCCGCCGCACACCCGGAACGAGACCCGCCGCACCCCGCCGCACCCCCGAAGCGAGAGGTGGCCGTGATGACCAGACCGACACCCCCGAACCCGGACACCGAGCCGTTCCCGCACCCGGCCCCCGGGCCGCGCCACCCGGGCGAGGAACCCGTCCCCGTGCCGCCGCCCGTCCCACCGTTCCCCGACCCGGATCCGGCGCCCCCGCCGCAACCCGGACCCGCCGGGGTGTGAGCGGCCCGGGTGACCGGTCCGGGCGGGCGGCCCGGGCGGGCGGTCCGGGGTCACGCCCGGGAGGCACGGGACCGCGGAGAGCGACCGGTGGCGACCGGCCGTGACCGGACTGCCCGGGCGGCGGCCGGGCGGCGGCCGGGCGGCGGCCGGGCGGCGGGGTCACACTGGACGTATCCGCCGTCCCCCGGGTTTGGAGGCCTCCGTGAGTGAGCTCAAGTTCGAGCAGAAGGCCTCGCTGACCCGGCTCGAAGCGGCCGACCGGCTCACCGCGCTCGCGGACGCGCTGCGGCACGGCGCCAGCGCCGAGCTGGACCTCGGCCCCGGCACACTGACCGTGCGCGTCCCCGACGAACTCCAGATCGAGATCGAGGTCGAGGTCGAGGACGGGCAGATCGAGCTTGAGGTCGAGCTCAAGTGGCGGACCGAGTAGACCGACCCGACGGCGCCACCCCGGGCCTGCCCCGGCCCGGCTTCAGGGCACCACCCGTCGGGCGCGCGACCGGGAGCCGTGACGCCGCGGCACGGTGGCTGCTCCGCCCGGCGGGCGCCGCAGCGGCCGACGGCGACCCCGACCACGTCTGGTACGCCGCCTACGGCTCGAACATGTGCGCCGAGCGGCTGGCCTGCTACCTTCGCGGCGGCCGGCCGCCTGGTGGTGCCCGGACGTACCCCGGCTGCCGCGACGGGCGGCCGCCGGAGCGGGCCGTGCCGGTGACGCTCCCCGGGCAGCTGTACTTCGCGCTGGAGTCGACGGTCTGGGGCGGTGGCACGGCCTTCTACGACCCGGACCGGACCGGCCTGGTGCCGGCGCGCGCCTATCTGCTGACCACGGGGCAGTTCAGCGACATCGCCGCCCAGGAGAGGCACCGGCAGCCGGGGGCCGACCTCTCGCCGGCCACCGCCCTGCGCACCGGGCGGGACCGGCTCTGGCCGGGCCGCTACGGGACGCTGGTGTGCCCCGGCTCCCTCGACCACACCCCCGTGCTGACCCTCACCGCCTCCGGCGGCCTGGCCGACGCCGACCTGCGGGCACCCCGCGCCGCCTATCTGCGCACCATCGCCGCCGGACTGGTCCAGGCCCATGGCTGGGACCTCGGACGGATCGCCGACTACCTCGGCACCCGCCCGGGGGCCGACGCGCAGTGGACCCCCGCCGCCCTCCGCCGGGCCCTGGCGGAGACCGTCGGCGACGGCTGAGGACCACACTGCGCTCCCGCCGGACCGCTCCCGAACATACCGGCCGGCCACCCTGCCGCCGCGCAGGAATGACGAACGCCCCTCTGGGGAAAGGGCGTTCATGACGGCGAATGGTTCAGACCATTGACGGCCCGGGGCCACAACTCCTACGGTGGGGACCACACCGACCTGGCGCAGGCATGCCAAGAGATCGACGGCCGCCGCACCCCCACGCGCGCGCCCTGCGTCGGGCGCACACTCCATCCACCCCCACGGAGGAGCACCATGCGCAAACGTCATCTCGCCGTCGTGGCCGCGGCCGCGGTCGCGCTGCCGCTCACGCTGGCCCTGCCGGCGCAGTCGCACGGCTTCATCAACCTGCCGCCCAGCCGGGCGGCCCTGTGCGGCGCGGGCGTCGTCACCAACTGCGGCGACATCCAGTGGGAGCCGCAGAGCGTCGAGGGCCCGAAGGGCTTCCCCAGCCGCGGACCGGCCGACGGCACCATCTGCGCCGGCGCCGACCCGCGCTGGGCGCCGCTCGACGCCCCGCGCAACGGCAACTGGCCGACCACCAACGTGACGGCGGGCCAGCAGCTCACCTTCACCTGGAACATCGAGGCCCGGCACGCCACCACCACGTTCAAGTACTACCTCACCAAGCCCGGTTACGACGCGACCCAGAAGATCACCCGGGCCAACCTGGACCTGACCCCGTTCCTGACCGTCAACTACAACGGGCGCCAGCCCGCCGCCACGACCACCCACACCGGGACCCTTCCCAGCGGCCGCACCGGCCACCAGGTCGTCGTGGCGGTCTGGGAGATCGCCGACACCAACAACTCGTTCTACTCCTGCACCGACGTCAAGTTCTGACCTGACGCCAGTGCCGCACCGACGCCCGTCGGCCCCCTGCCCGGCACAGCTGTCCGAGACCCGGCCCGGTGCACTCCGTCGCACGACGGAGTGCACCGGGCCGGGCGACCGGGGCGGGGCGACGGGCCGGGACCGTGTGCGCGAACCGCCCCCGGCCTCGCCCCCGCCGTGCCGAACCGGCGGGTACCCGGGGTGCCGGTGGTGCCACTGGGACGGGTGCGAAGCAGCGCGGCCCGACGGTCCGAAAGGGTCGAACATCTGCGCTGTCGCACCTCTATGGCGGGCCCGAACGAATGGCTAACATGGGCGGCCCGCACGGGAATCAGCCAAGGTGAATGGGAGGAACCACCCATGAGTGCACTGGTACTGGACATCCGCGACGCCGGCCTACTGGACATCGACGACGAGGTGATCGCGTTCGAGGACGAGTTCGACGCCGACCTCGCCCCGGCGGCCTGTCTCGCCGACCCGTTCGTCACCTACGTCCCCACCCGCTTCGACTGCGCGGTGGACGCCTGACCCTCGCCGGACACCCGGCCTGCGGGCGGGCGCCGCCCGAACTGCCGTGCGCCGCAAGCCCGCAGGCCACCGCACCGGCTCGCACGCCGTACCTTCTCGCACCTGCCCGCCGACACCCGGCGGGGTACCCGTGCGACCGGACCCGGGGACGTGGTGGACTCGTGCCGTCAGCAGCAGCACCTACCGGCGCGCGGCCGGACCCCGGCGCCGCCGGGGCGCTGCGGGCCCGGATCGCCGCCCTGGTCGCGGCCGCCCCGGGCTCGCACCGCCAACTGCACTGCGGTGACGACTGGTTGTATCTGCACGACCCCGACATGCCGGCGCTCCCGCACGGCTGGAAGCTCCATGTGTCGGCCCGCCCCGACCGGTTCCCGCACCTGCTGGACGTGGTGGTCCCGATCCTGCTGCGGCGCACCTGCGACGCCAAGTTCGCCGCCGGCACCGCCGTGCTGCGCGAGCTGAACACCGGACTGCGCGACCCGGCCGCCGTGGGCAAGGCCGTCACGGTCTACCCGTGCCCGGGCGAAGAGGCCGCCCTCGCGGACGAGTTGGCGAACGCGCTGACCGGCTGGACCGGCCCCCGGGTGCCCAGTGACCGGCAGTTGCGGGCCGACGCCCCGGTCTACTACCGGTACGGCCTGTTCCGGGTCGCCGCCGAGGACTCGACGCTCCTCATGACCGGCCCGGCCGGCGAGACCTTTCCCGCCCCGGCCGCCCCCCACTATCGCCAACCACCCTGGGTGAGCGACCCGTTCGCACCGCGCACCGCCCCGCGACCGACGAGCAACCGGATCGGCGACGGCGGCCGCTACCGGATCACCGCCGGCATCACCCGCGCACCGGGCGGCCATGTGTACCGGGCGGTCGACGTGGTCACCGGCCGCGAGGTGGTGGTGAAGCAGGCCCGCGCCTTCGTCGCCGAGGACGCCGCCGGCATCGACGCGCGGGGCAGGCTCCGGCACGAGCGACGGGTCCTGACCGCACTGGCGGGCGTGGGCGGAGTACCGCGCCTGGTCGACTACGTCCGGCACGGCGAGGACGAGTACCTGGTGAGCAGCGCCTGCGGCCGGCGCGACCTGCGTCGCGACGTGCTCGAAGGCGGCCCCTACGAGGCCCGCGCCGCCGGGCCCGGCGGCGCGCACGGGCCGGGCCGCGACTGGTGGTCGCTGGCGCGCGGACTGCTCCGGGCACTGGACGCGGTGCACGCGCGCGGCGTGGTGATGTGCGATCTGAAGCCGGCCAACGTGGTGCTCGACGCGGCGGGCGGGTGCGCGCTGGTCGACTTCGGCATCAGCGCCCTCGACGGCGAACGGCCGGCCGGGACGACCCGGGGGTACGGACTGCCCTGCCCGGCGACCACGACCGCCCACCCCACCGACGACTACTACGCGTTGGGGACGACACTGCACTACGCGGCCACCGGTCTCGACCCGGTGGTGATCGACCCGGACCGGGCCACCAACCGCGACCGCACGCTGGCCTGCCTGGCCGGTGCGCTGCCCGACCCGCAGCACCCGGCGGTCGCGCTGGTCGCGGGCCTGCTCGGCTTCGACCCGGCGGAGCGAGCGGCGGCCGCGGACGCCCTGCGCCACCACGCCGCGCCGCCCGGCACGGGCCTTGCGGGCACCGTGGGCGAGCGCAGCGACCGCGCTCGGCGCGTTCCCGCGCCGCCGCGTCCGCCCCGGGTGACCGCCGAACTGCTCGGCGAGGTCGTCGACCACACCGTCACCACCTGCGTGCGGCTGGCCGGCGAGCTGGTCACCGCCGATGCGCGGAGCAGGGAGCCGCGCGCCCTGCTCTCCTTCTACGACGGCAGCGCCGGGCTCGGTCTCGAACTGCTGCAGCACGCCGACCGCCCCGACGCCCGGGCGGCCGCCACCGCGCTGGCCCGGTGGACGGCGGCACACCCCGCGATCGACCGGCTCGGACCCGGCCTGTACGAGGGCCGCACCGGGGTCGACCTCTTCCTCGCCCGGGCGGCCGACGTGCTGGGCACCGAGGAGCCGCTCGCCGCCGGTCCCGGTCCGGGTGACGTCCGCTCCACGGACCAGATCTCCGGCGCGGCCGGCCTCGGAACCGGCCGGCTGCTGCTGGCCGGGCGAGCACGCGCCGCGGGTCGCGAAGCCGAGGCCGAGCAGCACCTCGCGACGGCCCGGGCCTGCGCCCGGCTGCTCACCGACGGCCGGGCCGACGGGCCCCGGGAGACGCCGAACCCGGGGACCGCCGCACTCGAAGAAGGCTTCGCGCACGGCCGCGCCGGAGTCGCCCACTTCCTCCTCGGCCTGTCCGCCGCGTCCGCCACCGCTGCCACAACCGCGACTCCGGCCGGCCGCGTCGGCCTCGCCCGCAGCGCCCACAGCGCCTACCGCGCCGAAGACACCGAGGCGGCCGCGGCGGCGGCGCGCCGTCTGGTGGACGCGCTCGCCGAGGACGTCCCCCGGCTCGTAGTGGCCGCCGGCCGGCCCGGGGCCACCCGCCGGTACGGGTCCTGGTGCCGGGGTCTGGCCGGCATCGGCACGACGCTCGTCCAGGCGGGCCGGTACTACGGCGCGGACGAGTTCCTCACCCGGGCCGCCGACGCCGCGCGAGCCTGTCGCGAGTCGGCCCCGAGGACGGCACCCGTCGTCCAGTGCTGCGGGCTCGCGGGCGCCGGGGAGTTGCTGATCGACCTGGCGCTGGCCACCGGGGACGAGCGGCACTGGGAGGCCGCCGAGGAGATCGCCGGGCTGGTCCTGGCCCGCAGCGGCGGCCGCGCGGGCCGACCGGTGTTCCCGGCCACCGATCCCACCGTCGAGTCCGCCGCCTGGGCGGTCGGCACCAGCGGTGTGCTCTCCTTCCTGCGCCGGCTCCACCGCCGGGGCGGCCCCCGGCTCGGCATGCTGCTCCAGCCCTGAACTCCCGGGCGCCGTAGGGGCGACAGGGCCTGGGTCGCTACCGGGCCGGACCGGGAACGACACTGGGCGCCGGCGGCGCCACCGGCCCGCCGGGGCACCCCGGAACCCCCCTCGGTAGGACGCGTACCCACCCCGCCGGAGCTCCGCCCGCCGTCCGCGACCCTTGCGCGCACCACGCCGTGCAACAGTCACGGCCGGCTGTTACCCAGCCGATGGACAGCCGTGACACGACCTCCCGGGGACCGCGACAAGGCCCTCCTACTGTCGGTCGGGAGGCGCCGACCGCACGGTCGGCGCACCGCGACAAGGAGAGACGCCCGTATGTCGAAGCACCGCTCCACCCGCACCACCAACTCGACCGCCCGTCGGGCCCTGGCGGGCTGCACCATCGCGGGGGCGGCCCTGTTCGCCACCGTCTCCGGCGGCCAGGCCTGGGCCGACGGGGTCCGGACCCCGTCCCCCACCGCCCCGGCCGTCGACCACCCCGACCAGCCCGCCACGGCGCCCTCGGCACCCGCCGCCAAGCCCAGCCAGCCCGCGCGTCCCGCCCCGGCCGTCTCCCAGCCGGCGGCCGCCAACGGTGCCGCCCAGCCCGCCCCGGCCGCGCCGTCCGCCAAGGGCGCCCAGCCCGCCCCGGCCGCCCCCGCCGCGCCGACCGTCACCCCCAGCGGCGCGGCGCAGCCCAGCCGCGGCCCCGTCCCGCAGGACAACTCCCGCGCCGACCAGCCGCAGGTCACGTCGGTGCCCCAGGGCGCCGCCCAGGCCGGCGACGGCAGCGGGGCCCTCGACGACGCCGGCACCAAGCTGGTCGGCGGCAGCGCCGCGGCCGCCGTCGGTGCGGGCGCGCTGGGCTTCGCAATGCTGCGCCGCCGGTCCGGTGCGCGCGGCTGACGACGGTTCCGGGCACTCCGACGGCTTCGCGGCGGCAGCCGCTCCCGACGGGTCCCCCGTCGCCCGGCCCGCGTACGGCGACGTACGCGGGCCGGGCGACGGTCCCGGCCGGGCCGGAGCCGGGCCCGGAACCGATCACCAGGCGCAGCCGGCCCCCGACCCGGGCCGGGAGCGGGCGCCGGGCAGCGGCCCGGGCAACGGCTCGGGCACCGGGCCGACCGCCCGCCGGGCCCGGCGCGACGCGACCCGGTGGTCCGGCGGCCGGCGGCCCCGGCGGACCGGCTGTTCCGGGTCGGTCGGCGTTCGCCGGGCCGCGCTCGGCGCGGGCGGCCTGCTCTGCCTCGTCCTCGGCGCCTCCGTCGCGCTGTCGGGCACGCAGACCCCGGTGGTGCGCATCCAGCCCTCCGTGAACCGGGCGGACCCCGCCGTCCCGGCCGCCGACCGGGCGGGCGGGCCGGCCACCGGACCGGCTGCGGCGAGCGGGGCGGCCACCCCGGCGCCGCGGCCCTTCGCCGCGTCGGCTCCGACCCGGCTGGTCGTCCCCTCGGCCGGGGTGGACGCGCCGGTCTCCGGGCTGGGTCTGAACCCGGACGGCACGGTCGAAGTCCCGTCCGCCGACCGGGCCGACGAGGTCGGCTGGTACCGCAACGGACCGACCCCCGGGGAGACCGGCCCGGCCGTCCTGATCGGCCACTACGACACCGTGCACGGCCCGGCGGTCTTCGCCGGTCTGCCGAAGCTCCGCCCGGGCGACCTCGTCCAGGTGCGCCGCGCCGACGGCAGCACCGTGGAGTTCAGGGTCCGCTCCCTGCTCCAGGCCGGCAAGGACCGGTTCCCGACCGAGACGGTCTACGGCAACACCAGCGCGCCGGAGCTCCGGCTGATCACCTGCGGGGGGCGGATCGGTTCGGACGGCCACTGGACGGACAACATCATCGTCCTGGCCGACCTGGTCCCCCCGGGCGCCCCGGCGAGCTGACCGGGCGAACCGACCGGCCGACCGGCCCGGGCCGACCAAGGGACCGGACCGAACGAACGGACCGGACCGAACGAACCGACCGGCCCCGACCGGCCACGGCCGGGGGGCGCGGGCCGCGCGCCCGCGGGTCCGCCCCCGCCCCCCGCCCCCCGGGGGTCCCCCCCCGGGGGGGGTGCCCCGGCGGGCGGGACCACCCCAGAGCGGTAGGGC
>NZ_JBITSA010000005.1:147718-201237 GCF_044540385.1 Kitasatospora sp. NPDC086009
CCCACCAAGCGCCGCCCCCCTCCCCACCGCCCCCCCCACACCCCCCCCCCGCCCCCCCCCGCCCCGGGGCGGGGGCCCGCGCCCGCCCCCCGCCGGGCCCCCCCCCCCCCCCCGGCCGCCGGGGTCTCCCCGCAGGTGGGCGGTGCCCGGGCGGGCGGAACCACCCGATAGCGTTCGGGCGACCTATCACCGTGGGGGAACCGACGCCTCACCGCAGACCAGGAAGAGGACGACCACCGTGCCAGCAGCACACCCACCCCGCCGAGGGCCCCGGGCGGCGGCGCGCGGATCCGCCGTCGCCGTCCTCGGCCTGCTCGTGGCGCTGGCCGGGTGCGCGACCCCCGGGGAACTGCGGGACGCGGGAGCCGCCCGGCCCGTGACGCCGTCCCCCAAGCCGCAGCCGCTCTGGCCGGCGCTGGCCGCGGCGCCGTCGCCGACCTCCCCCGCCGCGTCCGAGACGGGCCCCGCCGAGCCGCCACCGGTACCGGTGCCGGGTGTCGCCGTGCCCGGCCCGGACCTCACCTCGGTGGACCTGGGCGCCCTGCTGGCCAAGGACCCGGCCCTGTCCGCGGAGGAGCGGCGCGCCCTGACCGGCTGTCCGGACTGCGGGGTCCGCGACCCCGAGTTCCGCGATCTCACCGGTGACGGCCGCCCCGAGCTGATCGCCGCGGTCGCCACCGGCGGCTCGGTCGTCCTGCACGTCTACACCCTGGGCGGCGGCGGGGTCGTGCCCGTCCTCCGGGTGGCGGTGCTCCGGGCGTTCAGCGCCGAGACCCTCGCCGCCGACCTCTGGCTGAACGAGGCGACGACCCCCTCCTCCCGCACCATCAGCCACTACGGCTGGAACGGCACCCGGCTCGTCCTGCTGGAGCAGCGGGTCGAGGCGATCGGTCCGGTCACGGCGCCCGGCCACGGCCCCACCCCCGCCGACCGGCCCTCCGAGCCGGCCGGAGCCGGCCAGCCGAGTGCCGCGCCGTTCTCCGCCAAGCCCGCGGTCTCGCCCTCCAGCGGGGTGAGCCAGCCCCGCCGCCCCGACCAGGCGGTCCCGGTCCCCGCCCCCCGCCCGGGCACGGCAGTGCCGACCACGGCTCCCCCGACCCCGGCCGCCCCGGAAGCGAAGCGATGACTCCCGCCCCCGTCCACCCGCACATCCTGATCGTCGAGGACGACGAGGTGATTCGCGAGGCCACCCGGATGGCCCTGGAACGCTACGGATTCCCCGTCAGCACGGCCGCCGACGGGCTGGAGGGGCTGGAGGCGTTCCACACCGCCCGCCCCGACCTGATCCTGCTCGACGTGATGCTGCCGCTCCTCGACGGGGTCGGCCTCTGCCGGCGCATTCGCGAGGAGAGCCAGCTGCCGATCCTGATGATGTCGGCGCGCACCGACCCCGTCGACGTGGTGTCGGGGCTGGAGGCCGGGGCGGACGACTACGTCGTCAAGCCGTTCGAGAGCGCCGTGCTGGTGGCCCGGATCCGCACGGTGCTGCGCCGGGTCCCGGTGGCGCCGGCCGGAGCGGCACCCGCGCCCGAACCGGCGGCCGGCACCGGAGCGCCGGCCGGGACACCCGCCGGACCCGCCACGCCCACCGCGACGCCCACCGCGACACCCGCCTCCGCACCCGCCGACGCCGAACCGGCGCCGGCGGCCCGCACGGTGCGCGCCATCGACGGACTGGAGGTGGACACCGACAGCATGGAGGTGCGGGTGGACGGCCGCCTCGTCCCGCTCACCCCCACCGAACTGCGGCTGCTGCTGGAGTTCACCGCCGCGCCGGGCACCGTGCTGGAACGCTCCGGTCTGCTCGAACGGGTCTGGGACTACGACTGGGGGGCCGACACCAGGGTGGTCGACGTCCATGTCCAGCGGCTGCGCGCCAAGATCGGCTCGGGTCGGATCGAGACCGTCCGCGGCTTCGGCTACAAGCTGCGGCGCCCGGCATGACCCTGCGCCGTCAGATCGCCACCGCCGTCGCCGCGATCTCCGTCCTGGTCGCGCTGAGCGTCGGTCTGCTGGTCCACCAGGCGATGGTGCGTCAGCACGTCGACCAGGCCCGCCGGTCCGCGCTCGGCGCACTGGACTCCGCCCTCACCGCGTACGGCCGCAACGGCGAACCCGCCCGCCCGGGCGTCACGCTGGACGATCCGGCGCTGCCGCCCCGGCTGCGCGCGCTCGCGGCGGACGGCCGCCAGGGCTCCGTCCTGGCCACCGGCCCGCAGGGCGAGGCGATGTGGGCGGCCGCGCCCGTCGACGGCGCGGTGCTGTCCGTCCGGGTGGACTTCACCGCGGACCGCGGCGCCATCGGCGACCTCGACCGGATCATCCTGATCACGGTCACCGCCTCGGTCTTCACCACCGTCCTGGCGGGCGTGCTCGTCGCCGACCGGATCAGCCGCCGGCTGCGCACCGCCGCGACGGCCGCCCGCGAGATCGCCGCCGGGCGGACGGACACCCGGATGGGCGAACTGGGCGACGGCCGGGACGAGGTCGCCGACCTCGCCGCCGCCGTCGACTCGATGTCCCAGGCGCTGCACCGCCGGCTGGAGGACGAGCAGCGGTTCACCGCGGACGTCGCGCACGAGCTGCGCACCCCGCTCACCGGTCTGGTCACCGCCGCCGAACTGCTCCCGCCGGGGCGGCCCACCCAGCTGGTCCGCAACCGGGTCCAGGCGCTGCGCTCCCTGGTGGAGGACCTGCTGGAGGTCTCCCGGCTGGACGCGGACGCGGAGACGCCGTACCTGTCCCCCGTGCCGCTCGGCCGGGCCGTCCGGCGGACGGTCACGATCACCGGCCTGACCGTCGGCCTGTCCGTGCGGGCGGAGGGCGACACCCCGACCGACCCGGCACCCGGTGCCGACGGACCGGTGGTGCGCACCGACCTGCGCCGACTGGACCGGATCCTGGCCAACCTACTCGTGAACGCGGACCGGCACGGCCGGGGCCCGGTGCTGCTGAGCGTCGACGGGCTGCGGATCACCGTCCGCGACCACGGCCCCGGCTACCCCGACGACCTGCTGCGGCACGGACCGCAGCGCTTCCGCACCAGCGTGCGCGAGCGCGGGCGCGGACACGGTCTCGGCCTGACCATCGCCCAGGGCCACGCCCGGGTGATCGGCGCGGAACTGACCTTCGCCAACCACCCGGACGGCGGCGCCGTCGCCTCCCTCGTCCTGCCGGCCGGGAGCGCCGTCGAGCCCCTCGCCGAGGAGCTCGACCCGGGCGAGCAGACCTCCCCCGCCCAGCCGGACGGCGCGCACCCGTAGGCACCGGGACAACGCCGGGCGGCACGACGCCGGGCGCCCCGGCCGCTCGATGCGGCCGGGGCGCCCGGGTGTCGGGAAGCCGTCGGTCAGCCGTTGCTCTTGCTGAACGCCTCCAGCCAGCTGAGCTTCGGGCCGAAGAGGCCGACCGAGGCCGCGCCCGCCGCCAGACCCGACGACGACGACGACGGCTGGGGCTCGCTGTGCGCCAGCGCCGCGGTCGGCACGGCCACTACGGCCGCGGCCGCCAGAACCGCGGTGACGACGAACTTGCCAAGGTTTCCACGCACGGACATCTCACGCCTTCCAAGGTCATCACTGCTCTGCCACCCGCCCTCACGAACGGGCCGGGCCCGGAACGGGCCCCAGAGGCACCCGGTGAGGGGCACCGGGGAGACGTTTGCACACGAACGCGGGCAAGTCGCCCTTCTCGCCACCCGAGCGGTACGAACGGGTGACAGACATGCCCCGGTCGGGTGAGCCGCCCCGGCGAACGGCCCAGCGCCCGGCGCGACGCGACCACCCGTCGGTCGGCGCGCAGGCAGCAGCACGCGGCGTCAGCGCGCGCACGGCGGTGCGGTGAACCGGCGGGTCGAGGCCAGCGCCCGGGCGATGCCGCAGTCCGGCACCGCCCGGGCGCGCAGGCCCGGGCGGACGGCCCGCAGGGCGGCCAGGCCCTCGACCGCGATCGCCTCCGAGGCGTGGTCGTCGCTGCGGTGGAACAGCTCCGCCGCCTCGGCCTGCGCGGCGACGGCCCGGCCGAAGCGGCCCAGCAGCATCAGCACGTAGGCCAGGTTGTTCAGCGACTCCCCGCGCCCGTGGTCGTCGTCGATGGCCCGGAAGACCTCGGCGGCCCGGCCGAGCGCGTCCTCGGCCGGCCGGAGCCGCTCCGCCCGCACCAGCATGGTGCCCAGGTTGTAGAGCGCCGAGGCCTCGCCCTCGCCCTCGCCGCAGGCCCGCTGCAGCTCGGCGGCCCGGGTGCCGGCCGCGACGGCCTCGTCGAGCCGCCCGAGCTCACCGAGCACCGCGGCGCGCGCGGTCAGCTCCGCGGCCTGGCCCTTCGGGTCCCCCGAGTCCGCGAAGACCGCGGCGGCCTCGTCGAGGACGTCGACCGCCTCGTCGGCGCGGCCCGCCGCCCTGAGCGTCACGGCGAGCCGCAGGAAGGGCCAGCGGACCGGCCGGCCCGTACGGCGGGCGGCGTCGAGTGCGGCCCGCCGCGCCCGGACGGCCTCCGCCGGGTGCCCGGCCCGCTCCAGCGCCTCGGCGAGGTGGTCCAGGACCATCACCTCGCCCAGCGCGTCCTGGGCGCTGGCGGCGTCCCGGAACCACTCCAGGGCCCGGGCGAAGGTCCCCGCCGCCTCCTCGTACCGGGCGCTGCCGAGCTGGGCGACGCCGAGGTTGTGCAGCGCCCAGCCCTCCCAGGGATCGGCCAGCGCGCCGAACTCGTCCGCCACCGCGGCCAGTACCGGGAGGGCCTCGTGCAGCCGGCCCAGCGTCTGCAGGGCGTCACCCACGTTGCTCCGGACCATCGCCATGCCCCAGGCGTCGCCCAGCTCGGTGAAGATCTCCGCCGCCCGCTCCAGGTCGGCCCGGTCCTCCTCGAAGCGGCGCAGCGTCCGCAGCGCGGTGCTCCGGCTGATCAGCGCGGCCGCCTCCTGCCTGCGGTCGCCGAGGGCACCGAACTGCTCGCTCGCCCGGCCGTGCACGACCACCGCCTCCTCGTGGTGGCCGGCCAGCATCAGCGCCATCCCCCGGGCGGAGGTCAGACCCGCGGTCAGCGCGGAGACCTCCGCCTGCCCGGCCGTGGTGAGCTGCGCGGAGGCCGCGTCGATCACGGCCAGCCACTCCCCCGCCCGACGACGGAGGACGAACTGCCGGTGCAGCACCGCGGCGAGCAGCACGGGGATGCTGGGGAAGCCCAGGGCGGCTCCGTCGATCGCGGCCGCCAGCAGCCCCGGCCACTCCTCGTCCAGCCACGCCGCGGCCTCGTCGCGGCCCCTGAACCGCGAGGTCACACCGACCTCGCCGGAACGCGACAGCAGGCTCTCGGCCTCCCAGGCACTGCTGACGAAGTGTCCGAGCAGTCGGCCGAGCGCCTCCTGCCGGTCGTCCTGCTCCGCGCACGCCCGGCCCCGGTCGTCCGCGTAGAGGCGCACCAGGTCGTGCAGCCGCCAGCGGCCCCAGACCTCGCCGGGCACCACCAGGTGGGCCCGGGCGAGGTCCACCAGGGCCTGCTCCACCTCCGCCTCGTCCCCGGCCAGCAGCCGCTCGGCGGAGCCGGTCGACAGGTCGGGGCCGGGCACCAGCGGCAGCATCCGGAACACCCGGGCGGTGCGGGGGTCCAGCTGGCGGTAGGAGAGGTCGAAGACGGCCCTCACCCGGCGCTCCTCCCGCCCGAGCCGGTCGAGCCGGCGGTACTCGTCGGCGAGCGACCCGGCCAGTGCGGCCGGCGTGCGGGTCGGCGACTCCGCCAGCAGCGCCGCGCAGATCCGCAGGGCGAGCGGCAGGTGCCCGCACAGTTCGGCGATCCGCCCCACCGCGGCGGGATCGTCGTCGACCCGGGTGTCCCCCGCCGGGCGCAACTGCCGTACCGCCGCGCCGATCAGCGCCACCGAGTCCGCCGGGCACAGCTCGCCGATCTCGTGCACGGGAGCGCCGAGGTCGAGGGTGTGGCGCGAGGTGACCAGCGCGGCGGTGACGCCGTCCGTGGGCAGCAGCGGTTCCACCTCGGCGGCCGACCGGCCGTTGTCGACGACGACCAGCACCCGCCGGTCGCTCGCGGCGTACGCCCGGAGCAGCGACCGGTAGAGCCTGCTGCGGTCCTGGACGCCGGTGGGCAGGTTCCCGTCGGCCACCCCCAGGGCGTTCAGCAGCCCCTCCAGCGCGCGCTCGGGCGGCACCCGGCGGTCGTCGTCGTAGCCGAACAGGTCGACGAAGAGCACGCCGCCGGGAAACCAGCCGGGCTCGTCACAGGCCTGCCGGGCGACCTGAAGGGCGAGTTCGGTCTTGCCCGCCCCGGCCAGCCCGGCGACGAGGGCGACCGGTGTCGGGCCGCCGCCCGCTCCGGGCTCCAGGGCTTCCCGGAGTGCGGCGGCCTCCGCCGCGCGGCCGACGAACGACGCGTTCGGCTCCGGCAGTCCCGCCAGGGCCGGGTCCTGCGGCGCCGGCAGCTGGATGGTGACGTTCCGGCCCTGCACCACCGCGTGGAAGAACGTCCCGCCGTTGACCGTGTTCCGCATGCCGCCCCCCGGCTCGCACCGTTGCAGCCACCCCGCCGGCCGGTCGCCGTAGCGGGGTCCCCGCGGGCCAGGCTACGACGGAGGGGGCCGCCCGGGAGGGCGGTCGCGGTGTCCGGCGCGGCCGGGCCGGTCGCCGGCTCAGGTCCGCGGCGGCGCCAACAGGGCCCGGGCGGCGGCGATCTCGGCGCGGGCCGCCTCCTCGACCGCCGTCAGGTGCTCGGCGCTGCCGGGCCCGACCGGTATCCGCACCGGGAGCGGTCCGGAGGCTTCGACGATCCGGAGCACCTGCCGGGCGAAGTCCTCGGGCCGGCCGACCCCGGGCACCTCGGCCAGCGCACCGAGCGCACTGCGCATCGGGCCGGTGAACTCCGCGTAGTCCGGCGAGCGGCCGGCCGCGTCGGCGAGCGAGGAGCCGTACCGGGTGGCGTAGCCGCCGGGCTCCAGCGCGGCGACCCGGATGCCGAACGGGGCCGCCTCGGCCGCCAGCGCCTGGGTCATGCCCTCCAGGGCGTGCTTGCCGGTGACGTACGCGGCCAGGCCGGGGAAGGCCGTCCGGCCGGCCAGCGAGGAGACGTTGAGGATGTGTCCGCCGCGCTGCGCGCGCATCACGGGCAGCGCCAGGCGGGCCAGCCGCCACGGGCCCACCACCAGGATCTCCAGCTGGTCCCGGAGTTCGTCGTCGCCCACCTCCTCGACCGCTCCGAAGAGCCCGCAGCCCGCGTTGTTGACCAGGACGTCCAGGCCGCCGAGGCGGTCGACCGCCACCGCGACGGCCTCCGCGCACTGCCCGGGGTCGCGGACGTCCAGGGCGACCGGGACGACCCGGCCCCGGTGCTCGCCGACCAGGCCGTCCAGCGCCACCGGCTTGCGGGCGGTCGCCACCACGGTGTCCCCGGCGGCCGCCACCGCTCTCGCCAGTGCCAGTCCGAGCCCGGACGAACAACCCGTGACCAGCCAACGTCGTGCCATGACGGCCCCCCTGACCTCGTGTGCGGTGTGTCCCGCCACGGTCCCAGAGCCGTCCGCCGCCGCCCAGAGCCGGGACCGACCGCCCTGCGGCGCGCGGTGGCGCGAAGGGGCGCGGGAATCCGCCACGCGCCCCTCGGCCGGGGCGGCCCCGAAAGGGGCCCCGGGGCCGGGCGGCGCTCCGGCCTCAGCGGCTCGCGAGGCCGTCGGCGCCGAGGGCCTCCAGGATCTGGCGCCCGGTCGGGTCCGCGAGCGCGCGGCGGAGCCCGGACCAGCCCCGGGTGTCTGTCACCCGCCATTTCCAGCAGTTCGGCCGCCTGACCGACACGTGGCCCACGAGAGTCGGGGGCGCCCCGTGGCGGACCGCCGAGCAGTCTCACCCGGTGGCGCGAAGTCGCCTGCTCATGTCACACACCGTTGACAGTCATCACACATCCCCCTCAGGATTTCACCCGCCCCACACAACTGACGGCACCTCACCGACCCGTCGGAGCGCAGCGGAAACCGTCGGACCCCATCGGGCCCGTGCAGCCCTCGCGCGCCGCCGCCACCCCCGGAGGGACTCCCCATGCGCCGCACCACCGCCCTGCTGCTGACCTCCCTGCTCGCCTCCGCCGCCGCGCTGGCCGCCCCGACCGCCGCCGAGGCGCGGGCCGGCGCCGACAACCCGACCACCGGCTCGTGCGTCGCCTACCCCTCGGGCCCGTTCGGCGTCGGCGTCTGTTCCGGCCTCGAACCCCGCCGGGCCTGGTCCGTCTCGGCCAAGTGCATGTCCGGCCTCACCGTCACCAGCGGCCTGCGGCTCGGCGACGGCACCGCGACCGCCAACTGCGGCAACAGCCGGGTCTACACCACCCAGGTCTCGATCGGTCCGATCCTCCCGTAGCGCCGGTCTCCGGACTCCGCCGGCCGAGCCGACCGGGCGGGCGCCCCCGGAGTGCACGGAACGCAGTGGCGCGTCGGCCCGGCCGTGACCCTCAGGCGTGCGGCTCGGCCGGTCGACCCGCCGGGTGGGCCGTGCCGAGCGGGGCCAGCACGGTCGCGGCCGCCGTCACCGCCTCGGCGACCAGCGCCGCGGTGCGGCCCGCCTCGTAGAGGTGCTCGCGGGCGTCGCGCGCGGCCCGCAGGGCCTCGTGGGCCCGCTCCCCGTCGAGCCCCTCGCCGCGGGCCGGACCGACGCGCCCGGCCGCCTGCTCACTGCTGAGGAACGAGGCGAGCTGGTCCAGGAGTTCGGGCAGCCGGGCGGTCACTCCGGCCAGCGCGGCGACGGCCTCGACCGCGTCCCCCGGGAGCACCAGGCCGGGCGCTCCCCCGGGTGCACCGCTGCGCACCGCGGCGCTGAGCAACTCGGCCGCCTCCGAGGACAGTTCGGCAACGGACAGCGAGGGCGAGGGCGGTACGGCATCACTCACGGCGACTCCTCCTTGGTGATCGGCAACCGGGCCCGACCCGGGTGCCCGGGGCAACGCTGCGGGTTCGTCTGCCCCGTCGGCGCGCAGCCAGGCCTGCGCCGGCCCACCGTGGCAGGAACCGGTCACCACCGGCCGGTCAGGGCGCGGCGCGACCGCCGGCCAGGCGGCGGCACCCCGCGCCACCGTCGGAACGGGCCGACCCCAGAGGAGCCCGGCCGACGCACTGGTGGCGGCGGGCGACCGGGACCGGTCCGGGCGGCGGCACCGGCCGCGACCGCGTCGTCACGGCCCGGGAGAGGCCCCGCGACCGGCGGCGTGGCCCCGAACACCGCAGCAGTCGCCACCGCGCCGCACCGCGACCTCCTGGGCGGCGCCGCCGCCCGGACCGGCGGTGCGCCCGCGCCCGGCCGCGCCGGCGGCGGACCCCACCCATGAGGCTCCGTCGGACCCGGCACGAACGGCCGGCGGACGTTCACCGGGACATGGCTCGGCGCCATTCTTTCCCACCGCCACCGACGTCAATCCGGCGACGGCGGACATTCTTCGGCAGCGCGGCTTCGTTCACCATTCGACCACACCATGGCGCCGCAATATCCTCAACAGCCATTGTGACACCGCATGTTCGAAGGTAGAGTCCCGGTCCGCCGAGCGCGAATGAGCGCTTGCGAGCAATTCCTTGGGGCGGGCATGTCACATGACAACAGCACCACTCGAGTTCCTTCCGACTTACTTGACGCGTTCACGGAAACCGTTGGCCGCTTTCCGGAGCGCCCGGCGATTGTCCGGCACGGCCGGGCCATCGGTTACGCCCGTCTGCACGCGGCGGTGAGCGACCTGGCCAGGCGCCTCGGGCCCGACCCGGGGGTGGTCGCCGTGCAGGCGCACCACATTCCGGAAACGGTTGTCGGGCTGCTCGGCATCCTCGCCGCGGGTGGGGTCTACTGCCCCACCGATCCGGCATTCCCGGCCCACCGGTCGCAGACGATGCTCTCGGCGGTCGGCTGTCGCACAATGGTCGCGGCCGATCCCGGATCGGCACACCGACTCGGCCTCGATTGGATCGCCCCGGCCCCCCTGCCGGAATTCTCCGCAAACCTGGGGAGAACGGCCCGGGCGGGCGTTCCGAATTCGCCCGGCACCGCGCCGGACGCCGTTCCCGGCACCGCACCGGACGCCCTTCGCCCGCCTCCGGCGGAGCCGGGCCGGAGCGCGGACGCCGGCCGGAACGCGGACACCGGCCACAGCGACGCCCGCGACGGCGCCGGGACTCGGAGCGGGACCACCGGCGGGGAACCGGCCTACCTCCTCTTCACCTCCGGCTCCACCGGACAGCCGAAACCGGTCCTCACCCCCCGCCGGGCCCTCGCCGCCGTGGTGCCCTCACTGCGCGAGCTTTTCGGCCTCACGCCCGACGACCGCGTGCTGCAGTTCGCCTCCCTCAACTGGGACACCTGCTTCGAGGAGATCCTGCCGACGCTCACCGCGGGCGCCACCCTGGTGTTCGACGACGAGGCGCACCGCGGGTCCTTCCCGCGGTTCCTGCGGATGGTCGAGCGCGAGCGGATCACCGTCCTCGACCTGCCGACCGCCTTCTGGCACGAGCTGGTGCTCCACCTGGCCGAGAAGGGCGCACCCCTGCCCGACTGCGTACGGGTGCTGGTGATCGGGGGCGAGCCGGCGAGCCCCGCCCGGCTGGCCGACTGGACCGCGCTGGACACCGGGCGGATCCGCCTGGTCAACACCTACGGCTGCACCGAGACGACGCTGATCACCCACGCCGTCGACCTGCACGGCCCGCAGGCGCCCCCGGCCGACTGGGACTGGCCCGGCGGCGCCCGGGCGCCGATCGGCCGCCCGCTCCGCCACGTCGTTCAACTAATCAGCGAACAGGGCGAGTTGCTGATCGGGGGGCCGTCCGTTGCGCTGGGCTACCATGACCTGCCCGAGGCCACCGGTGCCAGGTTCACCGTCGTCGACGGCGTCCGCTGCTTCCGCACCGGCGACCTCGTGAGCGGGTCCCCGGACGGCCTCCTCACCCACCGCGGCCGGCTGGACGGCGAGGTCAAGGTCCGGGGCATCCGGGTGGACCCGGCGGAGGTGGAGGCGCACATCGCGGGCCACCCCGGGGTGCACGCGGTGGCGGTGGCCGCGGCGACGCTCGCCGGCCGGTCCGCCCTGGTCGCCTATGTGGTGGCGCGGGCGGACGCGACGGGAGGAACGCTGGACGCCGACGTCCTGGCGTACCTGCGCGCGGAGGTCCCCGGCCATCTCGTGCCCAGCCGGATCACCGTGGTGCCCGAACTGGTGCGCACCACGAGCGGAAAGGTCGACCGGGCCGGCTCGCACCGCCGGTACGCGGCCCCCGAACAGGTCAAAGGAGACCCTCGATGAACGTTGACGCCACCCTCTCCGCCGCCGTCCACGGCATACCAGCAGCCGCCGCGGAGCGTTCCGCCGCCGGGGTCGACGGCCTGGTGGCCCTCTTCCGCCGGGTGCTGGAGACACCCGAGGTCGCGGCCGACTCCGACTTCTTCCAGCTCGGCGGCGACTCGCTGATCGCCACCCGGGTGCTCAGCGCGATCGCCCGCGACCACGGCGTGGAGCTGTCCTTCGACGACTTCCTGCTCGCGCCGACGCCCCGGGCGCTCGCCGAGAAGATCGCGGCCGGCAGATGACCGACCCCGACGACGCCGCGGCGGCACCCACCCCTCGGGAGCCCGGCCGGGTCAGGACCGCCGTCGTGGTCGGCGCCGGGCTCGCCGGCCTCACCACCGCCACCGGGCTGGCGGCCCGGGGCATCGACGTCACCGTGCTGGAGGCCCGCACCCGGGTCGGCGGGCGCACCCGCGGCCTGCCGGTCGCGCCCGGCTGCCAGGTCGACGCCGGAGCCGCCTACCTGGGCGAGCGGCACACCGAACTCCTCGCCCTGGTCAAGGAACTGGGCCTGGACACCACGCCGACCACGATGCGGGGCGCCAGCCGGTTCGTCCTCGGCCCCGAGGGCACCACCCGGGACGGCCGGTTCCCGCCGCTCAACGCGGTGGCACTCGGCGACCTCTTCGACCTGCTGGACGAACTCACCGCGGCCGTCCGCCCCGACGCGCCGTGGCTCACTCCGGACGCCGAGCGGCTGGACACCCTCACCGCCGCCGAATGGGCCGACCGGCGGCTGACCCACCCGGACGCCCGGCTCTTCTTCCCGCTGTTCCTCGGCGAGATGATGGCCGCCGACCCGGCCGACGTCTCCGTGCTGCACATGGCGTTCTACCTCCGCTCGGGCGGTGGCGTCCGCTACCTCAACGCCTTCGAGGGCGGCGCCCAGCAGGACCGGATCACCGGCGGCGCCCACCAGGTGTGCGAGCGGCTGGCCGGCCGGCTGGGCAGCCGGGTGCGGCTCGGCGAGGCCGTCCGCGCGGTCCACCAGGACGACGCCGGGGTCACCGTCCACACGACGGCCGGCGCCCACCGGGCGGACGTCGCGGTGCTGGCGCTGCCGCCGCTGCTCGCCGACGCCGTCGAACACCGGCCGGCGCCGACGGTGCCCCGAGCGGGCGACCGGACGGCGCGGGGCTGCGCCGTGAAGGCGACCCTGGTCTACCCCGCGCCGCTCTGGCGCGCGCACGGCCTCTCCGGCTGGTCGGTCAACGCCGAGGGCCCGCTGCTCTCGACGGTGGACGACTCACCGGCCGACGGCGGGGTCGGCGTCCTGACCGGCTTCGTCACCGGGGCCGAGGCCCGGCGGTTCGGCGCGCTGAGCCCGCGGCGGCAGCGCGCGGCCGTGGTGGAGCAGGCCGCCCGGATCTTCCCGATGCTCCCGCCGCCGACCGGACTGCACATCACCGACTGGGTCGACGAGCGGTACAGCCAGGGCTGCTACGCGGCGCTGCGGGGGCCCGGCGACTGGCTCCGGTACGGGCCGACGCTGACCGCACCGCACGAGCGGGTGCACTGGGCCGGCACCGAGACCAGCACCGAGTACTTCGGGCTGATGGAAGGCGCCGTCCGCTCCGGCCACCGGGTCGTCGCCGAGATCCTCGCCCGGGACTGACCCCGGCACCCAGCCGGGTGCCCAGCCCGGCACCCACCGCGGCCCCGGCCGGGCCGTTCACGAAGGCGCACCGGCAGCCGTCCCCGCCCCGGGGCACCGCCACCCGGCGCCCCGTCGTACCCGCACGCCCGCACGCCCGCACCAACCGGTCCACGCCGCAGCGCGGGCCGGCCCCCCACCGTCGCCCGGCCCGGTTCCACAAGGACCCCGCCGGGCCACTCCCCCCAGGAGACCGCCATGAGCGACCGGAGTCCCCTCGCGCCCCTCGCCGCCCGGGAACGGCTGATGACCGAACCCGCCCTCGGCGCGGGCAACTTCCTGGACCACGCCCTCGCGGTCAACCCGAACCGCGCGGTCCCGTTCGCCTACAGCCACCACACCGACCACCGCGGCGCGGTCGTCCTGCGCGGCCACAGCCTGCTCGACCTCGCCGCCCTGCGCGACTGCTACGCCAGCTGGTACTGGGCCAACGGCGTGCGCCCCGGCGAGCCGGTCGGCATCGTCGTCGGCGAGGGCCTGGAACCACTGCTGCACTTCCTCGCGCTGACCGCCCTCGGCGCCGTCCCCGCCCTGGTCAACGACGCCATGCGGCACGACGTCATGGTCCGCTACCTCGACCACGTGGGCGTGGTCGGCATCGTGGCGGACGATCCCACCCGCCTCGCCGCGGCCTACCGCGAGGCCCCGAGCCGCCGCCCCCGGTTCATCATGCCGGCCGCCGAGATCCGGGCCTTCGACGCCGGCGCGGCCCGGCTCCCCGAGGTCTACCCGTACCGGCACGCCGACGCCGACGTGGTCGCCCTGATCCACTCCTCGGGCACCACGGGCACGCCGAAGTCCACGATGCTGGCGCACCGTCAGTTCTGGGACGGCAAGCAGCCGCGGATGGTGCGCTTCCCCGCGGAGCCGTACGACCGGCTGATGTCGATGATGCCGCACACCCACGCGGGCGGCCTCAGCTACTTCCTCACCGCCACCCTGCTCGGTCTGCCGACCGTGGTGATGTCCGACTGGCGGCGAGCGGTCGTGGAGCCGGTGATGGAGGCCTTCCGGCCCACCATGGTCGCCTCCTTCCCGCGCACCTTCGTCGAGCTGGCCACCGGCGAACCGCCCACCAGGGGCGCGGCCGAGGTGCACTCCTGGTTCAACACCGGGGACAGCGCGCACTACGGGCACATCCGGCGGCTGGTGCGGCTCGGGCGGCGGCCGGCCGGGCTGATCCGGCCGTGGCTGCTGCCCCGGCAGCGGGCCGAACAACCCGACCTGCCCGGTTCGCAGTTCATCGACGGCCTGGGCTCGTCCGAGATGGGCATGGCGCTGTTCGGCCAGGTGACCACACCGGAGAGCGCCCGCGACGACCGCTGCGTCGGCAAGCCGCTGGAGGTCGTCCGGCGGGCCTCGATCCTCAGTGAGGACGGCGAGGAACTCCCGGACGGCACGGTCGGGTTGCTCGGTATCGTCTCCCCCTCGCGGACCCCGGGGTACTGGAACGACCCCCGGCTCACCGCGAGCTTCGAGCTGGCCGGCCACTGGCTCACCGGCGACGTGGCGCGCCGCGACGCCGAGGGCAACTTCTACCACCTCGACCGGACGGTGGACGTCATCGACACCGCGGCCGGCCCGGTCTACAGCCTGCCGATCGAGGAGGTGCTGCTGGCCGACTGCGGCGAGCTCGTCCAGGACTGCTCGGTGATCGGCGTGCCCGGGGCGCCGGGCGAGGGCCAACGGCCGCTCGGCGTCGTCCGGTTGCAGACCGAGGCCGCAGCGGTGACCGCCGAGGAGGTCCAGGAGGCCGCCAACAAGGCGCTCGCCGGCGCCGGACTGGCCACGCTCGCCGCGGTGAGCATCGCCCGGACACCGGAGGACTTCCCCCTCGGGCCGACCGGCAAGGTGCTCAAGCGCGAACTGCGGACCCGCTTCGCCACCCGCTTCACCGGCCAGTAGCGCCCGATGGACCGCCAACCCACCCGGCAGCCCTACCAGTACGTCCGGACCGCGCTTGCCGAGCCGGACTGGCGCCGCCTGCCGGGCTGGCGCCACGTCACCGCGGCGCAGTGGCGGGACGCCCAGTGGCAGCGGGCGCACTGCGTGCGCAGCGCCCGGCAGCTGCGGGGCGTCGTCGGAGCGCTGCTCACCGACCGCTTCTACGACGAACTCGCCGCCGACCAGGCCGGGTTCGCCACCATGTCGATGCTGCTGCCGCCGCAGATGCTGAACACCATGGCGCCGCACGCACCGACCGTACCGCGGGCGTTCACCGAGGCCTTCCTGGCCGATCCGGTCCGCCGCTACATGCTGCCCGTCCGCGCGGACCGCCACCCGCGCTGGCCGAGCCACCCCAAGGCCGAACGCGACTCCCTGCACGAGGCCGAGATGTGGGTGGTGGAGGGGCTCACCCACCGCTACCCCACCAAGGTGCTGGCCGAACTGACCGCCACCTGCCCGCAGTACTGCGGGCACTGCACCCGGATGGACCTGGTCGGCAACTCCACCCCCCAGGTCACCAAGACCAGGCTGGCGCTGCGGCCGGTGGACCGGCAGGAGCAGATCCTCGACCACCTCAAGCGCACCCCGTCGGTGCGCGACGTGGTGGTCTCCGGCGGGGACCTCGCCAACGTGCCCTGGCCGCAGTTGGAGACGTTCCTGCTGCGGCTGCTGGAGCTGGAGTCGGTGCGCGACATCCGGCTGGCCAGCAAGGCGGTGGTCGGCCTGCCGCAGCACTGGCTCCAGCCGCGGATCGTCGAGGGGCTGGGCCGGGTGGCCGCCGTCGCGGCCCGCCGGTCGGTCAGCCTCGCCGTGCACACCCACGCCAACCACGTGCAGTCGGTGACGCCGCTGGTCGCCGAGGCGGCCCGGGCGCTGCTGGACGCGGGCGTGCGGGACGTGCGCAACCAGGGCGTGCTGATGCGCGGGGTCAACGCCACCCCCGAGGACCTGCTGGACCTCTGCTTCGCCCTCCAGGGCGAGGCGAACATCCTCCCCTACTACTTCTACCTCTGCGACATGATCCCGGGCGCCGAGCACTGGCGCACTCCGGTGCACCGGGCCCAGCGGCTCCAGGAGGCGATCATGGGCTACCTGCCCGGCTACGCCACCCCGCGGATCGTCTGCGACGTCCCCCAGCTCGGCAAGCGCTGGGTGCACCAGGCGGTCGCCTACGACCGCGAACGCGGCATCTCCTCCTGGACGAAGGACTACCGCACCGCGCCGGAGGCCCGCGAGAGCACCGACCTCGACGCCGTGCTCGACCGGCGCCACCTGTACTACGACCCGGTGGACACCCTCCCGGAGCCGGGCCGCCGCTGGTGGTCCGAGCAGCCCGGCACCCCCTCGTCCGCACCCCCTCGGAAGGACACGCCGTGACCCCACCCCCCACCGCGCCCGGCGCCGGGCCGCTGCGCCGGATGTGCTGGATCTTCCCCGACCGGGAGTCGACCAGGATGGCGGCGACCTGGCGCCCCTTCTTCTGGGACCTCTACGCGGAGGTCGCCGAGAGCCTGGGGATGAGCTGGACCCGGCACGCCCCCGACGCGGTCACCGTCGACGGCACCGTACGCGGGCGGCCGGTGGTCTATGTGGACGACGAGGCGGTCTCGCCGCAGGACACCCTCTTCGTGACCGCCCTCTACTCGCTGCCGTACCAGTCGATGGACGTCTTCAACCAGTACGCGCTCTACGCCGTGCTCGAACAGGCCGGGTTCTACCTGCCGTTCCCCCCGCTGATGTCGCTCATCGGCAACGACAAGCTGGCCACCCTGCTGCACCTCGCCGATTCCCCCGTCCCCCCGGTCCCGACCGTGCGGATCGGCACCGGCCGCGACATCGCCAAGCACCAGTACGAGGTGGCGCTGGGCGGTATGACCTACCCGGCCATCGTGAAGCCGGCCGGCTGGTGCGGTGGTGGCGGGATCAACCTGGCCCGCGGCGCCGAGGACCTCCGGGGCCTGGCCAGCCTGGCGCAGGGCGGGGACACCACGCTCGTGGTCCAGCCCTACCTCGGCGACGGGACGGTCGACTACCGGGTGTACGTGGTCGACGGCGAGCCGTACGCCGTGATGAAGCGGATCCCGGAGCCGGGCTCGCCGGTGGCCAACGCCAGCAGGGGCGGCGCCATGGAGTTCCCGGCCGTCCCGGCCGAACTCGCCGCCGCCACCGCCTACTTCGCCGAGCGGCTGCCGATGCCGTTCTTCTGCGTCGACTTCCTCTTCGACGGGGAACGGTACTGGTTCTCCGAGCTCGAACCGGACGGGGTGATCGCCCCGGACCTGGACGACCCGCAGCGCACCCTGCAACGGGACATCACCCGCGCCCGGTTCACCGCCTACCGAGACGCCCACGCCGCCTGGCTGGCCGGCCGCGGCGGCGAACCGGCCACGCCCACCTCGGAAACGGAGACCCGGACGCGATGACCGAGCTGTTCTCACTCCCCCCGGACGCGGCCGAGCCGCGGCTGCACGTCGCCCGGCGCACCCTCGAACGTCTGCGCGACGTACCGGAGTTGGCGCAGCGCTACGCGGACTGCGCGGTCCCGCGCACGCTCGACGGGCTCGCCGCGCTGCCGCCGCTGGACAAGGACGGCCTGAACGCCGCCCTCGCGCACCTCGAACCCCGGGCCGCCCCGGGCGCCGGAGCGACCTGGCTCTTCCAGAGCGGCGGCAGCACCGGAGCACCCAAGGTCGGCCACGCCCCCACCGGCTTCTACATGGCCCGGGTGCACGCGCGGTGGCGGCCGCTGGAGCGCGACGACGTCTTCGTCAACGCCTGGGGCGCCGGCCGGATGTGGGGCGCGCACTTCCTCGCCGCCGCGCTGGCCGACCTCGCCGGGTGCCGGATCCTCGCGGTGGGCTCGGTCGCCACCGACGAGTACGCCGACTGGCTGCGGTTCTTCGCGACCGCCCGGGTCACCGCGATCGGCGGGACACCCAGCGTGCTCCGGCTCTGGTTCGCCCGGGCGCGGGACGCCGGGCTGGAGTTGCCGGCGCTGCGCAAGGTGCTCTGGCTCGGCGAGGCGTGGCAGCCGCAGCTGGAGGCGGACCTGGCCGCGGTCGCCCCGCGGGCGCGCCGGTGGGGCATGTTCGGCAGTACGGAGACCTGGGTGGTCGGGACCAACACCCCGGACTGTCCGGCCGACACCTTCCACCCGCTGCCCGAGCAGCTGGTGCACGTCGGCGCGGCGGAGCTGCTGGACTTCACCACGCTCGACCCGGCGGTGCTCAATCCGGTGCTGCGCTACCGCACCGGCGACGCGGGGACGCTGCTGGCCTGTCCGTGCGGCCGGCCGGGCTCCGCGATGCGGGTCCTGGGCCGCCGTGACAGCGTGGTGCAGGTCCGCGGGCTGGGACTGCACGTGGACGAGGTCATCGCACGGGCGGAGCGGGAGCCGGGGGTGTCCCGGGCCCAGGTGGTGATCACCGAGGAGCACGGCCGGGCCGCCGCGGTCGAGCTGCTGCTGCTCGCCGGCCCGGGCGGACCGCCCGACACCGAGCGGCTGCGCAGGGCCGTGCTGGCCGCGACCTTCACGCTCAGCACCGCATTCCAGCACGATCCGGAGTCCTTCCGGGTGCGCCGGGTGGACGAGCTGGTCAGCAACGGCCGGACGGGCAAGACGGCCGGCCTCGTCGTCCGGGAGGGCTCGTGAAGCCGCGGAAGCCCGTGAAGCCGGAAAGGCTCGTGAAACCGGGAGGGCCCGTGAAGCCGCGCAGGCCCGTCTCGCTGGGGCGCGGGTTCAACCTGTTCTGGGCCGGTCAGACGGTCAGCACGGTCGGCGACCGGGTCACCGTGTTCGTCGTCCCGACCCTGATGATCTTCGTGCTGCACGCGAGCGCCCTCCAGGTCGGCGTCGTGGCGATGGCCCAGTACCTGGGCATCCCGCTGCTCGGCCCGGTCGCCGGCGTGCTGGTCGACCGCTGGGACAAACGCCGGACGATGCTGGTCTGCGACCTCGTCCGACTGGTCGCCGTCGCGGCCGTCCCGCTGGCGTACTGGCTGGACGCGCTCTCCACGCCACTGCTGGTGGGCTGCGTGGCGGTGATCAGCGGCGCGACGATCTTCTTCAACGTCGGCTACCTCGTCGCCGTCCCCGCCGTCGCGCCGAAGGACCAACTCGTCCGCGCCTACTCCAGACTGGAGGGCAGCGGCTCGGTGTCGGAGGTGGCCGGGCCGTCGATCGCGGCCGGCCTCTACAGCGCGCTGGGCGTCGCCGCCCTGCTCGTCGACGCGGCCAGCTACCTGGTCTCCGCCGCCTGCTTCCGCCGGATGCCGGCCTGGGGCGAACGGACGGTCGCCACCGGCTCCGTGCGGGAACGGCTCACGGCGGGCTTCCGGCTCAACCGGGCCGACCCGGTGCTGCGCCGGGTGGTGGCGGCCGCGGTGACCCTCAACTGCGGCGGGCCGATCTTCGTCACGGTGCTGCCCGTGCTCGCCTACCGGGGCCTCGACGTCTCGGTCGGCGTCTTCGGCGCGGCCATGTCGGTCGCCGCGGTGGGCGCGCTGGCCGGCGCGGTCGTCGCCCCGAGGATCAGTGAACGCCTCGGCCTGGGGCGCACGCTGGCCTGGTCGCTGCTGCTGCACTGCCTGGTCGGCCTCGGGGTGCTCGCCGCGCCCGCGCTGCCGGCCGGACCGGTGATCGCCGTGACGATGGGCTGCTACGGCTTCTTCATGTCCTGCATCAACGTCTGCAGCGCCCCCACCCGGCAGTCCCGGATGTCGGCGCGGCACCAGGGGGTGATGCACGCCGCCTTCCGGACCGTCACCTGGGGGGTGATCCCGCTCGCCGCCCTGGCCGGCGGGCTGGCAGTCTCGCTGCTGACCGGTCCGCTGGGGATCCTGGACGCGGCCCGGACGGTGATGGCCGGCGGCACCCTGCTGGCGGCGCTCTCCTTCCTGCCGGCACTCGGCATCCAGCCGCTGCTCGACGCGACCGAGCGGGAAGGGGCGCAGGAGCCGCCCGCCGACGCCGGACCGGCCACCGCCACCCCGCCCGCCCCGGCGGAGCAGACCTCATGACGCCGGGCCGGGGTGTCCTGCTGGTCACCGGGGCGTCCTCGGGCATCGGGCTGGCCACCGCCGTCACCGCGGCCGGGGCCGGGTTCCGCACGGTCGCGACCGTACGCGAGCCCGGCCGGGCCGACGCCCTGCGCGCGGCCGCCGACCGCGCCGGCGTCGCGGTGGACGTCCGCCGCCTCGACGTGACCGACGCCGACTCCGTGACCACCTGCCTCGACGAGGTGCGGGGGGCGTACGGCCGGCTGGACGCGGTGGTCAACAACGCCGGTGTCTCCAACTCCGATCCCACCCTGGAGATGTCGACCACGGCCGCGCTGCGGGCCAACCTGGAGGTGAACTTCTTCGGCGTCGTCGCGGTCAGCCGGGCCGCGATGCCGCTGCTGCGGGCCGCCCGCGGACGCCTGGTCACGATCGGCAGCGTGCACGGCGTCGTCGGCCAGCCGTTCAACGAGGCGTACTGCGCGGCGAAGTTCGCCGTCGAGGGGTTCATGGAGAGCCTGGCCCCGGTCGCCGCGGCGCACGGTGTGCGGGTGTCGGTGGTCGTACCGGGCTTCGTCCCGGACACCGAGTTCGGCGTGTTCCCGGACATCGACCGCTCGACCCTGCTGGCCGCCTCCGGCCCGTACGCGGGCACCTTCGCCGACTACCTCGACCGGCTCGGCGCGCAGGGCTGGGAGGCCGCCGGCCAGCCCGCCCGGGAGGTGGCCGAGGTGGTCGTCCGGACCCTGCTCGCCGAGCATCCGGCCTTCCGCGTCCCCACCAACGCGTGGTCCGCCGCCCACCTGGACCACAAGCTCGCCGACCGGGACGGCTCGACCGTGCAGCGCCTCGCCCACAGCTGGATCGGGCACCCGCACCTCCCGGCCTGACACCGAATTGACGGACCATCAGCATCATTCCGGACCACCGATCGACAGGAGGAGCAGTGCCCGCGAAACCGCTTCAGGAGCTGGTCGACTTCGCCCGCGGCCACTCGCCGTTCTACGCGGAGGCGTACCGCGACGTCCCCCGGACGATCTCGCACCTCACCGAACTTCCCCTCATCGACCAGACCGCGTTCTGGGCCGCCAACACCTGGCCGGACAACCGGCTGCTGACCGGCCCGCTCACCGACGCCGGCGTCTACAAGACCGGGGGCACCACCGGCGTCCCGAAGTTCTCCCCCTGGTCGCGCACCGAGCACGCCGACTCCGTCACCGCCTTCGGCGCGGGCATGGTCCGGGCCGGTCTGAAACCCGGCCACCGGGTGGCCAACCTGTTCTGCGCGGGCGAACTCTACGGCGGCTTCCTCTACATCGAGAACGCGCTGCACCACGCGCCGGTGGAGAACGTCCGCCTGCCGGTCGGCTGCGCCGCGCCGGACGACTACGTGGTCGACCTGATCACCGGCTTCGGCGTGCACGTCCTCGCGGGCGAGCCGATGAAGCTCAGCGCGGTGGCCGAGTGCCTGGTCCGGCGCGGGCGCAGCGCCGACTCCGTGGAACTGCTGCTCTTCGGCGGCGACCTGCTCTTCGCCGACCTGCGGCCGATCCTGTCCCGGGCCTTCCCGAAGGCGGCCGTCTCCTCGGTCGGCTACGCCTCGAACGACGCCGGCCTGGTCGGCGCGCCGGTGCCGGGCGACGACGTCCGCGTCCACGAGGCCTTCCCGGACCGCACGGTGGTGGAGCTGGTCGACGAGGTGACCGGCGAGCCGGTCACGGCGGCGGGTGTGCCCGGCCGGGTCGTGGTCACCAATCTGTTCCGCACCCTGATGCCGATCCTCCGGTACCCGACCGGGGACCGCGCCGAGTGGGTCGACCTGGAGCGCGGGACGTTCCGGCTGGTCGGCCGGTCGAACGAGGGCGCCCGGGTGGGCACGGTGGCCCTGCCGACCGAGGAGATCCGCGCCGTGCTGCTCGCCGCCGACCCCGACCGGGTCATCTCGGGCCTGCAGCTGGTGCAGCGCCGCTGGGACGGCCGGGACGGCCTCGTGCTGCGCCTCGGTTACACCGGGCCGCCGCCGGCGGCGCCGGGCGGGCTCGGCGAACGGCTGGTCGCGGCCGTGTACGCGGCCGTGCCGCTCTACCCGGCCGAGGTGGCGTCCGGCGCGATCCACCACCTCGCCGTCGAGTGGGTGCCCCGCGCCGAGCTGGCGACCAACCCCCGGACGGGCAAGCTCCGTCAGGTGGTGGACGAGCGGCCCCGGGACTGAGCAGCACAGGCGGCCCCAGGACTGAGCGCCGCGGGCGGGGCCGCCGGTCTGTCGCTGGTGGGCCGCCGGGCGGGCCGGTCAGCCCGCCGGTGGCCGACCGGCGATGACGACGCTCTGCCCGCGGAACTCCGCGACGACCTTGCCCGTCGCCTGCCGGACGGTCACGTCGTAGATCCCCTGCCGCCCGGCGCGGGCCCGCTCCACCGCCTCCGCGACCAGCTCGTCGCCGGCCTCGGCCGGGGCCAGGAAGGTCACCTGCGCGGCCTGGGCCACGGTCACCGGGCCGTGGCTGTTGCACGCGTAGGAGAACGCCGCGTCGGCAAACAGGAACAGGAAGCCGCCGTGCGCCGTCCCGTGGCCGTTCACCATGTCCGGGCCGACCCGCATGCGCATCAGCGCCCGTCCGGCGGACACCTCGGCGAGGGTGATGCCCAGTGCGTGGCAGGCCCGGTCCCGGGCGTACAGCGCGTCGATCGCCGACTCCCCGGCCGGGGCCGCTCCGGTGTCCGCGTCCACGACGTCCCGCCTTCCCCGAGGGCCCGGCAGGTGGCCGAACCAGCACCGCCCGTCATCCTGCGCTCCGGATTGAACCGAGCCACGGCACCGCCTGTCAATGACCCTCCTCGCGGACGGCGCGTGGCACACCGGCGGTCCCGGGGGCGCCTTCCCGCCAGGACGACGGGACGCTACTGTTCGGTAACCATGGCCGGGCGCGGCCCCCGGCACGCCCCGCCGGCCGCGCCCGGGGCACCACATCGTCCGAGGAGTGACCGTGAAGCGATCGAGACTCTCCACCCGGCTCCTGAGCGGTCTGCTGCTCGGCGCCGGGGTGCTGCACTTCGCCGCGCCCCGCCCGTTCGAGGCGATCGTGCCCAAGCGGCTCCCGGGCAGCCGGCGGGGCTGGACGTACGCGAGCGGCGTCGCCGAACTCGCCATCGGCGCGGCGGTCGCCGTACCGCGCACCCGGCGGGTCGGCGCCCTGGCCGCGGCGGGCCTCTTCGCCGCCGTGTTCCCGGCCAACGTGAAGATGGCCTACGACTGGCGGCACCGGCCGGCCCCGCTGCCGGCCCTCGCCGTGGCCCGGCTGCCGCTCCAGGTGCCGCTGATCCTGTGGGCCCTGCGGGTCGGCCGGCGACCGCGGGGCTGACCGGCCCCCGGCACCCCGGCCCACCGGGCCTGCTGCGCCCCCGGACCCCCGGACCCCCGCCGGGCCGGGACACGGGACGCCACCCGATCGACCGAGTCGGCGGCCGCCGTCCGGGTGGCGCGCGGCGGAAACGGTCCGCACACGCATCGCCCGCTCGTTCTGCCGTACATGCCCACACAGACCGATCCACCGGGGTCCCGGTGCGCCTGATCGGACGGACCGCTTCGGCGGTCCTGTCCCTGACGATCCTGGTCCTCCCGGCGGTGGCCGCCGGCGGCGACCGGCCGGCCGACGCGGACCCCGTGGCCCGGCCGCCCGAGAACGGCCGCACCGGCTGGGAGGTCGCGGCGGGCGCCGCCAACGTCCGCCGCGACCACTCGGTCAACGACACGGTGCTCGGCCTGACGCACTGCGGCGACCGGGTCGAGGTCCTGGACACCTGGACCTCCCCGCTCGGCACCCGCTGGGGCCAGGTCGCGGTCACCCGCACCGGGGTCACCGGCTGGGTGCTCTGGTCCCTGCTCACCCGCCACGAGCCGGCCGCCGCACCCGTCGCGGACTGCCCGCCCCGGGAGTGCCGGCGCGCCGCTCCCCCGTGCGCCGGCGGGTCGACCGAGATCGGGCCGGCCCCCCGCTGATTCCGCCGATCCCCCCGGGCCGACCCGGCCGGCCCAGAGCTCATCGGCCCAGAGCTCGTCGGCCCAGAGCTCGTCGGCCCAGAGCTCGTCGGTTCAGAGCTCGTCGGCCATCGAGGCACCCCCGAACAGGGCGAGCCCGGCCATCACGACCAGCAGGACGACGGCCACCGTGCGGTCCGCCGGATCGGGGCGCGGGCCGAGGCGGGGGTCGACGGTGCCTCGCGGGTCCACGGTCAACTGGAGCCGGTCACCGAGCGCGACGCGCCTGCCCCCGGTCCCGATGCCGGTGACCTCGGTCCCGTCCGCCAGCCGGACGTCGACCCCGGTCACGGACGGCCCCTGACCGGCCATCG
Organism: Kitasatospora sp. NPDC086009; assembly: GCF_044540385.1. Taxonomy (NCBI): domain Bacteria; kingdom Bacillati; phylum Actinomycetota; class Actinomycetes; order Kitasatosporales; family Streptomycetaceae; genus Kitasatospora; species Kitasatospora sp. NPDC086009. The sequence continues at coordinate 171,978 of NZ_JBITSA010000005.1, forward strand.
GGTCCGAGCCGACGACCGTCCGGACCACTTCGGCCTCGGAGGTGACCCCCCGGTCGTGCAGCAGCTGCTGCTCCTGCATCCCGAACCCGCAGACGAGGAGGCCGATCCAGGAGGCCAGCACGCCGAACAGGGCGGCCGCCGTCCGCTCCGCGTTCCCCTTGGCCAACCGGACCACGGCGGCCACGCAGCCCAGCACGACCGCCGCGAAGCAGCCCGCGGCCACCAGCGCCGGGCCGTGGTCCCGCAGTTCGAGGATCCCCCAGGCGCTCAGCACCGCGGGCACCAGCCAGCAGACCCCCGACACCACCACGAACGACGCCCCCGCCGCACCCCGCATGGACTCACCCCCGGGATCCCCTACCCGGCGAGGAGCGCGGCGACGCCCGCCGCGCCGGCGCACCTCGCCGACCGTCCTGGCGCCCTTCCCTGGGCGCAAGGTCGAGGGCGTGGAGTGCCTGCCCGACACCAGCGACACCGTGCTCGGCACCGACGACGGGAACCTCGGCGGCCACCTCCGCACCCTCCCGCTCCGCACCCCCTAACCGCGACTCCCCACCGCACCCCACGGCTCCACCGGTCGCGGCCGAGCCTCGCCCCTTCGGCCGCGCCCCGCCGGGCCGGTCAGCGGCGGCCGAACAGCTTGCCCAGCCAGCCTCCGGCGGCCCGGCCGCCGTCCTTCCCGCATGCGCAGCGGTCGGCCCGGGGTACCCCGGCCAGCACCTGGTCCACGTGCATGCCGCACCCGGCGTAGCCCGGCTTTCCACAGGACCGACAGACGACGCGTCGACACATGGCGCCCTCCTTCTTCTTCGGGGCGGCCCGACCGGCCGCCCTCCCGAATATACCCGAGGGGGTATTTCTCCCGGCCGGCGCCGATCCTCCTCCTCCCCCGCCCGAGCCGCTCCGCCCGACCCGGCCGTTCCGCGCGGCCGTTCCAGGCCGCCGCGTTCGCGCAGGTCAGAGGCCGAAGAACGTTCCAGCGTCCCGAATCAGCGGCAGGCCCTGGCGGCGGGAACGGCCCCCGGGCCAAGGTCGAGCCCAGACCCGGCAGACCGGGTTCCGCACCGCACCACAGACACCGGGGGCCTCCCATGCGCACCACTCACCGCCGACGCACCACCGCCCTGGCCGCGACGGGCGCCGCCGCGCTCGCCCTCGTCCTCACCGCCTGCGGCGGGAATCCCGCGGACAGCGGGACCGCCGCCGCACCGGCGCCCACGACGGCCGCGCAGTCCACGCCCGCCGCCACCGGGGCCACCCCCACCTCCGCCGGCACCGCTGCCGGCACCGCGCCGAACACCGCCGCCCCCTCCGGCGCCAAGACCGGCACCGGTGCCGGTGCCGGGACGAGCACCCCCTCCACGCGGCCGACCGGTGCCACGCAGGCACCCGCCGATCCGGCGGCGGCGTCCGCGCCGCTCTGCGCCGTCAAGGATGTCGCCATCAGCGCCGCCCTCCAGGACGGCCCGCCCTACACGCACCTCGTCCTGACCGCGAAGAACACCTCCGGCCACAGCTGCCGGCTCAGCGAGTACCCCCGGATCCGGTTCCTGGAGAGCCACCGCGAGAACGTGCCCGCCGTGGCCAAGAGCAGGCCCGCCGCGCCCGTCGTCCTCACCGCCGGCGCCCCGGCCTACGCCCTCGTGAAGCTGTCCGACGGCGGCGTGCACGAGAACAACGAGCCGGTGACCGCCTTCTCCGTCGCCCTCGACGGCGGCAGCGGCCCGGCCACCGTCAAGGCCCCCGGCAACGGCGGCATCGCCGTCGACCCGGCGGCCTGGGCCACCGGCTACTGGACGTACGAGCTGCGCAACGGCGCCGACGATTTCTGACCGGGCCCGCCCGGCTCCCGGGGCCGGGGGCGACTGCTAGGTTCGCGAGGGCGGCTCCCGGTCGAGCCGACGCCGGACGGGGGCGGGTGGCGCACCCGGCCGGTGCGAACGACACCGACGGGAGACCGCATGACCTCCGGCCCGCACCCGACCGCCTGCACGGACCCGGCCGGCCCCCCGGCCCCGGTCCGCTCTCCGGCCCCGATCGACTTCTCGAACCTGGCCGAGCACGCCGCCGGGCGCTCCCTGGACGTGCGCTGGATCCACGGCTCGGAGTCGGCGAAGCACAACACCGACCCGGAGCTCCAGGTCCACCACTACGACGAGCACACCGTGATCCTCCGGCAGAACATGGCCGTGAACTACGAGGCGCCGTTCCTCTTCCTGCTCTTCGGCAGCGAGCGGGCGGTACTGATCGACACCGGCGCCACCGCGTCCCCCGAGCTCTTCCCGCTCCGCCGCGTGGTCGACGAGCTGGTCGCGCGGTGGCTCGCCCGCCACCCCCGCACCGGCTACCGGCTGCTCGTCCTGCACAGTCACGGCCACGGCGACCACGTCGCGGGGGACGCGCAGTTCGCCGACCGGCCCGACACCGTCGTGGTGGACGCGGCCGCCGACACCGTCCGGGCGTTCCTCGGGCTGGGCGACGATCCCGACCTCCCGGCCCGGCTCGACCTCGGCGGGCGGACGCTGACCTGTCTGACCAGTCCCGGCCACCACGAGGCCGCCATCACCTACTACGACCCGTTCACCGGCTTCCTGCTCACCGGTGACACCGTCTACCCGGGGCGGCTCTACATCGCCGACTGGGACGCCTACGTCGCGACGATCGACCGGCTGATCGCCTTCGCCGCCGACCACCCGGTCAGCCACGTGCTCGGCTGCCACATCGAGATGACCGACCGGCCGGGGGTGGACTACCCGATCCGGTACACCTACCAACCCGACGAGCCCCCGCTGCAGATGACGGTCGCCCAGCTCCACGACATCCGGCGCGCCCTGGATGAGGCGGCCGCCCGCCCCGGCCGGCACGCCTTCGACGACTTCGTGCTCTCCTACCGCACGGGCTGACCGGGGCCGACCGGGGTCCCGGAGGTCCGGCGCGACCAGCGGTCGGGCACGGCGGAGCGGAACGCCTTTTGCCCGCCCGGCCGTTCGCCCCCGGCGCGTCGGCCGTGCTGGCAGACTGACGCCATGGCAACCACCTCCGCGACGGTCCGGCACCGCTCCCGCGCGTTCCTCTCGGCGGCCGCGCTCCTGCTCGCCGGGGCGGCCGTCACCGCGTGTTCCTCCGGCGGCGACTCCCGGCCCGGTCCGCCGCCCGCCCCGTCGACCGCCACACCCACCGGCCGGACCGTCGCCGTCTACACCCCCGACCACCCGTTGGACGAGGGGCAGCTGAAGCAGGCGGCCGAACTGCTGCGCAAGCGCGCCGAGGCGCGCGGCCTGCCGGACGCCCGGGTCGAGCCGGCGGCCGCCGCGCTGCGGCTCTCGGTCGCCGGACAGGTCGCCGGGGACCGCCTCGCGGCGCTCGGCCGCCGGGCCGCGCTGGACTTCCGCCCGGTCCTGGCCGTGGCGGCGGGCGCTGCTACGACTCCCGGCGCGGCGGAGGTCGCCCCGACCGGCACGGTGCCGCCCGAACTCGCCGCCGGGTTCGCCGCGCTGAGCTGCGGCGCACCGGCCGCCGCCCTCCCCGCCGCCGTCGATCCGGGCACCACCGTGGCGATCTGCGGCACCGCCACCAAGGCGGCCCCGGTGGTGATGAAGTACGCGCTGGCCCCGGCCGCCCTCCAGGGCAGCGACGTCGCGAAGGCCTCGGCAGTGCTCGACAGCCAGACCGTGGGCCGCTGGCAGGTCCAGGTGGACTTCACCCCGCAGGGCGGCACCGCCTTCGCCGCCCTCACCGGCAGGATCGCCCCGCAGCCGGAGCCCGCCAACCAGATGGCCGTCACGGTGGACGGCACGGTCCTCTCGGCCCCCTACGTCGCCGAGGCGATCACCGGCGGATCGGCCGTGATCAGCGGCACCTTCACCGAGGACGAGGCCAAGGACCTGGCCGCCGCCCTCACCGCCGGCAGCCTGCCCGCCCATTTCACGGCCGCGCTCTCCACCCCGACCGGCTGACCCGGATGCCGGGTCCCGCCGCCCGGTCCGAAGGTCGACGCTTGCGCGGCGCCGCACCCGCCCGCGGTCCCGCCGCCGTCGAGTCCGGCGGTCCGCCGGGGCCAGGAACATGTGCGCCGGGGCCGGCACCCCCGGGCATGCCGGCCCCGGGCGGGGCGTCAGGCGCCGCTGTGGCGGAGCATCTCCTCGCGGTCGACGACCTTGACGCGGTCGCGGCCCTCGGCCGCGCCGAGGGCGCGCTCGTGCGCGTCGAGCTCCTTCCAGCCGTCCCAGGTGGTGAAGCGGACGCCCTGGCCGCGCAGGTGGGCCACCACCGCGTCGGGCTCGGGCGCGACGGCGCCGGGGAGGCGGCCGGCGGCGTGGTCGGCCAGCAGGCAGGCGACGGTCTCGTTGGCGTCGCCCTTGGTGTGGCCGATCAGACCGACGGGGCCGCGCTTGATCCAGCCGGTCACGTAGGTGGCGGCGAGGTGGGAGCCGTCGGCGGTCAGGACGCGGCCGGCCTCGTTGGGGACGGTGCCGCTGATCGGGTCGAAGGGCACCTTCGGCAGCTCGTCGGAGTAGTAGCCGATGGCGCGGTAGACGGCCTGGACGTCCCAGTCGGTGAACCGGCCGGTGCCCCGGACGTTGCCGGTGCCGTCGAGTTCGGTGCGCTCGGTGCGCAGGCCGCTCACCCGGCCGTCCTCGCCGATCACCTCGACGGGCGACTCGAAGAAGTGCAGGTGGACGCGGTGCGGGCGGTCGCCGACGTCGCGGATGGCCCAGTTCTCGATGGTGGAGGCGACCATGTCGGCGTGCTTGCTGGCGCGACGCTCGGCGATCGAGCCGTCGTCGTACTCGATGTCCTCGGGGTCCACGACGACCTCGATGGTCGGGGAGTGGTCGAGCTCCCGCAGCTCCATGGGGCTGAACTTGGCCTGGGCCGGGCCGCGTCGGCCGAAGACGTGCACCTCCAGCGCCTGGTTGGCCGTCAGGCCGGCGTGGACGTTCGGCGGGATCTCGGTGGAGAGCAGTTCGTCGGCGGTCTTGGCGAGGATGCGGGCCACGTCGAGCGCCACGTTGCCCGCGCCGAGCACGGCGACCTTGCGGGCCTCCAGCGGCCACGTCCGGGGGACGTCGGGGTGCCCGTCGTACCAGGAGACGAAGTCGGCGGCGCCGTAGGAGCCGTCCAGGCCGACGCCGGGGATGTCGAGTGCCCGGTCGGCCGTCGCACCGGTGGCGAAGACCGCCGCGTCGTAGAAGCGGTGCAGGTCGTCCAGGGTGAGGTCGTTCGGGTAGTCGACGTTGCCGAACAGGCGTATGCCGGGCTTCTCCAGGACCTGGTGCAGCGCGGTGACGATGCCCTTGATCCGGGGGTGGTCGGGGGCGACGCCGTAGCGGATCAGGCCGAACGGCGCGGGCATCCGCTCGAACAGGTCGATGGAGACGCCCGGGGCCTGGGCGGCGTCGGACTTGAGCAGGGCGTCTGCGGCGTAGATGCCGGCGGGGCCGGCTCCGACGATCGCGATGCGGATCGGGCGGGACATGGCGGGCGTTCCTCCGGACGGGCGAGCGGCAGACGGACGTTCGTAGCAAACCTCTGCAGTCTGCACTGGCGTAGGGGGTCCGGAGCTATGACCTCATAGAGCCAACCTATGGGCGGGGCGCGGAGGCCTCTGGTACCGGGCTCCGCCGCACCGGCGGCATCCCGGGGCCGCCCGCGGTGCCCGGCGGCAGGCCGGGGCCGCCCACCCGCGCCGCGGAGTGTGAGAGGCTCCGGGGACTCCGGCATGCCCCCGGCCGACCCGTCCGAACGGGCGCGGCACCGGCGCGGCGGCAACGGACGGCACGGACGGACGCGGGCTCACCGCGCTTCGTACGGGGGTGTCCGACCACTGCGGACGATGAACGGGAAGGAGGTCGACCCACTCCTTTCCACTCCCAACTTATAGCGCACCGGGGGGCTTGCGGCAAGGCCCCCGTCGTACCGCAAAATTGTCCGCCGAGGCCGGGACCTGCGGATATGGAGGCGCAGCGGCCCGGGTTCGCGCCCCCGCGGCGCTCGGCGGCACCGGCTTCCGGGTCCGCCGTTTCCCAAGATCATTATCCTGAGTGTCCCCGTCCCGGGCCGCCGGCCGAGCGCAGGCCCCGGCCCCGGGCCTTCCCGTGTCGCACACGGCGGTCCTCGCACCGCCACCCTCGGTCGCCCGGTCGGTCGAGGACCCCTGAGTCAATGGAGCTGGCCATGGTCCCCACGTCGTCGTCCTCGTCCGAACGTCCCGCCGGTGTCGATGCCGGAGCCGGGACCGGGGCGGGCCCGGGCGCCGCCCTGCCCTCCGACGACTGGCGGGCCCGGGAGCTGCGGGCGGAGAACGCCTACGTCGGCCGGCTCTACGACCGGCTGGAGAGCCGGCGCGAACTCGCGACGGCCCGGCTGCGCGCGGTCCACCGCCAGGAGCAGGGCGGCACGCTCCAGTCCCGCCTGGAGCGCGACACCATGGAGCTCCACCACACCCGCCGACTGGCGGAGCTGTACGCCGCGGAGTACGGGCTCTGCTTCGGCCGGCTCGACACCGCCGACGGCGAGCGGCAGTACATCGGCCGGATCGCCCTCGCGGACGACGACCACGAGCCGCTGCTCACCGACTGGCGGGCGTCGGCCGCGGAGCCGTTCTACCGCGCGACGCCGGCCGCGCCCGGCGGGGTGACGGGGCGACGGCACCTGCGGACCAAGGGGCGGACCGTCGTCGACTTCGACGACGACGCCTTCGCCATGGGCGCCCTGGAGGGCCGGGACGGCTCCGGCCTCAGCGGGGAGAGCGCCCTGCTCGCCTCGCTGACCGCGGCCCGGACCGGCCGGATGGGGGACATCGTCTCGACCATCCAGGCCGAGCAGGACCGGGTGATCCGCTCCGAGCTGAGCGGCGTGCTGGTCGTCCAGGGCGGCCCGGGCACCGGCAAGACCGTGGTCGCCCTGCACCGCGCCGCGTACCTCCTCTACACCCACCGCGACCGCCTGGCCAAGCGCGGTGTGCTGGTCATCGGGCCGAACAGGACGTTCCTGCGCTACATCGACCAGGTGCTCCCCGCGCTCGGCGAGAGCGAGGTCGTGCTGAGCAGCATCGGCGCCCTCTACCCGGGCGTGACCGGGACGGACACCGAGACGCCGGAGGCCGCCGCCGTGAAGGGCGACGCCCGGATGGCGCGGGTGCTCGCCACCGCGCTGGAGGGCCTGCGGCAGCTCCCGGAGGAAGAGGAGCCCTGGACCATCACCGTCGGCCGCAGCTCGCCGCACCAGGAGGAGCTCGTGATCGGCCGGGCGCTCTGCGAGCGGGCGCACGCCGCCGCGCACCGGACCGGCGAGCCCCACAACGCGGCCCGGGCCGCCCTGGTGGAGCGGCTCTCCTCCGAGCTGGCCCTGCGGATCGCCAGGGACCGGGGCGGTGAGATGGCGCTGGACGACGTGGTGGACCTCGCCGACGCGCTCGTCGTCGAGCGCGACTTCCAGGCCCTGGCCGAGAAGCTGTGGCCGCGGCTCGGTCCGGAGCAACTGCTCACCGCGCTGTTCGCCTCCCCGCAGCTGCTCGCGGACGCCATGCCGGACTTCTCCGAGGCCGAGCGCGCCGCCCTGCTGCGCGAGCGGCCCGGTCCGGACGAGTCGGCCGCTCCCTGGACCACCGACGACGTGCCGCTGCTCGACGAGGCCGCCGAACTCCTCGGCCCGCTGCCGGGCAGCGCCGTCACCCGCCGGGCCGACGCCGCCGCCGAGGCCGAGCGGCTGGAGTTCGCCAAGGTCGTCCTGGAGGACTTCGGCGCGGGGCTGGCCGAGATCGACGCGGAGCTGCTGACGCGCCAGTACCAGGGCGAGGGCGAGTTCCGGCCGCTCTCCGAGCGCGCGGCCGAGGACCGGACCTGGGGCTTCGGGCACATCATCGTGGACGAGGCGCAGGAGCTCTCCCCGATGGCCTGGCGGCTGCTGACCCGCCGCTGCCCCGGCCGGTCCATGACGATCGTGGGCGACCTGGCCCAGACCGGCGCCCCGGCCGGGCTGAACTCCTGGGGCGAGGCGCTCGACGAGTACACCGCCGGGCGCTGGCGCACGGTGGAACTCACCATCAACTACCGGACCCCGGCCGAGATCATGCGGGTCACCGAGGGCGTCCTGCGGGCGGTCGACCCGGCGCTCACCGCCCCGACCGCGGTGCGCGCCGGCGGGACCGTTCCGTGGAGCCTGCGGATCCCCGAGGAGAACCGGGGCGCGGCCCTGCGCGCCGTCGTCGAGCGGGAGATCGCGGAGCTGGACGGCCGCCGGATGGCGATCCTGCACGCCCCCGGCTTCCCGGTCGAGCTGGTCGACGAGCTGGCCGGGCTGGCCGGTGTGGCGCGTGCCGACGGCCCGGCGTCGCTGGACTCGCCGGTCGTCCTGATGACGGCGGCGCAGTCCAAGGGGCTGGAGTTCGACGCCGTCCTCGTCGTGGAGCCCGACGAGATCCTCGCGGCGCACTCCCGCGGCGGGAACGACCTCTATGTCGCCCTCACCCGCGCGACGAAGAGCCTCGGGGTCGTGCACAGTCGGGACCTGCCGGCGATGCTGGAGGGCCTGGAGGCCCGCTGAGGCGCGGCTCCCGCGCAGGCGTGTGCCGCCCGGTCGGGTGGCACACGCCTCACCGGCGGGAGGTCACCAGCGCTCGTGGACCTGGGCGCGGATCCGGCGGTCGTAGAGGTCCCGGACGGCGGCGAGGGTCGCCCCGGGCAGCGGCGGGAGGTCGGCCGCGGCGGCGTTCGCCCGGGCCTGCTCGGGGTTGCGCGCACCGGGGATCACCGCCGTGACGCCCGGCTGCTGGATGATCCAGCGCAGTGCGGTCTGCGCCGGGGTCGCCTCCCCGGGCGCGAGTGCGGCGAACTCCGCCGCCGCCTCGACGCCGGTCGCGAAGTCGACGCCGGAGAAGGTCTCTCCCTGGTCGAAGGCCTCGCCGTGCCGGTTGTAGGTGCGGTGGTCGTCCGCGGCGAACGCGGTCCGCGCGGTGTAGCGGCCGGAGAGCAGCCCCGAGGCGAGCGGCACGCGGGCCAGGATGCCCACCCCGGCGGCCGCGGCGGCGGGCAGGACCAGCTCCAGCGGCTTCAGCCGGAAGGCGTTCAGGATGATCTGGACGCTCGCGGCACCGGGCCGGGCGATCGCGGTCAGGGCCTGCGCGCAGGTCTCCACGCTGACGCCGTAGGCGGCGATCCGCTCCTCGGCGACCAGGGTGTCCAGGGCGTCGTACACCTCGTCGTCGGAGTAGACCGGCGTCGGCGGGCAGTGCAGCTGCACCAGGTCGAGCCGGTCCACGCCCAGGTTGGAGCGGGAACGGTCGGACCAGGCACGGAAGTTGGCGAGGTTGTAGTGCTCCGGGCGCTGCTCGGCCCGGCGGCCGAACTTGGTGGCGACGAAGACCCCGGCGTCCGGGCGGCCCTTCAGGTAGCGGCCGATCAGCTGCTCGCTGCGGCCGTCGCCGTAGACGTCGGCGGTGTCGAAGAGGGTGACGCCGGCCTCGACGGAGGTGTCCAGGACGTCGAGCGCGTCCTCCTCGCGGACGTCCCCCCAGTCCGCGCCGAGCTGCCAGGTACCGAGTCCCACGACGGAGACGGGTCGGCCGGTGCGGCCGAGTACACGCTGTTCCATGGGGCGAGCCTCTCACAGGGGCGCCTCACCGGCGGCGAGGCGGCGCGATGGCCGCCCGCCCGGCCCGCCCCGACACGTCGGGGCGGGCCGGGCGGCGGTGCGTACGGCCGGCGGTGCGTACGGGCGGCGGTGCGTACGGGCGCTACTCGCCGACGGTCAGCACGACCTTCCCGGTGACCCGGCCGGTGTCACCCAGGTCGTGCCCCTTGGCGGCGTCGGCGAGCGGGAAGACGGCCTCCACGACGGCCCGCAGCTCACCCGCCTCGACCAGCCCGGCGATCGCCCGCATACCGGCCTGGTCGGCCTCGACCAGCAGCGGGACGGCCTCGACGCCCCGGGCCGCGGCCAGCTCGGCGAGGTCGGCGGGCAGCGCTCCGAGCGCGATGCTGATCAGCCGGCCGCCCGGCTTCAGGGTGTCCAGCGAGCGGATCGCGGTGTCGCCGCCGATGGTGTCCAGGACGAGGTCGACCGGGGCGATCCGGGTGAAGTCCTCCGTGCGGTAGTCGATCAGCTCGTCGGCGCCCAGTTCGCGCAGCAGCGCGTGCTTGGGGGCGCTGGCCGTGCCGATCACGTACGCGCCGCGGGTCTTGGCGATCTGCACGGCGAGGTGGCCGACGCCGCCCGCCGCCGCGTGGATCAGGACGCGCTCGCCGGGCCGGACGCCCGCCGCGTCGACCAGCACCTGCCAGGCGGTCAGCGCCGCCAGCGGGATCGCGCCCGCCTGGACGTGGTCGACCCCGGCCGGCTTGCGGACCAGCGCGCGGGCCGGGGCCACCGCGTACTCGGCGAACGCGCCGACGCCGTAGGGGTAGGGCAGCATCCCGAAGACCTCGTCGCCGGGGCGGTGGATCGTCACGCCCGGGCCGACCGCCTCGACGACGCCGGAGACGTCCCAGCCGAGGACCAGCGGGAGGCGGTCGAGGAAACCGGGGTTCTGGCGGTGCTTCCAGTCGGTGGGGTTCATGCCCGCGGCCCGGACGCGGACGAGGACCTCCGACGGACCGGGCTCCGGGCGCTCGGTCTCGACCTCGCGCAGGACGTCACTGCCGCCGTAGGTGTACTGGGTGATGGCTTTCATGGTGCTCATGCATCCAGGATGCTCCGGCCCCGACCAGCGCGGATAGCGGCCCGAAGGTCATGCTGTGCAAGAATTGGGCCATGCACCGCATCGTCGTCCTGGCCCTGGACGGAGTCATCCCGTTCGAGCTGAGCCTCGCCTCCCGGCTCTTCGGAGCCGCCACGGACACCGAGGGCCGGCCCCTCTACGAGGTGGTCACCTGCTCGCTCGACGGCCGGCCCGTCCGTACCTCCGCCGACTTCTCCATCAGCGTCGAACACGACCGCAGCGCGCTCGCCGGCGCCGACACGCTGGTGATCCCGGCCTCCGAGGAGTTCGCCGGCATCGTCGACCGGGACTCCCTGCCGCCGCGCGTCGCCGAGGCACTGGCGCTGCTGCGCCCCGACGCACGGATCGCCGGGATCTGCATCGCCACCTTCGTGCTCGCCGCGGCCGGTCTGCTCGACGGCCGGGCCGCCGCCACCCACTGGCGGCACGCCGACCGGTTCCGGCGGTTCTACCCGGAGGTCGACCTCGCCCCCGACGTCCTGTTCGTCGACACCGGGCGGATCCTCACCTCGGCCGGCGCCGCGGCCGGCATCGACCTGATCCTGCACCTGATCCGCTCCGACCACGGGAGCGCCGTCGCCAATCTGGTCGCCCGGTGCTGCGTCGTCCCGCCGCAGCGCGAGGGGGGCCAGGCCCAGTACGTGCAACGGCCGGTCCCGGAGAGCACGGACGCCGGGACGTCCGCAACCCGGGCGTGGGCCCTCGACCGGCTGCACGAGCCGCTCCAGCTGACCGACCTCGCCGGCCACGCGGGCATGAGCCGGCGCACCTTCACCCGGCGCTTCCGGGCCGAGGTCGGGCTGAGCCCAGGCCAGTGGCTCACCCAGCAGCGCGTCGACCTGGCCAGGCACCTGCTGGAGAGCAGCGACCTACCGGTCAACCGGATCGCCGAGCGGGTGGGCTTCGGCACCGGCGCGTCCCTGCGCCAGCACCTGCACTCCGCGATCGGCGTGCCGCCGGGCGCCTACCGGCGCACCTTCCGGGCCTGACGCCTCAGGCGCAGGCGATCGCCCTCGCCGAGGCCGCCCCAGACCCCGTACCGCTCGTGCGCCTCCAGGGCGTAGCGCAGGCACTCGCGCCGTACGGGGCAGCCGGCGCAGACCTCCTTCGCGGCGCTCTCACGCGAGTCGTGGGCCTCGCCGCGTTCGCCGACCGGGTGGAAGAAGAGACCGCTGTCGGCGGACCGGCAGGCACCGTGCCGCTGCCAGTCCCACCGGTGGTCGAGGGCCCCGGGCAGATGTGCGATGTTCGTCATGGCGCTGACTCCGTCCCTTCGGAGTGTTGTCGGGTGGTGTCGGGTGGTACCGAGACGTGTCGTGCGGTTCGTCCGGGATGGCGACGGGTGGGCGTGCGGCGCGGTGGAGCGCTCAGTACCGCCCGCCGTAGTACGGGCCGTAGTAGGCGCCGAAGGTCTCCAGGTAGGCGATGTCCTCGTCGTACCCGATCGGCTCGAACGTCGGGCCGTTCTTGATCTCGTCCTTCGTCCGGTCGACGTAGACCTTCTTCTCGTCCTGCTCGACGCGCAGCACCGTGCCCGCCGGCAGCAGGACCTGGCGGCCGAAGATCCACGGGCCGGTGTCGACGACGAGGTACTGCGAGCCGGCCTCCGGCGAGTGCCGGTCGACCTTGCCGATCGGCCCGTCGGTCGCCTCCACGTGAAAGCCGAGCAGATCGCCGTCGGCGACGTGGCCGGAGGTCGACCGGAACGCCCAGATGTCGATGTCGCTCGTGTCGCTCATGCCGGATTCCTTCCGCTCGGTGCCGCCCGGACCGTCCCGGGCGGCGCGTCCTCGCACCCCGGCTGCCCCGGACGCGCCGCTCCACACCCTTGGGGCGGACATCCGTCCGATCCGGGCCGAGGGTCCGTCAGGCGTGCCCCTCGGCGGCCGCCGCGGCGAGGTTCAGCAGGGCGACGGCCTGCTCGCGCATCTCGACCTTCCGGATCTTTCCGGTGACGGTCATCGGGAACTCGTCGACGAGGTGCACGAAGCGCGGGATCTTGTAGTGCGCGATCCGGCCGGCGCAGAAGGCGCGCAGCCCCTCGGCGGTCAGCTCGGGGGCGCCGGGGCGCAGCCGGATCCAGGCCATCAGCTCCTCCCCGTACGTGGCGTCGGGGACGCCGATGACCTGGGCGTCCAGGACGTCCGGGTGGGTGTGCAGGAACTCCTCGACCTCCCGCGGGTAGATGTTCTCGCCGCCGCGGATGACCATGTCCTTGATCCGCCCGGTGATGGTGAGGTAGCCCTCCTCGTCCATCACCGCGAGGTCGCCGCTGTGCATCCAGCCGTCGGCGTCCAGGACTTCGGCGGTCCGGTCGGGCTGCTCCCAGTAGCCGATCATCACCGAGTAGCCGCGGGTGCACAGTTCGCCGGGGGTGCCGCGGGGCACGGTGCGGCCGGTCCGCGGGTCGACGACCTTCACCTCGAGGTGCGGGCCGACCCGTCCGACGGTGGAGACCCGGCGCTCCAGCGGGTCCTCCGTCCGGGTCTGGACGGACACCGGGGAGGTCTCGGTCATGCCGTAGCAGATCGACACGTCGCGCATGCCCATCCGCTCGACGACCTGCTTCATCACCTCGGTGGGGCACGGCGACCCGGCCATGATCCCGGTGCGCAGGCTGGAGAGGTCGTGCTCGGCGAAGGACGGGTCGTTGAGTTCGGCGATGAACATGGTCGGGACGCCGTAGAGCGAGGTGCAGCGCTCGGCGGCCACCGCGCGCAGGGTGGTCGCGGGCTCGAACCCGGCGGCCGGGATCACCACGCAGGCGCCGTGCGAGAGCGCGGCGAGGTTTCCCATCACCATCCCGAAGCAGTGGTAGAACGGCACCGGTACGCAGATCCGGTCGTGTTCCGAGTAACCGCACAACTCGCCCACGAAGAAGCCGTTGTTGAGGATGTTGCGGTGCGACAGGGTCGCGCCCTTCGGGAAGCCCGTGGTGCCCGAGGTGTACTGGATGTTGATCGGGTCGTCCGGGCCCAGCGCCGCGGCGGCGGCGTGCAGCGGGCCGCGGTCGGCGTGCTCGGCCCGGGCGAGCAGGTCGCTCCAGGCCGGCGAGCCGATCAGCAGGACGTCCTTCAGCGCGGGGCAGCGCGGGGCGGTCTCGGCCAGCATGGCCGCGTAGTCGGAGGTCTTGAAGGCGGCCGCGGCCACGATCGTGCGGATGCCCGACTGCCGTAGGACGTACTCCAGTTCGTGCGCCCGGTAGCCGGGGTTGACGGTCACCAGGACGGCGCCGATCCGCGCGGTGGCGTACTGGGTGAACACCCACTCCGCGCAGTTCGGCGCCCAGATCCCGACCCGGTCGCCCCGGCCGACGCCGAGCGTCAGCAGCCCCAGCGCGACCCGGTCCACCTCCTCGGCCAGCTCCCGGTACGTCCACCGACGGCCGGACGGCAGGTCGACCAGGGCCTCCCGGCCGGGAAAGGCGCGGACCGCGCGGTCGAGGCTCGCGCCGATGGTGTCGTCCAGCAGGGGCGTGGCCGAGGTGCCGACGGCGGAACTGGGGGACGGGTTGGTCATGCGCTGACTCTCCTGGACTCGCCCGGACGAATGGCGACCGAGTCTATGCAAGGCCGCGTCCGGCGTCATCGCGCCTTCCCGCCCGTGACGGTGACGGGACGTCACCCGTGCGGCCCGTCGGAGGGGACCTCATGACAGGCCGGTTCGACGCCGCGGTCGAGAGGGCCGGGGCCGCCTCGACGGCACGGGGAGCGGGCCGGGGATCGGCGGTCGGCGCGGCTGCCCCCGGCCGCCGATCCCCGGTCCGACCTGCACTTTCGGGCAAAGATCACCCCGGATCGTCAGGATGGACACGGTCAATTGTGTACATTCGGCATTGACTGAACTTCTGTCAGCGGGGGGCGCTGCATCCGGGGCCGATCCTCGGGCCCTCCGTTCCCGCACACGCCCGAGACAGGACCGCCCATGCCCCACCCGAAGCCCGCCGTCACCCGGCGCACCCTCGTCACGGCGATCGGTGCCACCGCCGCCGCGCTCGCCGTCACCCCCGCCGCGTCGGCCGCCGCCGGCAGCGGCACCGGCGCCGGCAACGCCGCGGGCACCGGCGCGGGTGGGGCCCAGCCGCTCGCTGCCCGGACGGCCCGCGTCCCCGAGACCCGGGCGCTGTCCGCGGTGGGCCGCGAGGCCACCACCGTGCGGGCGGACTTCCCGATCCGCTACGTCGGCGTCAGCTGGGACGGCCCCGCCCGCGGCGCCGCCATCCGGCTGCACCGCGACGACGCGACCCGCGGGGCGTGGCAGCCGCTGCCCGCCGGCTGCGCGGGCGGCCCGGACGGCGCCGACCGCACGGTCGGGACCGCCACCGCGCTGATCGCCGCCGACGGCGCGCCCGGCTACGACCTGCGCCTGCCCGACGGGGCCGCCAACGTCCGCTCCGCCGCCATCGACACCGTGCACGGCCCGGCCCGCACGGTCTCGCTCGCCCCGACGACGCCCGTCACCTTCTGCGGGGTCGAGTACCTCTCCCGCGCGGCCTGGGGCGCCGACGAGTCCAAGCGCTTCAAGAACGGCGTGGAGAACTCCCCCGCGAAGTACTACCCGCTGCAGACCCTGACGGTGCACCACACCGACACCGCCAACGCCGACCCGGACCCGGCGGCCACCGTGCGGGCGATCTACGAGTACCACGCGATCACCAACGACTGGGGCGACATCGGCTACCACTTCCTGATCGACGAGGCCGGACGGATCTACGAGGGCCGCTGGTCGGGCGACGACGGCATCCCGGCGCACGACGCGGCCGGGAACGCCGTGACGGCCTTCCACACCGCCGGCTTCAACTCGGGCAACATCGGCATCGCCCTGCTGGGCACCCTCAGCAGCCAGGCGCCGACCGCCCCCGCCCGCACGTCGCTGACCGCGCTGCTCGCCGTGCTGACCCGCGCGCACAACCTGGACCCCCAGGCGCACGTCACCTTCGTGAACCCGGTCAACGGCGTGACCAAGCCGGTCGAGATGATCAGCGGCCACCGCGACTGGCTGGCCACCGACTGCCCCGGCGGCACGATGTACGCGGACCTGCCGGCGCTGCGCGCCGACGTGGCGGCCGTCCCCACCCCCGGGCACTGACCCGGCCGGCCGGGGCGGTGCGGTGGTGTCCCCCCGCACCGCACCGGCCGCGTCGCTAGGCTGTGGGCATGCCCCTGGATCCGCTGCCCGAGCCGCCGGCGGTCGGCGCGGCCGACCCGACGGACGACGCCCTGGGCGAGGTCGCCCGGCTACTGGCCGGCCGGAGCGTGGCGGTGCTGACCGGCGCGGGGCTGTCCACCGAGTCGGGCATCCCCGACTACCGGGGCCCCACCGGTAGCCTGCGCCGCCGGACGCCGATGACCTACCAGGAGTTCGTCGGGAGTCCCGAGGCCCGGCGCCGCTACTGGGCGCGCAGCCACGCCGGGTGGCGCTCGATCGCCGGGGCCCGCCCCAACGCCGGGCACCTGGCCGTCGAGGAGCTGCGCCGCCGCGGCCTGGTGTCGGCGGTGATCACCCAGAACGTGGACGGCCTGCACCGGGCGGCCGGCACCGTGGACGCGGTGGAACTGCACGGCGGGCTCGACCGGGTGGTCTGCCTCGGCTGCGGGCGGGGCAGCGCACGGGAGGACCTCGACCGGCGCCTGCGCGCCCTGAACGGCGCCTTCCCGGAGGACGGCGCCCTGCGCAACGCCGACGGGGACGTCGAGCTGCCCGACGCCCTGGTGGCGTCCTTCCGGGTGGTGGCCTGCGGGGCGTGCGGCGGGATCCTCAAGCCCGATGTGGTCTTCTTCGGCGAGAGCGTGCCCACGCCGCGCGTCCGGCACTGTTTCGACCTGGTCGACGGGGCGCGCGGGCTGCTCGTCCTCGGCTCGTCGCTGGCGGTCATGTCCGGCCTGCGCTTCGTGCGGCACGCCGCCCGGGCCGGGAAGCCCGTCGCGATCGTGAACCAGGGCCCGACGCGCGGCGACGACCGCGCCGACGTCCTGGTCGACCTCCCGCTCGGACCGGCCCTGACGGCGCTGACCGAGCGGCTCGCCGCCGCGCCGCCGGCCTGAGGGACCGCCCGGGCGCCCGGCGTCAGCAGTGGCGCAGGAAGCGGTCCAGGACGCGCGTGCCGAACTCCAGGGCCTCCACCGGGACCCGTTCGTCGACCCCGTGGAACAGCGCGGCGAAGTCCAGTCCCGGGGGCAGCCGGAGCGGGGCGAAGCCGAAGGTGCGGATGCCCAGGCGCTGGAACGACTTGGCGTCGGTGGCGGCGGACAGCATGTAGGGCAGCACCCGGGAGCCCGGGTCCTCGGCCGCCAGCGACAGCGCCATGGCGTCGACCAGTTGGCCCTCGAAGGCGGTCTCGACGGCCGGCAGGCTGTTCCACTCCTGCTCGATGCCGGGCCCCAGGAGCGCGGCGACCTCGGCCCGGAAAGCCTCCTCCCGGCCCGGGATCACCCGCGCGTCGATCTCCGCGCGGGCGGTGGAGGGCACCACGTTGGCCTTGTGGCCGGCATCGAAGCGGGTGGTGTTGGCGGTGTCGCGCAGGCTGGCCCCGATCAGCCGGGCCGCGTGCCCGAACCGGGCCAGCGCCGCCTCGGGGTCGCTCTCGTCGAACGGCACCCCGGTGATCTCCGCGGCCCCTTCGAGCAGTTCGCGCACCGCGGGGGTGAGGACGACGGGGAACCGGTGCGACTCCAGCCGGGTGACGGCGGCGGCGAGCCTGGCGATCGGGTTGTCGTCGTGCAGCAGCGAGGCGTGGCCGGCCGTGCCCCGCGCCTTGAGGCGCAGCCAGACCGCCCCCTTCTCCGCCGTCCCGATCAGGTAGGCCCGGGTGGCGTCACCGAAGCTGACGGAGAATCCGCCGACCTCGCCGACCGCCTCGGTCACGCCCTCGAAGAGTTCCGGCCGGTGGTCGACCAGCCACCGGGCGCCCTGGAAGCCGCCCGCCTCCTCGTCGGAGACGAAGGCGAAGACCAGGTCGCGCGGCGGCAGGACGCCGTCGCGCCGGTGACCGCGGGCCACGGCCAGCATCATGGCCACCATGCCCTTCATGTCGACCGCGCCCCGGCCCCACAGGTAGCCGTCGGCGACCTCCCCCGAGAACGGGTGCACGCGCCATTCGGCCGGGTCCGCCGGGACGACGTCCAGGTGGCCGTGGATCAGCAGGGCGCCGCGCTCCCGGTCCGCCCCGGGCAGCCGGACGACGACGTTGCCCCGGCCCGGGGCGCCGGCCTCGACGTAGGTGACGTCGTAGCCGACCTCGGCCAGCTTGGCCGCCACGTACTCGGCCGCCGGGCGTTCGGTGCCCACCCCGCCCGCGTCCGCGGTGTTGGTGGTGTCGAACCTGATCAGGTCGCTCGCCAGGGCGACCACCTCGTCCCACGGCCGCGGCGACGAACCGCCGGGGCCGGTCGGGGCGTTCGCGGACGGGCCGTCAGGCGCGCCGTGGGCGGGCGGCGGGGAGGGCGAGGTGGTGCGCGGCGCCATGCTGGGGCTTCCTCCCTGCTGGGCGGGCGAGCGGGCGGCCGCTCCCCCGGTGACCGGTACCCGTCGA
Source organism: Kitasatospora sp. NPDC086009 (assembly GCF_044540385.1). Classification (NCBI taxonomy): domain Bacteria; kingdom Bacillati; phylum Actinomycetota; class Actinomycetes; order Kitasatosporales; family Streptomycetaceae; genus Kitasatospora; species Kitasatospora sp. NPDC086009. The sequence continues at coordinate 190,229 of NZ_JBITSA010000005.1, forward strand.
TCAGTACCACAGGACCGGGCGCTCCCGGGGGCCGATCGTTCACTCCGGCCGCCGACGCGCACGGATCCGCCGACGCGCACGGATCCGGCGCCACGGCGGGATCCGGCGGTGCGACCGGATCCGGCGTGCCCGGCGTGCCCGGCGTGCCCGGCGTGCCCGGCGTCAGAAGACGGACCAGCCCGTGGCCGTCGTCAGCGCGTCCAGGGCCGCGACCCCCAGCACCGAGTTCCCGGCCGCGTCCAGGCCCGGGCCCCAGACGCAGACCGTGCCCCGGCCCGGCAGCACCGCCAGCACGCCGCCGCCGACCCCGCTCTTGCCCGGCAGCCCCACCCGGTAGGCGAACTCCCCTGCCGCGTCGTAGGTGCCGCAGGTGAGCAGCACCGCGTTGATCCGCTTGGCCTCGCTGCGCGACAGCAGCCGCGAGCCGTCGGCGCGGGTCCCGTGCCGGGCGAGGAAGAGCCCGGCCAGCGCGAGGTCCCGGCAGCTCGCCTCGATCGCGCAGTGCGCGTAGTAGTGCGCGAGCACGCTGTCGACCGGGTTGCGCAGGTTGCCGTAGCTGGCCATGAAGTGCGCCATCGCGGCGTTGCGGTGGCCGTGCTGGGCCTCGGAGGACGCCACCGAGTCGTCCACCGCGACGGCCGGGTTGCCGGACTCCACGCGCAGGAAGTCCCGGACCGCGCCGACGGCGTCGCCGGTCAGCTTCAGCAGCCGGTCGGTGACGACCAGCGCGCCGGCGTTGATGAAGGGGTTGCGCGGGATGCCGTTCTCGGACTCCAGCTGGACCAGCGAGTTGAACGGGTTGCCGGACGGCTCGCGGCCGACCCCGCGCCACAGCTCGTCGCCGCCGTCCGCCAGCGCCAGGGCCAGGGTGAACAGCTTCGACACCGACTGGATCGAGAACGGGTGCTCCCAGTCCCCGGCGCCGAACACCGCGCCGTCCACGGTGGCGATGGCCATCCCGAAGGCCGTCGGGTCGGCCTGGGCGAGGGCCGGGATGTAATCGGCGACCCGCCCCCGGGCGGGCGCCCGCCGGGCCGCCTCCATCGCCTCCTGGAGGAGCAGCTGGTAGTCCATGTCGTTCACGCTGCCATTGTCGGCCACCCCGCCGGCCTGGGCCGACCCGGCCCCCGAAGTCGGGGCCGGGCCCCGACCCCGGCTGTCGGCGGCTGCTTCTAGAGTGGCGCCATGACGCGCCCCAATCCTGTGACCGCCGACGACGGCCGGACGCTTCGACGGCTGATCGGCGACGCCGGCCTCGGACCCTGGGAGGCTGAGCTGATGGGGCTGGCCGAGCACGGCATCGCCCTGGGCCCGCGCCCCGCCGGCCACCGGGGGCCGGAGCCGTTCTCCCGGTGCGGCGGCGTACCGGCCGTGCCGCCCGGCTTCGTCTGGCCGGGGGCGGAGCCGGGGCCGGACGCGCTGCCGGACTGCTTCGTCGCCCAGATCGACCTGGCGGAGGTCGCGCCGGCGGACGCCAACCACCTGCTGCCGCCCCGCGGCCTGCTCTACTTCTTCTTCCCCGGCCACGACGGCTTCGGCGGCCGGGACGCCGTCACCGTGCTGCACTTCCCGGACGCCACCGCCGACGGCACCGCGCCCTACGACGTGGCCTCCGATCCGGCGTTCGCCGATCCCGAGGCGGGCTGGGGCGCCCCGCCGTGGGAGTTCACCGGGCCGCCCGCGCCGCTGTACGCCGCCGGCAAGGCCATGCTGGCGCAGGCCGTGCGGTTCCACGACGATCCCCCGGTCGACCTCCCGGAGGAGGCGGTGGACCGGCTGACCGCGCTGCCGTCCGCCGCCCTGGACGTCGCGCCGCGGCACGGTGCCTGGATGGTGCTGCTCGGCCCCGATCCGGAGACGGACCAGTACGTGGTGCCGCCGCGCGGCCGCGGTCCGGAGCGCATCCTGCTCGCGGCGGGCCGCCCGGAGTTCACCGGGTGCCCGCTCTACTACGTCATCCGCGACGAGGACCTGGCCGCCGCCGACTTCAGCCGGGTCGAGGCCGTCACCGTCCAGCACTGACCGGTCCGGGGTGAGGCCGCCTCCCCGGCGGAGCGCCGGTCAGCGCGGGCGGACCGCCTCGGCGAGCAGGCGGTAGGAGTCGAACAGCGCCGCGCGGTCGTACGTGCTGGTGGTGACGAGGAACTCGTCGGCCCCGGTGCGGGCCACCAGCGCGGCGAGCTCAGCGGCGGCCTGCGGCGGGGTCCCGGCGATGTGGCCGCGCAGCGACTGCTGGTAGGCCGCGCGCTCGCGCGGGCCCATCTCCCGGCCGAGCACCTCCTCGGCGGGGGCCAGCGGCGGGAACTCGCCGTGGGTCCGGGCGTGGGCGCTCGCCCAGGCCTCGGCGACCAGCAGCCGCTCGGCCTCTTCGGCCGTTCCGGCGACCGCCACCGTGCCGGAGACCACCACGTACGGCCGGGCCGCCTGTGCGGAGGGGCGGAACCGGGCGCGGTAGCGGTCGATCGCGGCCAGCATCCGGTCCTCGCCGCGGACGGCCCCGATGACCAGCGGCAGCCCGGCCTCGGCGGCGATGTCCGCGCCCGCGCCGGTGGCCAGGACGAAGGCCGGGACGTCCAGGCCCTCAGCGGGGCGGGCGTGGACGTCCCGGTGGGTGCGCCCCGACCCGTCGAAGTAGCCGAGCAGCTCGGCCAGTTGCTCGCCGAAGCGGTCTGCGGCGTCCTTGTCCCGGCCGAGCGCCCGCCGGACGCCGTCGGTGAAGGCCACGGAGCGGCCCAGCCCCATGTCGATCCGGCCGGGGAAGAGCGCGGCGAGCACCCCGAACTGCTCGGCCACGACCAGCGGCTGGTGGTTGGGGAGCATCACGCCGCCCGTGCCGACCCGGATCCGGTCGGTGGCCGAGGCCACCGCCGCGGCGAGCACGGTGGGCGCCGACCCGGCCACGCCGGGGACGCCGTGGTGCTCCGACACCCAGAACCGGTGGTAGCCGAGCCGCTCGGCGTGCCGGGCGAACGCCACCGTGTCCCGCAGCGCCCGCGCGGGCTCCTCCCCCCGTCTCGTCCGGGAACGGTCGAGCACCGAGAGGCGGATCGCAGGCGCGGCAGTAGTCACCTCAGCGGCAACCACCACCGTCCGGGACCGCATTCCCGGCGCTGGCGCCGGGGTCACCGGCGCCGGGTCACGGCGGACCCAGGACGGCGGGCGGGGCTCAGGCCGGCGGGTCGGCCGCGCGGAGCTCGCCGGTGCGGACCACCTCCGCGTACCAGCGGGCGCTGTCCTTGGGCGTGCGGCGCTGGGAGGGGAAGTCCACGTGGACGATGCCGAACCGCTTGCCGTAGCCGTACGCCCACTCGAAGTTGTCCAGCAGGGACCAGAGGAAGTAGCCGCGCACGGGCGCGCCGGCGGCGATCGCGCGGTGGACGGCGGCCAGGTGGGACCGCAGATAGGCGATCCGCTCGGGGTCGCGCACCGCGCCCGAGGGGTCGCCGTAGTCGTCGTAGGCGGCGCCGTTCTCGGTGATCAGCAGGGGCAGGCCGGGCAGCTCGTCGCGGAGCCGGGTGAGCAGCTCGTACAGGCCCTCGGCGTCGACCGGCCACCCCATCGCGGTGCGCTCGCCCTCGGCCGGCAGGAAGCGGATGCCGTGGTCGGCGGGCCAGGGGGAGCGCTCGCCGCCGTGGCCGTCCTGGCGCGGGGCCGGGTCGGCCGGGTCGTCGGCGGCGACCACCGTCGGGGTGTAGTAGTTGATGCCGAGCGCGTCGAGGGGGCGGGAGATCTCGGCGAGGTCGCCGTCGCGGACGAAGGACCAGTCGGTGACGCCGGCGGTGTCGGCGAGCACGTCGGCCGGGTAGCGGCCGTGGAACACCGGGTCGAGGAAGATCCGGTTGGCCAGCCCGTCGATCCGCCGGGCGGCCTCGCGGTCGGCCGGGTCGTCGCGGTGCGGGCGCACGGCCGCCAGGTTGAGGGTGAGCGAGACCCGGGCCGTGGCCGGGAGTTCGGCGCGCAGCGCGCCGACGGCGAGGCCGTGGGCGAGCAGCAGGTGGTGGTGGGCGGTGAGGGCGGCGGCCGGGTCGGTGCGGCCGGGGGCGTGGACGCCGCTGCCGTAGCCGAGGAAGGCGCTGCACCACGGCTCGTTCAGGGTGGTCCAGGAGTCGACGCGGTCGCCCAGCCGGGCGGCGGCCAGGGCCGCGTACTCGGCGAAGCGCCGGGCGGTCGACCGGTCGGTCCAGCCGCCGCCCGCGGCGGGGCCGCCACCGGCCGGGGTCTCCAGCTCCTGCGGCAGGTCCCAGTGGTAGAGCGTGGCCACCGGGGTGATGCCGTGCTCCAGCAGCCCGTCGACCAGCCGGTCGTAGAAGTCGAGCCCGGCCTTGTTGACCGGGCCGCTGCCGCCGGGCTGGACGCGCGGCCAGGCGATCGAGAAGCGGTAGGCGGGCAGGCCGAGTTCGGCCATCAGCGCGATGTCCTCGCGGAACCGGTGGTAGTGGTCGGTCGCGATGTCACCGGTGTCGCCGTTGCGGACCTTGCCGGGCGTCCGGCTGAAGGTGTCCCAGATGGACGGGGTGCGGCCGTCCTCCCCGGCGGCGCCCTCGATCTGGTAGGCGGCGGTGGCCGCGCCCCAGAGGAAGTCGGCGGGGAACACGAGGGGTCGGGCGTGGTCGGTCATGTCACCTTCCGGTGGTGTGGGTCGGGGTCAGCCCTTGACGGCGCCCTGCATGATGCCGCCGACGATCTGCCGGCCGAGGACGCCGAAGACCAGCAGGACGGGGAGCGTGCCGATCAGGGTGCCGGCCATGACGATCGACTGGTCGGGAACGTACCCCTGCCCCAGGGACTTCAACGCGACCTGCACGGTGGGGTTCTGCGAGCTGAGGGCGACGACCGGCCAGAAGAAGTCGTTCCAGGTGGCCATGAAGGTCAGCATGCCCAGCACCGCCATGCCCGGGCGGGCGGCCGGGAGCACGATCGAACGGAAGATCCGCAACAGCGAGGCGCCGTCGACGCGGCCGGCCTCGACCAGTTCGTCCGGCAGCGCCTGGACCAGGTACTGCCGCATGAAGAACACCCCGAAGGCCGAGACCAGCGAGGGCAGGATCACCGACGGCAGGGTGTTCTGCAGGTCGAGCCGGACGATCACCATGAACAGCGGGATCACGCCGAGCTGCGGCGGGATCATCATGGTGGCGACGGTGACCGCCAGCAGCAGGCCGCGGCCGCGGAAGCGCAGTTTGGCGAAGGCGAAGCCGGCCAGCGTCGAGGAGAGCACCACCCCGGCCGTGACGGTGGCCGCGACGATCAGCGAGTTCAGCAGCGCGTCGCCGATCGCCGCCTGCTCCAGCGCCGCGCCGATGTTGTGCAGCAGGTTCGGTCCGGGGGTCAGTGCCGGTGAGGCCGAGCTGAGTTCGGCGTTGGAGCGGCTGGCGGCCACCAGCGTCCAGTAGAAGGGGAAGGCGAACACCAGGGTGGCGGTGATCAGCACCACGTGGACGAGCGGGCCGCCGTGCAGCGGGGAGCGCGGGTTCGGTCGCATGCGGGTCACCGGTCCGTACGGTTGCGCCGGGCGGCGATCGCCGCGTTCAGCAGGGCGAGGACGACGATCAGCAGGAACATCACCCAGGCCACCGCGGCCGCGCGCCCGAGGTGGAAGAAGCTCCAGCCCTGCTCGTAGAGGTAGAGGCCGAGGGTCTGGTACTGGTGGGAGATCCCGCCGCCGGCGTTTCCCTCGTAGAGCAGCGGTTCGCCGAACAGCTGGGTGGCGCCGATGGTCGACACCACCACGGTGAAGACGATGGTGGGGCGCAGGCCGGGGACGGTGACGTGGCGGAACTGCTGCCACCGGGAGGCCCCGTCGACCGCCGCCGACTCGTAGAGCTCGCCGGGGATCGCCTGCATGCCGGCCAGGTAGATCAGCGCGTTGTACCCCGTCCACCGCCAGGTGACGATCGCGGAGACGCCGAACTGCGAGGCCCAGGTGCCCGCCTGCCAGTCCACCGGGCTCAGGCCGGCCTGGCCCAGCACCCAGTTGATCAGGCCGTAGTCCCGCCCGAAGAGCTGGGCGAAGACCAGCGTGGCGGCCGCCACCGAGGTCGCGTACGGCATCAGCATCGCGACCCGGTAGAAGGACCGGCCGCGCAGCCGGTAGTTGAGCAGGTGGGCCAGGCCCAGTGCCATCAGCAGCTGGGGCACGGTGGAGAGCACCCCGATGGTGAAGGTGTTGCGCAGCGCGTTCCAGAAGAACGGGTCCGCCAGCAGGCGGGTGTAGTTCTGCGCGCCGACCCAGTCCATCCGGTCGGTGGTCTGCAACTCGACCCGGTGGAGCGAGACATAGGCGGTGTAGAGCAGCGGGAAGAGCCCGAAGGCGGCGAACAGGACGAAGAACGGGGCGAGGAAGCCGTAGGGCGCGAGCCGGCCGGCCCGGCGGGCCCGGGGCTTCGCCGGGTCGGCCGCGGGCAGGCGGGCGGCGGAGGTGATGGCCATCGTGGTGATCTGCCGATACCCCGTCAGTTTCCGTTGGCCTTGGTGATGTTGTCCATCGCGTGCTTCCAGGCCGTGTCCGGGGCGGTGCCGGTCCGCTCGACCTCGCCCAGGGCGTCGGTGAAGGCCTTGCCGATCACGCCGTCGTCCACGCCGAGCACCTGGGCCGGCATGGCGGCCGCCGACTCGCTGAAGATCCGGCCGATCGGCGCGTTGTTGAAGTACGGGTCGGTCACGTCCTTGATGGCGGCCTGCGCGCCGGTGGACGACGGGAAGGAGCCCTGCTTCGTGAAGAGGGTGGTCTGCTGCTCCTTGGCGGTCAGCCAGGCGATCAGCGCGGCGGCCTCCTTGGGGTGCTTGGCCGTCCTGGGCACGGCGAGGTAGGAGCCGCCCCAGTTGCCCGTCCGGCCGGGGCCGGGGGCGACGTCCCAGCTGCCCGAACCGGCCTCGCCCGCCTGGCCCTTGATGTAGCCGAGCATCCAGGCGGGGCAGCTCAGGGTGGCGAACTTCCCGGTGCTGAAGGCCTTGTTCCACTCCGGGGTCCACTGCGGGAGCTTCGCGCTCAGCCCGTCCGCGACCAGCCGGCCGGCGTCGGCCCAGGCGGTCCGCACGGCCTGGCTGCTGTCGAAGACCGGCCTGCCGCTCTCGTCGGCGTAGCGCACCTTCTGCTGGCCGACCTCGGCGGTGAAGAGCCCGGCCGCACTGTCCGTCCAGGTGTTGCCGGCGCCGGCCGTGGCCACGTACTGCTTGCCGAGGTCCAGGTAGCCCTGCCAGGTCGACCAGCGCTGGGCCAGCTCGGTGCGGTCGGTGGGCAGGCCGGCCGCCTTGAACAGGTCGGTGCGGTAGCAGATCGCCTCGGGGCCGATGTCGGTACCGGCCCCGAGGACCCGGCCGTCGGCGGTCTTCACCGCGGCGCCCTTCCAGGGCACCAGTTCGTCGTTGACCGAGCCGAGCCCGAGGGTCTTCAGGTCGGTGAACTTGTCGGCCTGCTTCTGCAGCACGCTCGCCACCCGGCCGACCTCCAGCCCCTGGATGTCGGCCAGGCCGCCGCCGCCCGCGAGCTTGGTCTGCAGGGCCTGCCAGTACTGGCCCTCGTCCTGGGTGTCGGTCTGCTTGACCGTGACGTTGGGGTGCAGCTTCATGTACTCCTCGTAGAGGCCGCTCTCTTTGAAGCCGAAGGTGCCGAAGAGGTCGACGGTGATGGTCACTTTGCCGTCGGCGGCGTCGGCCGATCCGGCGGAGCTGCCGCAGGCGGTGAGCAGGAGGGTGGCGGCGAGGGCGGTGCTGGCGAGCACGGCGGCGGAGCGGCGCATGAGGACTCCCTGGCGGGGCGGGTGGGGTGCGGTTCGGGCGGCGCGGGGCGAGCGGGGGCGTGGGGGTGCGCGGACGAGGGGGCGCGAGGCGGTGCGTCGAACGGGTTCTGAGAGCGCTCTTGAGAGCGCTCTCAGTGCGTTGAGAGGAGAGTGCCGTGCGGGCGGCGCGATGGTCAAGAGGCCGAAACCCGAACGTAATCTCCGGGATATCGTCGACCCGCGTTCAGGCCTTGAACGCAGGGGTGGAAAGGGTTACTCCGGTGGGACGGCGAAGCGCCCGACCGCCCAAGCCCCGGCCGGTCAGGTGCCCGCCGGTCAGGTCCAGCCCGTCCGGCCGAGGCCGGTCAGGCCGAGGCGCGCAGAACCAGCCGGGTGGGGGTGATCACGGAGGTGGGGCCCCCGGGGCGCAGACCCGACGGGAGGCCGCCCGCCGCTCCGCCGGCCGCCCCGGGCCGCGCACCGGCACCGGCACCGGCGAGCCGGCGCAGCAGCAGCCCGGCCATCAAGCGGCCCATCTCCTCGATGTCCTGGCGCACCGTCGTCAGCGGCGGCTCCGTCCAGGCCGCGATCGACTCGACGTCGTCGAAGCCCACCACGGCGACGTCCTCCGGCACCCGGCGGCCGGCCTCGCGCAGCACCCGCAGCGCGCCCGAGGCCATCGCGTCGGAGGCCGCGAACACCGCGTCCAGGTCGGGTCGGCGGGCCAGCAGTTCGGCCATCGCCCGGCCGCCGCCGTCGGGGGTGAAGTCCCCCTCGGCGATCAGCGCCGGGTCGCCGTCGGGCAGCACGTCCCGGTAGCCGTCCAGCCGGTCTATCGAGGAGGTCTGGTCGAGCGGGCCGGTGACGGTGGCGATGGCCGTGCGCCCCAGGGCCCGCAGGTGGCCGACCGCCAGTCGGGCACCGCCCCGGTTGTCGCTGTCCACGTAGACCAGGTCGTGGTCGGAATCGGCGCCCGGCCAGCCCGGCCGGCCGCCCACCACGAAGGGCAGCCCGACCTTGCGCGCCATGTCGGGCAGCGGGTCCGGCTGGTGCAGCGAGAACAGCAGCGCGCCGTCCACGTGCCCGCCGGCCAGGTAGCGGCCGACCCGCTCGTAGTCGTGCTGGTCCTCGACCATCATCAGGACCATCTGGTGGTCGGCGGCCGACAGCTCGCGGCCGATGCCGCGCAGCTGCTGGGCGAAGAACGGGTCGGAGAAGAGCCGGCTGCCGGGCTCGGCCACCACCACGGCGACCGCCCGGTTGTGCCGGGTGACCAGCGTCCGGGCGGCCGGGTTCGGGACGTAGCCGAGCTCGTCGACGGCCCGTCGGACCTTCTCCCGCAGGGCCTCACGGACGCCCTCCCCGCCGTTCACCACCCGCGACGCCGTGGCCCGGGAAACCCCGGCCCGTTCGGCGACCGACTCCAGCGTCGGACGCGGCGACTGCTCCGGCACCGTGGGCTCCTCTCGCGCGTGAACGCTTCGTCCCCAGAGCCTAGCGGGTCGGTCGCCCGTCGCTGAGAGCGCTCCCAGAACACCCGGGCGGGCACGCCGGAGCGGTGGCGGGCGACTGCCGTCCGCCACCGCCCGGCACCCCGGGTCAGGTGGTGCTGAACGTGAACCAGTTGACGTTGACGAAGTCGGCCGGCTGCCCGCTGGTGAAGGTCAGGTAGACGTCGTGCCTGCCGGTGGTCGCGGCGATGTTCGCCGGGACGGTCGTCCAGCTCTGCCAGCCACCCGTGTTGGCCACGGCGAAGGAGCCGATCGGCGCGGCGGTCCGGCTGTCGAGGCGGACCTCGACCAGTCCGCTGACGCCGCCCGCCGCACCCGAGGCCACCCGCGCCTTGAACTGCCGGGCCGGGGCCGTCCCGAAGTCGACGCCCGGGTACAGCGCCCAGTCGCCGTTGGCGAGCGCGGCGAGGTTCTGGCCGCCGCCGCTGTCGGTGGTGGCCTCCCGGGCCGTCCCCGACTGCCCGCCGTAGGCCTCGGCCTGGATGGTGCCGTACGCGCTCCCGGTGCCGCCGGGGGGCGGCGTGGTCGGCGGCGTGGTGGTCGGCGGCGGCGTGGTCGGCGGCGTGGTGGTCGGCGGCGGCGTGGTCGGCGGCGGCGTGGTCGGCGGCGTGGTGCCGCCGCCCGAGCGGTAGACCGCGACGTAGTCGACCAGCATCGGCACGCCGGAGGCGGTCGCGGCGGTGGGCGTCCGGTGACCCGCCACCGGGTCCGGGAAGGCCCCGCCCATCGCGACGTTCAGCAGGATGAAGTGCCCGTGCGCGGTGGCCGCGTCCCAGGTGGCGGCGTCCATCTGGGCCGAGGTGACGGAGTGGAACTGCACGCCGTCGACGTACCAGCGCAGCTGCTGCGGGCTGACGCTGCGGTCCCACTCCAGCGCGTAGGTGTGGAAGTTGCCCTGGCAGGCCGAGCCCGGGCAGGCGTGCACGGCGCCGAGGCCGGTGGTCTCGTTGCACGGGCCGCCCGGGTTGCCGCCGCAGTGCAGGGTCCCCCAGACCTGGTTGACGCCGTTGACGTTCTCCATCAGGTCGAACTCGCCGATGGTCGGCCAGTTCCAGTAGTTGCCGCGGTACGGCGCGCCCAGCGTCCAGAAGGCCGGCCAGTAGCCGTCGGCGGCCGGGCCGGTCACGTTCGGCATCTGGATTCGGGACTCGATCCGCAGCTTCCCGCCGGCGGGCGGTTCGAAGTCGCTGCGCCTGGTCTCGATCCGGCCGGAGGTCCAGTTGCCGGCGGCGTCCCGGATCGGGGTGATGCGCAGGTTCCCGGCGCCGTCCTGGCGGAGGTTGGCGGTGTTCGCGGTGTAGCTCTGGACCTCGCCGGTGCCCCAGTTGGCGGCGCCGCCGGGGTAGCTGGTGCCGGTGTCGACGATCCAGTCGGCGGCCGCCGGCAGGGTGTCGGCGGCGCCGCCGAAGTCGTCGCTCCAGACGGTGGTCCAGCCGGCGGGCGCGGGCGGGACGGCGGCCGTGGCGGTGCCGAGCAGCGCCGCGCAGAGCGCGGTGGCCGCGCCGGCGGCGGTCAGCACGGTGGTCAGTGCGCGGCGCGGGCGCCGTCTGCGGGTGGCGGTGGTCGCGGGTGGGGTGTTCGTTCCGGACACGGTGGTGCACCTCCGTGGGGGGACGGTCGTGGGGGTGACGGTGCGGTGGGAGCGCCGGGGCGGGGCCGCGGGGGCCCCCCCCCCCCCCCCCCCCCCCCCCCCAACACCCCCCCCACCCCCGCGGGGGGCGGCGCCGGGGCCCGGAGCAGGTCCGGCCACCCGGGGGTGTTTTTGTGGGTGTGGGCCGGG